>NC_014136.1:600000-927500 GCF_000092505.1 Leuconostoc kimchii IMSNU 11154
AAAATCAGCGCGTATTGTTGGTGATGTGATGGGTAAGTACCATCCTCATGGTGATTCAGCAATTTATGAGTCAATGGTTCGCATGGCACAACCGTTTTCATATCGACATATGCTTGTTGATGGGCATGGAAACTTTGGATCAGTCGATGGGGATAGCGCAGCCGCTATGCGTTATACTGAAGCGCGTTTGTCTAAAGTTGCCATGGAAATGGTACGTGATTTAAACAAAGATACTGTTAATTTTATACCCAACTATGATGGCGAAGAACGCGAACCAGAAGTGCTACCAGCGCGTTTTCCTAACCTATTAGTGAATGGTGCGACTGGTATTGCTGTTGGTATGGCAACTAACATTCCAACACATAACTTAGGAGAAGTCATTTCTGCGCTTCATGTGTTAATGAATAATCCAGAAGCCACCACGCTTGACTTGATGGAAGCACTTCCTGGGCCTGATTTTCCAACAGGTGGTATTGTTATGGGGAAATCAGGTATTCGCCGTGCTTATGAAACCGGTCGTGGTCGTGTTACAGTTCGCGCTAAGGTTGACATTGAGCAAACTAAAACTGGCAAAGAACAAATCATTGTGACCGAGTTA
Source organism: Leuconostoc kimchii IMSNU 11154 (assembly GCF_000092505.1). Taxonomy (NCBI): domain Bacteria; kingdom Bacillati; phylum Bacillota; class Bacilli; order Lactobacillales; family Lactobacillaceae; genus Leuconostoc; species Leuconostoc kimchii. The sequence continues at coordinate 600,599 of NC_014136.1, forward strand.
CCTTATGCTGTTAACAAAGCGCGTTTGATTGAGCGTATTTCAGAGCTTGCGCGAGATAAGCGAATTGAAGGTATTACAGGCATTCGTGATGAATCAGATCGTGACGGGTTGCGCGTGTCGATTGATGTTCGTCGTGACGCTTCAGCTAGTGTTATTTTAAACAATTTATACAAGGAAACATTGCTGCAAACTAATTTTAGTTTCAATATGCTGGCTATTAATGGTGGCAAGCCACAAACAATGAGCCTCAAAGAGATTTTAGTGGCCTATTTAAGCCATCAGCGTGAAGTTATTCGTCGCCGTACAGCATTTGATTTGCAGAAAGCGCAAGCACGGGCACATATCTTAGAAGGCTTGCGAATTGCTCTTGATCATATTGATGCCATTATTGGCATTATTCGGTCATCAGCAACGTCAGAAGAGGCCAAAACACGACTAATTGATGGCTATTCACTTTCTGATAAACAAGCACAAGCCATTCTAGACATGCGTTTAGTTCGTCTAACTGGCTTGGAACGCGACAAAATTGAGGATGAGTATCAAAAGTTAGTTGCTTTGATTGCTGATTTAAAAGATATTTTGGCGCATGAAGAACGTGTTGACCAAATTATTTACGATGAACTATTAGAAATTCAAACCAAATTTGGTGATGCGCGTCGGACAGAACTACAAGTTGGCGATGTGACAAACTTGGAAGATGAAGATTTAATTGAAGAAGAAGATGTTATTGTTACCTTAACGCGCAACGGCTATATTAAACGTGTACCGCAAGCTGAATTTAAAGCACAAAATCGTGGTGGACGTGGCGTACAAGGCATGAATGTTAATGATGAAGACTTTGTGGATCAAATGGTTGCCACGTCAACACATGATACATTATTGTTCTTTACGAATAAAGGTAAAGTTTACCGCATGAAGGGATACGAAGTACCTGAATATGGCCGTCAGGCTAAAGGTATTCCAGTCGTTAACTTACTCAAATTTGAAGGTGATGAAAAAATTCAAACGGTGATTAATGTTCGTGGTGAAGCTGGTGAAAGCAAAGATTATCTATTCTTTGTGACACGATTAGGTGTTGTCAAGCGAACTGCTGTGAACGAATTCTCAAATATCCGTACAAATGGTTTGAGAGCCTTAACATTGCGTGATGATGACGAGGTACTATCTGTTCAAATTACAGATGGCACACAGAGCATTTTAATTGCAACCAAAGATGGTTATTCAGTCAGATTCACTGAAGATGATGTGCGTATCATGGGTCGTTCCGCAGCAGGTGTCCGTGGTATTCGATTGCGTGATGGGGATGTTGTTGTTGGGTCAGATGTTGTGAATCCCAATGATAATGTATTAGTGATTACAGAAAAAGGCTATGGGAAGCAAACGCCAGTAAGTGAGTATCCAATTAAGGGTCGTGGTGGTAAAGGAATCAAAACAGTTAATATCACTGAAAAGAACGGTGCGTTAGCTGGCATGACAATTATTCATGGGGATGAAGACATTATGGTGACAACCACACAAGGTGTGATGATTCGTTTCACTGCTTCATCGGTCAGTCAAACTGGACGAGCAACTTTGGGTGTCCGGTTAATTCGCCTAGAAGACGGCGCTAAAGTTGCTACACTAGCAAAAGTAGACCATGAGGAAGTTGTGGTGTCTGCTGAAACAAGTCAAAATGTTTCACGTGAAACACCATTAGACGGCAAACAGATTGAACAAGTGGCTGAGCTATTAGATCGTGCCAATTCTGATGAAAATTAAGATGTAACATGATTTAACGAGCAACGGTAATAAAAAACGATGACGGAATTGAGTCATCGTTTTTTATTAGGATAAACCTTTTTTATTGGTAATGAGAGATGCTAGGTAGTTAAACATACTGTACCGCCTTAATTTTGGGATACTATGTTATACGAAATTGTGTGCCTTTTTACTATTAAGGACGATTATAATCATCATCAGGGGTAACATCTTTAGGCTCACGATTTGAATAGTAGTGTGTTTTTCTGGGTGCATCAGGAATGATGATCCAAGCTAAAATATAAACTAATGTGCCAGGAAATGCTGCTGAAAAAATTGAAATGAGGACAAATATGATTCGGACGATAGTAGCGTCCCAACCAAAATAGTCAGATACGCCACCAATGACACCACCGATCATACGGTTGTCACGTGAACGTGTAAATGCTTTCTTTTTTGTCATGATAAATAATGCTCCTTACTTAATAATATGTTGTCGTGTATCTGCAATATAGTAGTTAATTGCCACCTAGTTGAGTTAGTATACTTTGATTGTACCAAAGTTGGTACTAGCATCAATCGTGAATTTAGGGTCAGTACCATAGAAGCCGCGTTTGTAACCCGTAGTATTTTTGTCAAAATGAATATTATTACGATGTTCAATTGTCACAAGACCATTGTTTGAAGATAGGTCGAAATTAAAATCCTGATTTTCAGGAACTGTCACACGAATTGAACTAGAATGTGCATGTAGCTTTAGATCATCACTTAGTTTAGCTATGCGTAAACGTAGGGAACCGGAATTGGCGCTGAATTGTCCACCACCGGTAAAATTATCAACTTGAATTGATCCAGACGTTGCACTAATTTTAGCGTGAGGAATGGTTGTGTTTTTTAAGTTAACGTTACCTGATTTATCAAATATTTCTGCTTTTTCGAAATTAAGCGTATCTGCTTTAACTGTGCCTGAATGGATTTCCCAAGCGGCGTTTTTGGCTTTAAGCTGCTGACCGTCGAAACTACCAGATTGAATGACGAGATTAAATGTACCAAGTGATAAATTAGATGCAGTGACACGACCGCTATGGTTAATACTTGTGATACGACCCGTATTGAAGTTTTTTGGAAACCCAATATTGATTAATGTTCGGACATGAAATAGTAGGGGATGGTCACCCTGTGAAACTAAAACGCGATCGTCATTTTCTTCAATATGAGCAAAATATCGTGAATTATCACGGTTAAAGTACTCGTCGACAGTTATGAGATCTGTTTTATCATTGGTGTAAAAATTAACAACTGCATCTCGGTAATCAAAAACAAACTGTTTATCACTGATAGGAATTTGAGCGTTATGATGGGCGGTTGCCCAAGATGGGGACTGGTTGGTATTGCTTGCATCATCAAAATGAGATGAATGATTATTGTTGTCATCGTCAAATTTATAGTATTTTTTACCAATACGTGCACCATCATGGTCAACATGAAGCCAATCACCAAACTGCACTTTGTCATGTTTACCATCGATGACGATATCATCACCTAAACGAACACCTTGACCATCAATATGCAGATTACCAATATGAACACCATCATCTGAAATGTCTACAAAGGGTTTCTTTTTCGGCTCATCTTTGTCAGTTGATTTTTCGGTGTTATCTTGACTTAGATCGCGCAGAACAACGTCAATATCACCTAACTGATCAAAAGCATCATCAAGTGCCTCATCGTGAGACTTATCTTGTTTAGCGAAATCTTGATAGGCTTCCATGAGATCAGCAATTAACTCTTCCTTAAATTCGGTTAGTTGCGCGTTGGGCGTGTACTTTGAAAAAATAATGTCTAAACGCGTGCGTATTTCCATTTCAATTGATGTCATAGTGATACTCCTTCATGCATATTGCCAGTGATTAGTTGGCTAATAACATCCTTCGCAAATTCCCATTCCTGTAAGGCCGTTGTTAATTGTTGTTGACCAGACGTTGTAATTTTATAATATTTGCGGCGTGCCCCCTGTGTTTCGTCACCCCAATAACTGGCGATGGCACCACCTTTTTCTAAACGTCGAAACGCTGTGTACAGTGTGGCTTCATTCAGCTCATATTGCTGATGGCTTAGCAGACGAATAGATTTAGAAACTTGATAGCCATAGGAATCACCTTGGCTAAGAATATTTAGTATAATCGTGTCAGTATGACCACGAATTAGCTCTTTAGAAATAGCCATTTTATCACCTTTCTATGGATTCTAACTATATCATAAAACAAATTACTGTGGTTGTCAAAGTAATTTGTTTTATAATGTAAAAAAAGCCACCCAAAAGGATGACTTTGACGTTAGGATTTGATTAACATCTCATGGATTAATTGACGCGTGGCCTTGTCGCGTGTAAACAGGGAGACAGTTCGCATAAAAGGTTCAGCCAGTTGTTTCATTGCTAAGCGTGTCGGGTCCTGGGTTATTTTATTAACGGCGACTGATTTGGGTAGAATTGTCACATAATCAGAATTTGCAACCATAGCAATCGTAGATTCACTATAATCTATTTCAACCATATCAGGCAAAGATTTATTGTTTATCTGGTATATTTGGCTTATTCTCTGATGAATGGGACAGTATTTTGGGTACATGAGCAATTTTAAGTGATTCAAGTCAGTCGCATCTAATGTTGGCCTGTTGAGAGTGACTAGATCCTTATTTTTTTGTGAATAGACTAAATAATAGCGTTCTTCAAATAACTGTATCTCTTCGAATTGACCAGTAAATTCTTTACTAAACTCGTGGTCAATTAAAATAGCATCTAATTGACCTGAATTAAATGGTGTAATGAGGTCATAAATCTTATTAGTCAAGGTGACTTCTTTCAGGTCAGATAAATAGTGACTAAAAAAATTGGGATACATATTGGAAGCAATACTGTCTAAAGCGCCCAATTTTAAATCAGCTAGGGACACTTGAGATTCAGTCATTAAGGCGTGCATGTTTTCGAATTGTTGGATTAATTTTTTGGCCTCCAAGTAAAGGTTTTGTCCGTCTAAAGTTAAAGTCATACCTTGAGCACTTCTTAAAAAAAGTTGTTTGCCATAATAGGTTTCGAGTTGCTTAATTTTTTTACTAATAGCTGGTTGCGTCATCCTTAAAGCGTCACTGCTTTTATTGATACTGTGGGCATCATTGACAGCCACTAAAACGTATAACAGTTCTATATTAAAAGAAGTGTCAGTTATCATAAGTTTCTTCCCCCTGAGAAAACATTATCAACATATGCCATAACGTTATAGCCCCTATTATAAATCATATATTCCGCTTTGCAAGGGACAATGATAAACTTTTAACAAGGTTGTTGAGATGTTAATAATCAAACCTAAGAGGGTTTAAAGTATGTCTAAGAAATATGTGTACGGCTTGATTTTGTGTTTAATAGCAGTGTTGTCTTGGGGTGGTATGTTTCCAGTCATGGCACCAGCATTAAAAATTATGGATCCATTTTATTTTACATTATTACGTTATGGGAGTGTTGCTATCATTTTTGCAATTATTCTGGTTATTGTGGAAGGTCCCAAAGCATTCAAAACAGAAGGGCATGCCATTAAACTTTGGGTGTTTGGGACAGCGGCCTTTTCAGGATTTAGTTTTCTTGTGTTCTTAGGACAACAGCTTGCGGGACAATCCGGTTCAATTATTGCCTCTGTTATGATGGCTATTCAACCATTGCTGGGTGTTTTAGTAGGGTGGTTATATCGTGGTGCAAAGCCAACTGTAGCATCACTTATTTCAATGGTTATCGCAGCAATTGGTGTGTTTATGGTTGTGACTAAAGGGCATATTAGTGTCTTAATATCTGGACATAATACGCTGTTGGCAGTCGTATTTATCTTACTTGGCGCTTTATGCTGGGTGATATATACTGCCGGTGGTGCAGATTTTCCTGAGTGGTCGATTTTACGTTACTCAACGCTAACCGCAATTTTAGGTGTTTGTTCAGTGATTGGTGCAATAAACGGTATTTTATTTATGAACTTAGTGCCAATTGTGGCGTTTGTTATTACAATTATCAATGGTTACAAGGTCTCAGCTTTTGAGATTATTGGATGCTTGATCACAATCAGTGCGTTAATTGGTAATAATATTTATAATCGGTATGTTGCACATAAGAAATTAAATAGTAAAATTTAAGTAGCAACAAAAACAGGTTTAGTGTGAAATCAGTCGTAGCAATGGTACACAAACTTTTAAAAAAGAAATTGGTTGATTCATTTGAGGTGATAAATGTTTGAAGATGTTAGATTACAAGGGCAAATATTAATGGAAATGGCAACATTTTTAGGGGATTCGTATATCAAACCAGTATCATTAGCACTTGTTATACAGGACCTTGGAGGGACTGAGGAGACTTTTTCCAATGTACTAACAAAAACACATCAGCTAGTACATAATAACGACATTAGTCAGTATACTCTAGCCGATTTTAAAGCATTTTATCAGAAATTAGAGCCAGAAGTGTTTAAAGATGTTAGTGATGTTATTATTGTTAAGGTATTGAATGGCTTATCGTGTATGTATATTGATGACTTATACCCAATTGCAAAGAACATCACACAGATATATCAACTTGATAATAAGTTACCTGGCATTTAGAACACAAAATTCCTATAAGGCATATGTATTAATTTATTTATTTGAGGTGATAAATGTTAGAAGATGTTAGATTACAAGCGCATATACTCATGGGAATTGCTACTTTTTTAGGTGATTCATATGAATAGACCTATTTCATTGGCACTGACAATACAAGATATGGAAGGCACTTGAGGATACCTATTTTAATGTATTGGCAAAAACACACTATTTGATTCTTAATACTGATATTAGTAAGTATACTCTGGCTGATTTCAAAGCATTTTACCAGAAGTATTTAGGGATGTTAGTGATATTACTATTGTTAAGATATTAAATGCTTTAGCAATTATGCATGTTGAAGACTTGTATCCAATTGCCAAGAATATAACGCTTAAATATCAACTGGATAATAATATACCTGGCATTCAGACCATAAAATCGTATTGCTTCTAATTCTTTAGTTTAGTATTGGGTAGTTTAGGCTTGGCAGGAGTAGTGGCTTTTTCAGTTGATTTGAGCAAAGCATCCGCTGACTCTACGTCAACAATTGTGACTGCACCTTTTCCAGTTACACAATCTTTAATTCAAATGTCTGAGGGCGGGAGTGCGACTTATGGCCGTTGGGAATATAAGTATACGGCTCAACCGTACGCGCTTTTTTATAATAGTGCTAGAGATCAATGGAAGATGGTTCAAGTGACATCATATACACAACATACGGTTAATGTCATGATTGACGGATATCAAAAAACATATGACAGATGGCTTCGAGGACAGTACGCGCCATGAAATTAAAAGTTAAAGGAAATATATGTTCAAAACAGCTGATAAACGAAAATATTTACTAGATTTTCTAGAAAAACATCCAAACTTAAATCATGATGAAAAAAAAGTAATCTCAGATACTATTAATAGTCTGAACGAACCAAAAGTATTACCATATCGTGAAATGACGGCAATGACCAACGAACTTCAGAAGTTGTCACTCTATGGTAAATTATCAGATGATGGTAAAATTCTTTTAAAACAGTTAAACCGTAGTAATTGGTTTTTTGGATTGTATTATAATATTAGGTTTTTTGGATAAGCAAGTACTTTGGTTATTCCAGTAGTAAGTGTTGCTTCCAACACAGATTATATCACGTCTAATTTGATATACAGAAAAAATAGCATATGCGAAAAAAATGTATTCACCAGTTTAACAAACCTGTGGATACATTTTTTAGTCCGTTAAGAAGGAACAATGAGGTTATTAAATTAAGAGTTCTCAAATTTTTTGGGCACATTAATATTAAAATATTTAAATTTTGCATATAAAATCACAATATCTCGTCTTTGTAGCCACTTTAGCTATAAATTTACAGTAAACATTGATATAATATTACTATTGGCTTTTTGACGAACGTATTACAAAGGGGAAAAGAAATGAGTAAGAAGAACAAAGTAATCATTGCCATTGTCGGAACATTGGTTATGATGGGTATTGGCGTGATGAGCACACTTGGTGTGACAGAAGTTAATGGTGTTAAAGTAGACGAACACGCATCACAATTTATGATGATCACAGCAATTGTGTCTGGTATCGTTAGTGTAATCGTAGGCGCATTGTTTAATAAATTATTTATTTGGTTGTCACAACTTGGACAAGAAGACAAGCAGTCTGTTTCGTTTCTAACATCATGGTACGCAACAGCTATTAGTGGGTTACCATTTGCTATCGTTAATATCTTTTTAGTGACTGTACTGAGCCTATACAAGTCAGGCAATACAGTGGCTTCAATTATTAATGCTGTGGTTAGTGCAGTGATGTACACATTACTTTTACGTCAAGAAAAAGTGATTACAAAACGCACACAAATCATTTATATTGTAATTATGGTTGTACTGACTGTTGCGTTGACCGTTGTATCTGGCGCATTGCTTAAAGCATAACAAACTGAACGTACAGGTATTGAGGGGAGTAGTATGAAACGACGAACTAAAGTCACTTTAATTGTTACAAGCAGTGTTGTCGCTGTTGCTTTATTAGCAGTGACTGGGGTGACAATGTATCAGAAAACGACACACAAGTCAGAAGCAACAGTAAAAGCAGGCTACCAAACTTACACAGTGACCACATCGCCTGATTTATCAATGACTGGAAAAGTGATTGCTAGCAAGACACAAACACTGAATATACCAACTGGTAAGTTACAACAAATTAATGTTAATAATGGTCAAACTGTTAAAAGTGGGGACATTTTGCTGACTGTAACGAATACAGACATGCAAGAGGCCATTGATAATCAAAACGATATGATTTCTAAATCAAATCGTGCGGTGAATAGTGCTGCAAGTGCACTAAAAAGCGCACAACAGAGCTATAATCAAGCGGAACCAGAATCGAAAGCAGCGTTAAAAGATGGTGTTGCCCAGGCACAACAAGCGGTGACTGATGCTAACGCAGATGCTCAAGATGCACAAAATAAGCTTGTTGATCTACAAACTAAGCTCAATGTAAATGTAACGGCACCTTTTGATGGGATTGTTTCAGTTGATAATAATACAAAAGATGGGTTGCCTGCTTTAACCATGAACACGACTGAAAAAATGTTACAAGCAACCATTTCAGAGTACGACTATAATAAGGTTCACAGCGGTGACAAGGTAACTGTGACAGGCATTGATGGCACACCCAATCAAACAACAACCATTGATAAAATTGACCAAATTCCTGCAGAACAAAGTAAAGGTACCACATATTATCCTTTTTCTGCGCATGTGAATGATAACTTTTTATACGGACAAAGTGTGAAAGTGAAAGTACCACAAAATGACCTCAAGGTGCCAAGTACTGCTGTTTATAAAGGGAGTCTCTATAAAGTGATCGACGGTAAGGCTAGTCGTATTAACGCTGATGTTACTAAAACGGGGACAAGTTATATTGTTAAGTCGGGCGTTGCTAAGAATGAGAAGGTTGTATTAAACCCAGATAGTCATTTAAAAAATGGTGAGAAGATCAATGATTAATTTATCAGCGATTAGTAAAAGTTATCGTCAAGGTAATGATGATTATCAAGTGTTACATGACATTAATTTACGCATTCAAGCTGGTGAATTTGTGGCGATTATGGGACCGTCTGGTTCAGGTAAGTCAACATTAATTAACATTATTGGTTTTTTGGACCAACATTTTGATGGTGGTTATACATTCAACGATGTGGTTGTGAGTGAATTGAATCGCAAGCAACATGCACAGTTGCGTAATCAATCTGTCGGTTTTATATTCCAAAACTTTAAGCTTATTACAAATCAAAGTGTTGGTGAAAACGTTGGGCTACCATTATTGTATGCTGGTATGAAGCGTCGAGATATTGTTGCGCGTGTCAATGAAGTTTTGGCACAAGTGGGATTACCTGGTAGTTATCATAAATTACCTAAAAATCTCTCTGGTGGGCAACAACAACGTGTTGCGATTGCTCGGTCAATTGTGACAAAACCTAAATTTTTAGTAGCAGATGAACCAACTGGTGCGCTAGATTCGGTTACTTCTGCAGAAATCATTGCCTTGTTTAAGGAATTGAATCATCATGGGACAACGGTTATTATGGTTACTCATGATGAACATGTTGCACGTGAAACAAATCGATTAATCAAAATATTAGATGGTCGTATACAAAGTGATGAGGAGGTGCAACATGCAAATACGTGAATTATTTGTGAGTGCTTTTCGATCACTACTGTCTAATAAACGACGTAGTATATTGACTATGATTGGCATTATCATTGGTATCGCTTCTGTGATTACTATTTTGGCACTAGGTGATGGTGCGCGTGTGGCGATGATGAAAAATCTGCAAGCTAGCACCAGTGGGGAGCAATCCACAGAAATTAATTTTGTCTCAAAAGACGACAAAAAAGTTCCCGGATTTAGTGATGATGATTTAAATCGTATACGTGAAAATAATAAAGTCAGTCATGCGAGTGTCCAATCGGATGATCATGGTATCTTATCTATTGAAGGTGTCATTAATGGTAAAAAAATATCACCAGTTGTTTATTTGAGCCAGAATGCAAATCATGATCATTTGATTTCAGGTCAGGGCATTAGCAGAAAAGACAGTTTAATTAGCAATCCGGTTGCTTTGGTGAGCCAATCCATGGCTAAAAAAGGTTATCAGAGCGCAAAGAATGCTTTGAATGCTGGTATTGAATTGAATGGCATAACGTACACAATTGTTGGCATCATTAGCAATGATGCCATGCGTGGTAGTTATAATAACTATGATGTTGTTGTGCCACGCCAAGTGTTTGAAGCAAGCAATGCTGATGTTTCAGCAAATACATTGAAACTAACATTTACTGCTGGTGCCAATGTATCAAAAGAAACGCAAAAAATTGCGGATCAATTGAACAGCAGCGGTTCGCAACATAATGCTGGGTCATATGAATTTTATGACATGGCGGCTATGTTGAAAGGTGTTAGTGCTGTGATTAAAGGCATTACCTACTTTATAGTAGCTGTAGCTAGTATTTCATTATTTATTGCTGGTATTGGCGTTATGAACATGATGTACATTGCTGTGAGTGAGCGCACGCAAGAAATTGGAATCCGTATGGCAGTTGGTGCCTCACAACGGCAAATTTTATGGCAGTTCTTAATAGAAGCTGTCATGTTAACGTTGAGTGGTGGTATGATTGGCTATCTTGGTGGGCTAGGCATTGCCATGGGTGTTTCTGCTTTCTTACCCTTTAAAGCAAGCGTCTCCATATCTACATTTTTGTTAGCATTTGGGACGTCAACTATTGTCGGATTGGTATTTGGTATCCTACCGGCTAAAACGGCAAGTAATAAGAATTTAATTGATATTTTGAGATAAAATGTGTTTATTCATACGATAAAAGCGTTCAGATTGATAGTTATTTGCTATCAATCTGAACGCTTTTTAGATCTAATTTGTATAAGAGTCGGTTACATCGTTTTTTAAATAAGAGTTCACAACTAAAAAGATAATAATAGCAAATCCTCAAACTAACAATTTGTTAGTTTGAGGATTTTAAACAATGCTGGAACAAGTTAATTACCAGCATTATCGTAGCCTTCGTTTATATCATCATCTGGCGTCTTAGTCCAGCCAGCTTTTTCCGGATCAATCCACTGATGATGGCCATTTTGATCAGGGACATCGAAAGGACCATCGCCAAAATAATAACCGCTACCGTTTGGATCAATCCAAGCGTTGCTTGTTGGTTGCTTATCGTTTGGGTCAGCCAAGGGTCCAATTCTCATTTGATATTCGGCACCACTTGGGCGAGATGAACTCATTGCGTTGTTATTATTTTTATCTGATAGCTGATTTGTCGTTTTACGGCGGCTTATCGTTTTTGATTCATGATGATGCGTGTGTTGCTGTTGTAAGATATAGCTACCAAAAGTGACTACAAGGATAATCATAACTATTATGTTTAGTTTTGAATATTTTTTTATACGAGTCTTCTTAATTTTAAACATCATACGCCTTCGTTCTAGAAAAGTGATAACAATAGGTGATCACTTAATTAAATCATAAAATTGTCAAAAAAGATAGACGTTAGTCATTTTTTAACTTATTTAAAGAGTCTAACAGCGGATGGTATTTATCAACTTGCAACCTATAAATCAGCTTTTGCCAATGGTTTAGGTAGTAAAATAACGCGATTGGTGCAATATGCGTTATATGTTAATATGAAAGAATACTTGGCTACGAAGGGTACTACCAGACCCGCAATTACCGGTACTTTAGATAGCACGACGCAAAATATTTTAAGTCAATTCCAAAGTTTTATGATGTTAGATCCGGTTCAAAAAGGCCAACCAGATAGTACAACGATGTATTCATTGATGTTATCTAGTGGTAATCCAGCTCGAAATTTCTTTGGCATGGATACTTCTTATCAGCTAGATAGCAGCATGATTAAAGCACTTGTGGCTTATGAAGTGAATTACGTTGGTCGATATTTGACAGGTACGGTGGGCAGCGGCGCCACAAAAAGAAATAAAAACCTGACGTTGAACGAAGCACAAAATATCATTAAAGCTGGCTTGAAATTGGTGCCAATTTATCAAGATAATAATCCTGATTTGAGTTACTTTAACTATAATCAAGGCTTTAAAGATGCGCGCTTGGCAGTAGATGCTGCGCTCACTATCGGTATTCCTAATGGTCATACAATTTATTTTGCTGTTGATATGGATATGACTGACGAAGAAATTACTGCAACAGCGATTCCTTATTTCCAAGGAATTGCCGCAGGTATTAGTCATTATAACATTGGCGTCTATGGGACAAGAAACGCTAGTTCACGCGTTTCACAGGCAGTGCCTGCAGTACTTTATAGCTACGTTTCTAATATGTCAACAGGATTCTCAGGTAATCTAGGATTTTCACAACCAACCAATTGGGCCTTTGATCAATTCTTTGAAGATGGTGTCGGTGTAGGAACCCTACCAGCGTTGGATCGTGTGGCAGTTTCAAATATAGATAAAGGTGTTACGAGCTTAGTTAAAGCAACAGCCCGAGATTGGGTGGATGATACTAGTTGGGGTTTGATTAAAAACTTGATTGCTAGTGGCAAGTTAGTTTATAATGGACCAACATACACGTTAACTGAGTCTAATCCATTTTTAAAAATTGATGTGTCCTATAAAGCCGCCCTATCTGTAGGGAGTATGCCTATTTTAACGCCAACTGTTGCGATTAAAAATGGGAAAATCGATTCGTCATTATTAAATTATTTAGTTAGTGTTGGTGGGCCTATTAATGGGTTTGTTTTGTCAGGCACGCTCGATAAATATACTGCAGGTATTAAATCAGGATATATCAAGGTTGGTATCGACGGCACATATAAATTAAGTCAAGGTACGCCAGGGGTGCATATGATGGTAGAAGTAACTGGAAAAGACCCAAAGGCTGCAAAACAACCTGGAGAAATTGACTCAGCAGTTGTGTTTGATATTTATATGAACAATTCACCATTGGCGTTTGCAGCTATGGCAGAATGGACTGCTGAGGATGAGGCAAAGTTTAAGGCGTCATTAGATAGTACACTCAAAGTAACAGCCATTGCAGGTGTTGTGGCTCTTGTGGCTGTTGGCGCAGTCGCAATTTTACCGGTGACTGCAGCTACTGTTGGAGAAATAGTGACAGCAGCTATAGCTAGAAAAGGAGTTGTATCTATCTTAGAAAAATCTCTTGGTATGTTGTCAGCAGCATGAGTTTACCTCTTAATTAAACAACAAAAATGATGACTTACTATGTATAATGGTTAATAGTATAAAGTTATGAGGAAAACATAAATGATAGAAGAATATCAGCTTGAACGGCATAAACATTATTTAAAAATGAAAAGCATGTCGGTGTTGGGCGTACTTATTGCTATTTTGATGATAACACCAATGTTACTTGTGATATCCATAATTCTTATTTGGGACATTAGTAAGATAATGACAATAATAGTAACCATAATTTATCTCTTTTTGATATTTTTCTATGTAACAAACATTATGCATATGTATGATAATCTGAGAGTTTTAAAACAACCTATTTATGAAGATAATATTTTAAAATCCTCAGAAGCGGTAATTGTACATTTTTTATTTGAGCCAACGGATAAAAAATATATGGCACTTTCTGCTTTCGAGACTAATGACTCTGTTTTGATTGAATTTGCACCCTATGTGCTGTATAAAACAAATGATAAGTATAGGCCGATAATAGCTAAGATAGACAAATCAACTCCAGAGTGGGGGGAAATATCCGCTTCGGCGCACGCCATGAAAAGTTTTAATTCAATAAAGCTTGTAGCTAAAGGCAACATTGACCGACCGCTAAGGTATATGACAAATCAAGTGTTTTATATCGATAAAACCATGAGATAAGAAAAATGATATCTTAAAAATTTTTTGATCATTTTGTCGAAAAGAAAATAATTAGCAAAAATGAGTTAGTAGACCCGGTTATTGCCCTCATGGATAAAGAAGTACTCGAGGGATCCACGTGGCAAAATATAGTACAATCAAACGATGCTATGCGGAAATTAAAAGAGTTAAAAGAATTTGCACAAAAAAATGAAGCAAGTAAATTAAGGTACTTGGGAAATCAAGTTTACTATTTTAGCCATGTGGCAAAGAACGTATAATTAATTTTGTCTTGTGAGCATAGTTAATTGGGATAAGTAGAAATAACTAAAACAAGCGCAAAGAGATAATGTGCATTCAAAAATTTATTAACTATTAGACTCAGTGATGAGTTGTCGATATTTAAATCGGTGACAAATCATTGAGTTTTTGTTTGGTGTGACGATTATTTTAATAATTGATGCGACTATCATCGAAGAGTCTGAAATCCTGTGAATAGCGACTTGACATAAAAATACGCCTATACTTTCATTTTACGGACTGAATAAAAATAGTCCATTTTTTAAGTATAAGCGCACATTATAACGAACTTGAAAGAAGAGGCTTAACAATGTTTTTAATTGGAATGGTGGAAAGTATCGTATTAATTTGAATGGCCGTAGTAGGGCTTTTTTTATTTCTTATTTTTCTTGTTGTCTATCAATTTAAATACGCAATAACCAATAATAACTATAAATATGAAGTAGAATATCCCCATTGAGTGGTTAGGGAAAGACTCTTTGTTGAAATCAATCAGGAACATCACTATAGCACTGATTATCATTGTTATGACAAATTTCATATTATATTACCACCATTCAATATAACCATTATTCTTTTTCTTATCGTTGGAATCGAAGAATTTAGCTAGCATAGTACCAGGTTCGTGTAATCCAGTGCAAAGTCTAGACCATCACTAAGCATTGTTCCGAGGGCACCTAGACCCATGCCAGCCAAAGTAGACTTTAGACGGCTCATTTACTCTACTAAATTTTGGATAAGTTTTTAAAACGTAGCTCTTTCGCCATTATCCATTGTAGAACCATTAAGTGTAGATGACTGATTGTTGATATCTTCTAGGTTTTGTTGGGCTTGGGAAGTTAGATTTTTCGTCACATCCTCATTAGTACTTACTTTTGTATTTCCAATTACCATAATTTATTTCTTTTTGATATTTTTCTATATAACAAACAGTATGCATATATATGTATGGAAAATCAAGTGTTTTATATCGATAAAACCACGAGATAAGAAAAATGATATCTTAAAAAAAGCATACGACACAACTTAACAACGTGCAAAAATAACATTCACCAATAAGATTTTGGACAGCTTAATAGTGTAATCTGGTCAAGAAGTTGGTCATTCACCTATCTTATGACGACGAAATAAAATTAGATATTGACAATTAATGTAAAAGATGTTTTACTATAAGTGTAAAACATCTTTTACTTTTGTTTTATAGGAGGATGAGATGAAAAATTATATCAAAGATTTTAGATCGACCAATAAAATATCTCAGGCAGAGTTAGCAATCTTGACTGACGTGACACGGCAAACAATTAATGCCATTGAAAATAATAAGTACGATCCGTCACTCAAGCTTGCTTTTGATTTGGCCAATGTTTTGCATACATCGGTTGACGAATTGTTTGTTTATAATATGGAGGAATAGTAGTATGAGTGATAGCAAGAAAATAGTCCGTTTTACGTTCTGGATGAACAAAATATGGCAGATAGGATTTGTTTTGTTTTCTATTTTTATGATCAATAATATGCACCAATTAGCCTTGGTGATCATATTAGTGTCAGTTGTAGCATCAATTTTTGAGATGGTTCATGTCTCAAAAAAGTACCATGTTCAAGTGTTCAACCAAAAAGATGAATTGTATTTTACCAAGGATGAACGAGATAGAGACATTGCACTCAAAGTTCATAGTGCACTCATTAGTACTTTTTCTCTGCTAGTTATAGCATTGTGGCTACTATTAAGTATCTTATGGGGTATGGATAGTTTGTCAATGGCAATGCTGTTTTATGTTCTAAATGGTTGGGTTGCTTGTGCATTGATTATCCCTGATATTCAATACTATGTGTTATGGCATAAATATGATCAGTAATAGACTTAAATACGACAGTATTTATGCTTACATAGTCAGGCAAATGATGCTATGGAAGAATTAGAACAATTTTCATATAAAAATAACGAAAATAAATTAAGCTATTTAGGGAATCAGGTGTATTATGTTCATTATTCTGGAGAATAATGAACAAAGACCTCAACTCACAATTCGTGAGTTGAGGTCTTTTACGTTGTAAGACTTTATTCTATTACTGTACACGTACTTTATACAGACTAATTATAAACAGAACAACAAACCAAATGATTGATAGTATGGTGGTCATCATTGTAGCAGGCGAGAGTAGCAATATCAGGAATACACCTGCCATAAATACGATAGTCAAGTAATTTGAAAATGGTGCAAACGGCATCAAGAATTTTTTTTGACCGTTGATAAAATGATCTGATTTGCGATATTGAATATGTGTGATCAAAAGAGAGATATAAATGACAATAAAAGTAGCCGAAGCAGTTGCCGTTACCATACTAAATGCATCCTCTGGAAAGATATAATTCAAACCAATGACAGTAGCAATCAAAGCGGTTGATAGATTGATACCACGCATTGGAATATAATGGCTATTTAATTGACTAAAAAAACTGTTTTTTGGTGATAATGAAAAAATCATGCGTCCAGTTGTAAACAGGGCACTATTTAGTGATGAGGCAGCTGCCGTCAAAATAACAAAATTGATAATTCCTGCAGCTGCGGGGATACCTATACCAGAGAAGACTTGAACAAAAGGTGACGTGTTAGCGCTATAGTTTGTCCAAGGTTGGATCGTCATGATGGCTAATAAAGCACCAATATAAAAAATAAGAATACGGATAATAATCGAGTTGATTGATTTTGGAATTGTTTTCAAAGGATCTTTTGTTTCGGCAGCTGTGATACCGACAAATTCAACGCCTAAAAATGCGAAAAATGCCATTTGAAAAGCTGCTAATAAGTTGTGACCATGATTTGCAATCAAACCATGTTGCCATAAAGTTGATAATTGGGTTATACCAGCTTCACTGCGTATATGAAAAACGACCATGATTATACCGATTAAGATCATTGCGACAATTGCGATAATCTTAATTAAAGCAAACCAAAATTCTGTTTCGCCAAAGGCTTTAACAGCGATAATATTCATACTATAGAGTACACCAAGAAATAGTAATTCCCATAACCAAGCAGGTGTTTGTGGTAACCAAAACTGCATGTACTTACCAATAGCAGTTAATTCAGCCATTGCAATAATAATCCAACCCAGCCAGTAAGTCCAACCCATAATAAAACCAGCGCGATCACCTAAATATTTTTTGATAAAGCCAATGAAAACAGTTTGATTATGATCAGTTAATAAGAGTTCCCCCAAGGCGCGCATCATGGAAAATACGAAAAATCCTGTGATAATATAAATTAATAAAATAGCTGGACCAGCCTTTTGGATGGAGTCACCAGCGCCCAAAAAAAGTCCGGTGCCAATTGTACCACCCAACGCAATCATATTGATATGACGCCCAGATAATGTACGAGATAGTTGTGGTTTTTCTGTCATAATGATTTTCCCTCCTAATCACTATGTTCTATAGTAAATTATCTTGTATAATAAATAAAACTAATCTTTTTCATTTTTACATGAAAAAAAGTATTCTAAGGGGTTATTAAATTGACGTTTTCTTATCAAGTATTTGCTACAGTTGTCCGTTATCAATCATTTTATCAGGCGTCTCAAGTGCTTAATGTGACAGCCAGCGCTGTTAGCCATTCAATTAATCAACTGGAAGCACAATTAGGATTTCCGTTACTCGTACGTAGCCGTTCTGGCATAAAATTAACGCGTGATGGGGCATTAGTTTTGCCGGTTATTCAACAAATATTGAATGATGAAGCTGATTTAATTCAGATGAGTCAGAATATTAACGGGCTACGTTCAGGTTCAATAAAAATAGGGGCTTTTAGCAGTGTCTGTGTCAATTGGCTCCCAAATATTCTAAGTACTTTTTCGAAACAATATCCTGATATTGAAGTATCGATTGTTCAAGATAGTTTTGAAGAAATCAGTAAACAGGTTAAAACTGGTGAGATTGATGTGGGTTTCACGACATTACCAGTGATGGATAATTTAACTATATTTCCGTTAATCGCGGATCCAATATTTTGTGTGACACCTGTTGATTTTATACCTCAAAATAAACAAACAATTACACAACACGATATTGTGAATCAGAAATTTATTTTGCAAAAAATAGATTACGATCGGGCCACAAAGACAGTTTTGGACAATTATGATGTGACGATTAATTCCATCAATTTTTCGATTGATGACCAGTCGATTATTGCGATGGTTGAAGCTGGTATTGGATTTGGAATTTTACCAGAATTAGCGTTGAAAAAAATTAAAGGGGATGTGGCTATTTATCCTTTTCATCAGTCGTTGACACGGCAAATCGTATTAGTGACCAATAAGAGTAAAGTCATGTCGCCCTCTGTTGTTGAATTAATAACAGCTATTAAGTGTTTTGTGAAAGAGACGTATTCGGTAAGGTAAGTGGTTAAAAAATCGTATAAAAAGTGCCAATACAGTGAGATTTTGCCTCACTGTATTGGCACCTTTTATATATCAGAGTTTCTTCTGCATGTTGATGTCTGTTATGTTGAATCCGCTTTTTTGATAAACGTGAATAGCGCGACTGTTGCTACCAAAAACATGTAACCCTAATGACGTGTACCCCATATTTTTTGTTTCACGTGAAACAAGGTCGAGCGTTTTTGAACCGAAGCCTCTATTTTGATAAGCTTTATAAATTTCAAAATCAAAGATAAATGCCATGGATGAATTTTCATTGTCAGTGCCGAACCAGATGTAGCCGATGATTTCTGAATCATTGAAAATTGAGTAAAGAAAATTGTTTGGTGTTTCAAGACCATTTGGTAATAACCGACCATAAGCTAATTGTGCATTTTTTTGCGCAGCTTCTGGTGTCCAAGTGCCGGCTGCAATTTTTTCTACGGCATATTCATTGACTGCAAAACTTAAATATTTTTGAAAGTGATTAGTTTCCATTGGTCTGAGTTTTAACATGAGAATGCGCCTTTGTAAATAATGAGTTAATCTAGTATAACATAATGTATCTATACGACTATCAGTAACACAAAAATAAAAGACCACCTTTGGGAGTAAGGTGGTCTTTTATTTTAAGGGAGGATACTTCATTATGAAAAATGAGGGGGAAAATGGTATAACCAAATAATTGATTATGTGTTTATAATAAACCCAATGGATTAAATGAACATCAAAACAATAACATTAGTGTACCAATACTGCACTAATTAATGCTATCACAGCAAGCAATGCTGTAATAACGAGTGCTTTATTATTAGTCTCTTTAATCATACTTGGCTCTCTATCTTCAAGGGAATCTGTTTTAGACAAAAAGTGAAACAAAACCCATATATTTGCCCAGGCACCAATTAACATCATTACAAGAAACGGAACGGGTAATTGTCCAAAAAAGGATTGGGTTGAAAACATGAGGAAAAAAATGATATTAGTGATGGAGGCAACCCACGTCATTTTTCTAGTCGCTCTTATTTCTTGAATATGTTTCACGTGGTCAATCATATGATTATCTTCTAATAATAGCTTATCCAATGAAATACGCAATATTTTAGCTATGTAAAGAACGTTGTCTAAATCAGGCATAGTTTTCCCTGTTTCCCAGTTAGAAATTGTTTTGTTGGAAACAAAAAGTTTTTCGGCAAGTTCGGATTGTGTTATGTTTAACTCTTGGCGTTTCGTTTTAATGATTTGAGCAAATGTCATTTGATTATCTCCAGTGTATAATAAATTTGTATATCACATATCTAACATATTTCTTAGTAATAATTTTTGCAATAGAAAGCGGTTTCTAATTAGGTAGAAGCGTTACGTGATGTGTATATGAAAAAAAACACGTATGAGGACTAAAAAATTGAGCCATGTGATTGGTTTTTCTAAGCATGGTAAAATTAAGATCATATGCTTCACAGATTACAGCAAAATGTGTTACTATAATGTCTGTGTGTCAAAATAGATAAATTTAACTTGATTTTAGAACGTTGAGTTTATCTTTACTGTAGGTAAAGAGGTTAAATTTATGAAAACCAATAAATATGAAGTGATTAAACAATATATTTTAGACAAGATATTAAGTGGTGAATATACTGTTGATCAAAAATTACCCACAGAGAGTGAGTTGATGGCGTTATTTTTGGTCAGTCGATATACGGTTCGACGGGCAATATCTGATCTTGAGAATGAAAAATTTATTTATCGTATCCAAGGTGGTGGTTCATTTGTCGCTGACAGAACGGATATTTCTCAAAAAGAAGTGGTCCCACAGGTTATTGGGTTCATGTCGACGCACATAGCTTCTTATATTTTTCCTGCCATTATTGATGGTGTTGACCAAGTATTATCGAAGAATAATTTTTCTTTCATTTTAGCAAATACCCACAACGATCCAGTGAGAGAACGCGCAGCTTTGAAAAATCTTATGAGACAAAATTTGGGCGGATTAATTGTGGAACCAACGCGTAGTGCATTAGAGACGCCTAACATTGATCTTTATCTTGAGTTGGAAAAACAAGGTATGCCAATTGTTTTTATTAATGCGGCTTATAAAAACTTTCAAAGCACCTCGTTGGTCAGTGATGACCAGCATGCTTTTTATGAGGCCACGAATTATCTTTTTAAAAAGCAGCACAAACGCATTGTAGGTATTTTTCAAGTGGATGATTTACAAGGTGTCAATCGACTTGATGGTTATCTTAAAGCATATCAAGATCATTCAGATTTACTGCCTTTCTGTAAACCAATCATGTACCAGTCGGGTGATGTACTTGGTGCACTAAACCAAGTGAATGAGTTATTATTAAAAAATGAAACAGAACGTCCTACGGCAATCATAGCTTATAATGACCAATTAGCTATTAGAATTATGGATTTAATTAACGATGTTGGGTTAAAAGTACCATCAGATATATCAATTATCGGTTTTGATGATTTCCAGTTATCACAATACATGTCTCCCAGATTAACAACAATGACACATGCACAGCATGATATGGGAAGGGATGCTGCATTGTTATTATTACAAAAAATAAATCATCGTAAAGTTAATTCCATTGTTTATAAGTCAGTTATGATTGAACGAGATTCTGTTCGAACATTAAATTAAATAAAAGAAGCGCTACCTTAATCAACGTGTTAGGGTAGCGCTTCTTTTATTTAATTTAAAGGTGTCCACTGAAAACATTCAGACGGTCGGATAAACTAGATTCAATTGCAGTGACGCCAGGTGCTAATAGCTTTCTTGGATCATAATTTTTACCTATTAAATCTTGGTCTGTTAAAATAAAATTTCTGAGTGCTTGATGGAATGCCAATTGTGCCTCGGTGTTAACGTTGACTTTTGCAACACCCATGTTAATCGCTGTTTTAATTTGATCATCTGGGACACCTGAACCGCCATGGAGGACAAAGGGTACGTGGTTATGGGTAACGTCATCTAAAGCAGTTGCTAGTGTTTTTAAATGTGCGAGATTGAGACCCGGCCAATGTTCAGGGTAACGACCATGAATGTTACCAATACCGGCAGCGATAAAATCAATGTTCGTTTGAATCATAGCAATGGCATCGGCAATCGGTGCAATTTCACCATCGCCGATGATACCGTCTTCTTCTCCGCCAATACTACCAACTTCAGCTTCTACTGATATATTTTTTTCATGTGCCAAAGCCACAATTTCTCGTGTTTTGGCTAGATTTTCAGCCAAAGGTAAATGTGAGCCATCAAACATGACTGATGTGAAGCCTGCATTAATAGCGGCTTTAGCGGCGTTATAATCACCATGATCAAGATGAATTGTAATGGGAACGTCAATGTTTAAATCTTGATCGAGATCTCGAATTAAATGGGCGACGGTCTCAAATCCGCCCATATATTTAATTGCGCCCATTGAGGCGGCAATGATGGTCGGCGCGTGTTTGTCTTGCGCAACGCGCAAAATAGCTTGTGTCCATTCAAGATTATTTGTATTAAAAGCACCAATAGCGTAACCATTGTCACGGGCGCTTTGTACAATTTGTTTGCCTGAAACGATTGTCATGAATTATTTCCAACTTTCTTTTTTAAGTTGTGTCGAGTTAGTACTATGAATAGCGGTAGATATGATTTATTAATCAATTCTTATTACTGTACCAATTTTTTTGAAGCGCATTTATATAGGTATCAAAATTCGTCATTAATTAATGATAAAAAATTTAAAACTGAAGGATTAAAAAATATGCTATTTTGATATCAAGTATTTTTAAGTATAAAAATGCGAATAATATGAATACCTCCTAGTTATGATTTTGACAAAATATGCATATTTGTTAGGTTAATCAAGTAATAATAACTAATAATTGCCGCTATACCAATTATTAGTTAATTTTAGTATACCTTTACTTTTTTAATTTATCAATAAAAATATATATGTTTGACATATACGGACAAATGTTTTATTATGGCATTGTAAGCGTTTCCAAAAAGTGGTGATTCTAGAAAACCAATTAATACTGAGACGTGATACAGATAGAACAAATTTTTTTGGAGAAAAGAAAATGACAAAATCAGAAGACTATAAATTTTGGTTTGTAGCAGGATCTCAGTTTTTATATGGACCAGAAGTTTTGAAGCAAGTAGAAATAGATTCAAAAAAAATGATTAAAAATCTGAATGAATCTGGCAACTTACCGTATCCTATCGAATTTAAAACGGTTGGTGTAACTGCAGAAAATATCACAGAAATAATGAAAAAAGCCAATTATGATGATTCTGTAGCAGGAATCGTGACTTGGGCACACACATTTTCTCCAGCTAAAAATTGGATTCGTGGCACACAATTGCTCAATAAGCCACTTTTGCATTTGGCTACTCAAATGTTGAACACCATTCCTTATGACACAATTGATTTTGACTACATGAACTTAAATCAATCAGCACACGGAGATCGAGAATATGCCTTTATCAATGCACGTTTACGCTTAAATAATAAAATTATTTTTGGTCACTGGGCTGATGAAGACATTCAACTGCAAATTGGTAAGTGGATGGACGTGGCTGTTGCCTATGATGAAAGCTTTAAAATTAAAATTGTTACATTTGCAGACAAGATGAGAAATGTTGCCGTAACTGACGGTGATAAGATCGAAGCACAAATCAAGCTTGGTTGGACAGTAGATTATTGGGGTGTTGGTGCCTTGGTTGAGTATGTCAATGCAGTAGACAACTCAGATATTGACAAGCTATACGATGATTTACAAGAGCAATATGATTTTGTGCAAGGTGATAACAGCGCTGAAAAGTTTGAACATCATGTGAAGTATCAACTGCGTGAATATATTGGTATTAAAAAGTTCTTAGATGATAAAGGCTATTCTGGCTTTACAACGAACTTTGAAGACTTAGTAGGACTAGAACAATTACCAGGGCTTGCCGCACAACTTTTGATGGCAGATGGTTACGGATTTGCTGGTGAAGGAGATTGGAAGACAGCTGCATTGACGCGTCTGTTAAAAATTATGTCACATAACCAAGCCACAGCATTTATGGAAGATTACACACTAGATTTGCGTAAAGGGCACGAAGCTATTTTGGGATCACATATGCTAGAAGTTGATCCAACAATTGCTTCTGATAAGCCACGAATTGAGGTGCATCCGTTAGGCATTGGTGGTAAAGAAGATCCAGCACGACTTGTCTTTACAGGTCGCTCTGGTGATGCTGTAGATGTTACGCTAGCAGACTTTGGAGATGAGTTTAAATTGATTAGTTATGATGTTACTGGAAACAAACCAGAAGCAGACACACCATATCTCCCTGTTGCTAAGCAATTATGGACACCAAAAACAGGATTAAAAGCTGGCGCGGAAGGCTGGCTAACGGTCGGCGGTGGACATCACACAACATTAAGCTTTTCAATTGATTCTGAGCAATTAACAGATTTGGCTAAGTTGTTTGGTATCAAGTTTGTTGATATTAGGTAAATGATTATGGAGAAAAAAATGGAACAAATATATATTAATCCGTTGGTTATACAACGAGCCGATCCCCAAATATATAAACATACTGATGGCTTTTACTATTTTAGTGCTTCAGTTCCTGCATACAACTTAATTGAATTACGCAAATCTCGTACCATAAATGGTTTGGCCCACGCTGCACCTAAAACAATATGGTTGAAACATGATCAAGGAGAAATGAGCCAGCTTATTTGGGCACCAGAACTTCACTATATCAGGGGAAAATGGTATATATATTTTGCGGCTTCAGACACAACAGCTTTAGATAAAAATGGCATGTTTCAACATAGAATGTTCGTGATAGAGTCATCCTCACCTGATCCTATGTCGTCTGAAGCGAATTGGATTGAAAAAGGAAGAGTGGAAACACCATTAGATAGTTTTTCATTGGATGCCACGGTTTTTGAAACTAATGGTACCTTGTATTATATCTGGGCGCAGAAAGATCCCACAATAGCAGGTAATTCAAACTTATATATTGCTGAAATGGCTAATCCGTGGACACTTAAATCCGAACCTGTACTATTATCTAATCCTGAATTTGATTGGGAAAAACGTGGATTTATGGTGAATGAGGGGCCAGCAATTTTGCATCATGCACATAAATTTTTTTTGACATACTCTGCAAGCGCTACTGATGAAAATTATGCGATGGGGATGCTGACAATTGATGATAACCAAGATTTTTTGAATCCTGATAATTGGCTTAAGTCAAATAACCCTGTATTTCAAAGTGATTTAGAAATAGGGCAATATGGACCTGGTCATAATTCATTTACCGTATCTGAAGATGGTGAAAGCAACTTACTAGTCTATCATTCAAGGAATTATACACATATTGTAGGTGATCCATTATATGATCCAAACAGGCATACGTGTGTGCAAAAATTTACTTTCAATGGGAATGGACAACCTGTTTTTGGTAGTCCAGTGCCCTATACAGAAAGAGGTGGTCTTAAATGAATAATACTGCTATAAATAAGAAAGGTCAGTTTTGGTCCTTTCCAGTCTCTCACTTTTCGTATTTCTTTATTTGGGCAATTGTTAACGGTTATTTAACACTTTGGTTGGAGCAAGTTGCACATCTGACCGGTTCAGAGTCTGGAATGGTATTTTCTTTGATGGCTGGTATGTCGTTGCTGTATCAACCCGTTTTTGGCATATTATCCGATAGACTGATTTTTAAGAAAACACTGGTGTTTATTATTTTACTTGCCGGAGTCATGATAGGGCCGTATTTTCAGTGGGCTTTTATGCCCCTATTAGCAGGATTGAATGCGTTTGGCGTTGCTACTGTGACAGGAATTTATCTTGCTTTCATTTTAAATGGTGGCGTATCCGTTATTGAGCAGTATATTCAAAGAGCATCGCTAGCTAATTCGTTTGAATTTGGACATTCACGTATCGGTGGATCCATTGCTGGCATGGTTGCTTCATTTATTGGTGGCAGACTCTTTTTATGGGCTCCCAATGCTATTTTTTGGGCTGCGTCGTTCACAGCATTTGTTGCGGTTATTATGTTTGCCTTCTTTAATAAAATTGACCTATCTCATGCTAGTTTAGTTGAGACAACAACAGATAAGTTGAAATTATCTGATGTTAAAAACGTGTTTAAATTAAAAAATTTTTGGGTACTTGGTATTTTCTATATGGGTGCTTCTGCGCTATATGACGTATTTGACCAACAGTTTATTATTTTTTTCCATCAATTTTTTCCATCCGTGGCTGCCTCAACAACTGTTTATTCCAACACAGTAACGGCACAGATGATTATAGAAATTTTATTAATGATACCAATGCCATGGATTATCAATAAGATTGGACCTCGTAATGGGTTGTTAATCTACGGCTTTATTACGGCTTTAAGAATTATAGGAACAGCGTTGGCCCCTAATTGGATATTTATTGTTGCTTTAAGATTATTAGCAGGATTTGAAATGCCACTAGTGTTGATTTCAATTATGAAATATATTTCTGATTCGTTTGACTTGAGAATATATGCCACAGTGTATGCATTAGCAGCTAATTTCATGAAACAAATTTCCGTATTTATTTTTTCAGCATTAGCTGGAACTATGTATGACGGGATTGGTTTCCAGAAGACCTATCTGATTATGGGATTTGTCGTATTAGCAATTTCTATATTTGCAGCTATTTTTTTAAAAAAGACAACTACATCACACGATCATGAAAAATATACGAACATAGAAGTTCAGGAATAAAAATATTTGGGAACGTTAGTCAAATGAGATTGATCTGATTAACGTTTTTCTACTAAAAGGAGAAGAACTGATGATAACACATCCAGAAATTAAATCAGCTTTACAAAATGGTGAAGTTTCATTGGGTGTAGAGTTTGGCTCTACTACAGTGAAGGCAGTATTAACAACAGAAGATTTTCAAACAATTGCCTCTGGTAGTTATGAATGGGACAACAATTTTCAGGATGGCCTGTGGACTTATGCTATTTCTGATGTTTTGCTAGGGTTGCAAACCGCATATGATCATTTGAAGCAAAAAATTTTAGCAGAGTATAACATTAAAATAAATAAAATCAAAACGATGGGATTTTCTGCAATGATGCATGGCTATCTCGTTTTTGACAAAGAAAATAGACAATTAGTACCATTTAGAACTTGGCGAAATGCAATTACTGGTGAAGCATCATCTGAGTTGACAAAATTATTCAACTTTAACATTCCACAAAGATGGAGTATAGCGCATCTGTACCAAGCCATTTTAAATCAAGAATCTCATGTTAAGAATATTGATTTTATGACAACACTGGCAGGCTATGTACATTGGCAGTTAACAGGTGAAAAAGTTATTGGCATTGGTGATGCATCAGGCATGTTTCCGATTGATGAGCAATCAAAAAACTATAATCAAACAATGCTCAAACAGTTTAGTTCACTAAAATCAGTTCAACAGTATCAGTGGCAAATTGAAAGCATACTTCCAAAACCATTACAAGCTGGTCAAAAAGCTGGTGTTTTGACTCAGAAAGGGGCAAAAATTTTGGATCCAACGGGTGATTTAGAAGTTGGATCTGTTGTTGCACCTCCCGAGGGGGATGCTGGGACTGGTATGGTTGCAACCAATAGTGTCAAAAAAAGAACAGGTAACATTTCAGTTGGCACCTCAATTTTTTCAATGATTGTTTTGGAAAAAAATTTAGCACATGTCTACAACAATATTGACATTGTGACAACACCGACAGGTTTACCAGTGGCAATGGTTCATGCTAATAATTCAGCTTCTGATCTAAATGCTTGGACCAAATTATTTGGCGAGTTTGCTAATAAGCTTGGTGAAAACATTGCAGTTGATCAATTATACAAAATTCTATTTAATGCAGCCTTAAATGAGGCAGATCCAGACGCGGGTGGGCTGTCTGGTTATGGTTATTATTCTGGTGAAAATATTACAGCAATACCCGAAGGGCGTCCACTACTTGTTCGTCAACCAGATTCAAAATTTACCCTAGGCAACTTAATGCGTTTACACTTATTTACAGCTTTTGGGGCTATCAAAATTGGTATGCGAATTTTGGTGGATGAGAATGTTTTGACTGATAATATTGTGGCACAGGGGGGGGTTTTTAAGACACCTATTGTAGCACAAAAGCTCTTAGCTGCTGCATTGAATACTGATGTTACAGTTATGAAAACGGCTGGGGAAGGTGGTCCGTGGGGAATGGCTATATTAGCACTCTTTGCAGTCAATAAAAAGCGTGGGGAGTCTTTGGATGTTTTTTTGGCAAAGGAAGTATTTGCTAATCAAGATTTTGAAACACGCTCACCGGATGCAAAAGATGTGGCCGGCTTTGAAGATTTTATGAAGCGATATATTGACGGATTGGAAATTGAATTGGCAGCTGTGAAAAGTCTACCGATTAAGGAAGGAAATGAATAACATGTTAGAAGATTTAAAACAGCAAGTTTATGAAGCAAACTTAGCATTACCAGCGAATAATTTAGTAACGTTAACATGGGGCAATGTTTCACAGATTGACAGAGAAAGTGGTTTATTTGTGATTAAGCCCAGCGGCGTAGATTATGATAAGTTAACAGCGCAGGATATGGTCGTGGTTGACTTAGAAGGTCACGTCGTTGAAGGTGACTTGAACCCGTCTAGCGATACACCAACGCATGCTTTTTTATATCAACATTGGGATCAACTTGGTGGTATTGTACACACGCACTCTAAGTGGGCGGTGGCTTTTGCACAAGCAGGGATTGCGGTTCCTGCCGCGGGGACAACGCACGCAGATACATTTTATGGGGATGTACCAGTTGCTGACCGTTTGACTCAAGATGAGGTTGACGGTGCTTATGAGTTAAATACAGGAAAATCAATCGTTAGTGTTTTTGATCGAGAGGGGATAGATCCTTTAGCAGTTCCTGGTGTTTTGACAAATGATCACGGGCCCTTTACTTGGGGAAAAGATGCGATGGATGCAGTGCATAACGCCATTGTCCTTGATGTTGTTTCAGAAATGGATTTTCACACTATGCAATTGAATCCTTCTCAAGACATTCATGTACCCCAATATTTGTTAGATAGACATTATTTCCGTAAACATGGAAAGCATGCTTATTATGGACAAAGCAATCGTTGAGGAGAATGTTATGAAAATTACTGAGAGTAGCTTTGGTGGATCAGCAAAACAATATACTTTGGAAAATAACCATGGTGTGCGATTGAGCGTGACTAATTTTGGTGCTAGAATTGTCCGTTTACAAGTGCCAGTAGCTGGTGTTTATCGAGATTTAGTTTTGGGATTTGATTCTATGGCAGAATACCTCGATAAAGATCATTTCATGGGCGCAACCATTGGCCGTGTTGCTGGCAGAATTGCAGCAGGACAGTTTAATCTTAATGGGAAAGATTATCAAATCAGTATAAATGAGAACGGCAATACATTGCATGGCGGCCCAGACAGTTTTGAAACCAAGATATGGCAAGTGAAGAAGCAGGTCACTGATGACTTGGTGTCAGTGTCGTTTACTTATGATAGTTTAAATCATGAAAATGGCTTTCCAGGTAATTTGCATGTGACAGTGACCTATAGTTTGAATAATGACAATGATTGGATGTTAACATACCAAGCATTAAGTGATATGTCGACATTGTTTAATCCCACGAATCATGTCTATTTTAATTTGGATGGTAGTCCGTCAAAAAGTGTTGAGGATCATAGTTTACAAATTATAGCTGACCATTATGCACCATTGGATAATGATCGTTTAACAACCGGAAAAAAAGAGCACGTTGAAAATAGTGCGTTTGATTTTAGGAAGCTAAAGAAGCTAAAAGAAGTGTTCACTTCGAGGAATGCTCAGAATAAGTTGGTAGATGGTTTGGACCACCCCTTCTTCTTAAATGCAAAAAATGATCAAAGTAGCAACGCCAAATTAGTATCTAGCGATGAAAAAGTATCTGTTAATTTAACGACTAGCTCACCTGCAGTTGTTATATTTACTGCTAATTTTGGTAATGATTTTAGTGCCCCTATGCGAGGGACAGTGTTTAATAATCATGGTGGTATCACTTTGGAGACACAAGTTGCACCAGGTGCTGAACGCTATCCAGAATTTGGCGATATGATATGTCATAGTGATAAGGTCTATCGGGAACAGACTGTATTTGAGTTATCATTTTAAAGTAATTGAATAATGAGGAGCCTTTTAAGATTTTTACCATCAATCACTTGTAATTAAATGAATGAACGTTTATTATTAAGATATAGATGATGAATTAAATCTGTTTTGTGATTGTTCATAAAAGTGATATAGGATAAATTGTATGTAAATATCGCTTAGAATAATCAGGAAAAATTTAGGAGGTTAGCATGATTATTTATTTTTCACAAGGTGGACATACTAAGAAAGTCGCCGAGAAAATTGCTAAGAAAACTGGTGATCAATTATATGCTATTGAACCAGTAGAACCCTATCCTAGTAAAACCCTAAAGGCGGCACCTAGAATAGGACGAGAAATTGCAACACAAACTATTCCGGAAGTTAAAAAAGCACCGGTTGATGTGTTATCAGACGATGTTATTTATCTAGGGTATCCGATGTTTGGAATGGACATGGCACATGCTATGAGAGGCTTTTTACAAGTCAATGATTTATCAGGTAAGACTATCAAACCTTTCATGACGAGCGGTGTTAGTACTTTGAAAATGAGTTTAAAAACATTAAAAAAATTAGCGCCCAATAGTGTGATTGATGAAACATTTGACCCTAAAAATTTATAAACGTTTTTTTCCATTAGTATTGTTGGTCTCATCTATTGGTAAAACGATCGAAAAATCAAAAACCTGCACTAACTCATTGGCAGTTAAATAGTGTGATAAATAATTTTTCTCGTTGTTCATAAATGTTGATGATTGGTCTGAGAGATGAGATATTAGATTTGATTTTTGAATCAAAGTTAATCCCAAATTCTTTTTACCGTCTAAATATAATGCTAAACCTTGAAGGTTAAACAAGCGTGCACGATGATAATAGTCTTTTTCTTGTTGCCTGAAGTAAACGGTTAGTTTTTGAATCAATAGATCAGCCGTTTCAAGATGATTATGATCTAACATAAATAAAATCATGTTATTGTAAATGTAAAATAGCATTGAAAAATTATCATAACGAAGGTTATCATATAAGATACCTTTTTGATGCAATTCTTGAAAAAGATTAAACATGAATTTTTCTTCAAGGAAGGGAATTGCGTGTCCAAATAGATATAGCTCAAAAAAAGTCCAATTACGGATATTTTTAAAATAAGCTTCAAGAACTAATAATTCGTCATGGTTGATGCTCGCGACATTTAATGTCGCGAGCATCATTTTTATTTGAATGACTTGTAATTTGGCAAATGACCCTTGTTTATGTTGCCAAATTCTCAAATGATTTTTTAATGTTGTTGTATCACCAGTTTGATAGGCTTTTTGAAAGCTAGGCAATAAATCATTATTATTGGCGTTGTACTTTTGATATAGAAATTCAAATTCAGATAGTTGTACATTGATCCTATCTAATAGTTCGAGTAAATGGGTGAATGAAATATCTGTTAAGCCCCGTTCGAATTTGGATAAGAAAGGATAGGAGACAATATTTTTACTTGCTTCTTTTAGTGTTATGTTTTTACCAGTTCTAAATATTCTAAATACTTCACCAATTTCAGTCATTATTTAACCTATATGCACATTTCCTAATTGTTGTCTTACATTGAGTTTATCATAGATGATATTGAAAATAATCAGGTATCAGAAAAGTGAGGGTTAACATTGGCAAATCAAAAGAATTTTCATTATTTATGGCTTAGCTTTCTTGTCTCGTCTGTTGGTGATTGGTTATATCGTCTTGCCCTGCCCATTATTATTTTACAAAGAACAGAATCGCCGTATCATGCAGCGACTATCTTTGGAATTACTTTTATACCTTGGATATTATTGTCATTAATTGGTGGGAGTTTGGCAGATAACTACCCCAAAAAACAAATTTTGATATTAGGCAATACTTTCGCTATCTTTGCTAGCTTATTTTTAATTATAGTACTCAGCGTTACGCCACTTAATTTTTATTTATTATATGCTGCAGTGTTTGTTTTGGCATCTGTTGACCCTTTAATTCATCCCAGTTTTCAAAGTATTATTCCAGAAATTACTGTGTCAGAACATTTTGTAAAAACTAATGCAACGGTTCAGACGATTGATAACACATTATCCATCATGGGACCATTAGCTGGCGGGACAATAGTGATGTTGATTGGTGGTATTAATGCGTTATGGATTGATATGTTTTCTTTCATGTTAGCAGTTTTGATTTTGTGTTGCTTGCCACAACAAAAAAACACCCCACGTAGTCAACATATCATGCGAAAATTATGGCTTGATATGATTGAGGGGGCCAGATACAGTTACCATCACCGTGTTATTTTGAGTGGTGCGATGATGTTTTTAATGACTAACTTAGCTTTGAATATGTTTGAAGCAAATTTTATTTTTTATATGACTAAGGTATTGAAATATCCATTAGTTGATGCAACGCTGGCGATGGCAATTGGTGGCGTTGGATCACTTATGGCCAGTATCTTCGCTGGGCCTGTTGTTACGCGTTATAAGGCAGGTATGTTATTGTCGTCAAGTACAATATTGGCTGGTTTGAGCACGTTATTATTGCTGATGAATACAAATTATCTTTATATTGGCGTCATTTTAGGGTTAATGAGCTTTTTTGGAACGATCAATGTCATAACATACTTTACTTTGCGACAACGGACTGTGCCAAAAGAGATATTGGGTCGGGTAATTTCGGTCACACGTATGATTTCTTACGCTTCGATTCCAGTAGGTTCCTGGTTTGGTGGTTTGTTATTAAGCTGGAGGAACTCAATGTTTATAGTTATTATGCTGGCTGGGATCATTCGGACATTAGCAGGAATTTTGGCTCGTTTGTCGCCTTTGGGGAAAGAAAATTAAATGTAAAGTGAAATGACTCGGGATCCGTCTGGTTTGTCACCTTTTCTTTTTTCTGCTTGTCTTTTGATATGGTGTGCTAATTGTTGTTCTAAATCAGACGCCTTTTTGTTGTAACCTAAGGAATGATATATTGTTATTGCTGTACGAGCGCGCTGTTTGCCTTTTTCAACGTGTCCCGATTCAATGTCATACCAGCCTTTATTAAACATTAATGTGATTTTTTCAGTCACATCTATATGATCTATCAAATAGGTGTCCGCCATGTCTAATAATTGATGAGCAGCTGAAAGATCCTCGTATACAAGTGTGGAAAAAGCTGTCCAAATGACACGCATTAAGTGGGTTTGAATGTTTAACAATGAATTTTCGTATGAACGGACACGTTTGATGGCCACTTTTGTTAATAAATATAAAATATCAACTGGTAGCATAAATGAGAATAAGATGAATAGCTGCAGTTCATAAATGCCCCAAATGTCGACACTAAGTAAATAATTTTGTATAGGTTTAGCTTGTGCCGATAGCTGACTATCAGGCCATTGTTTAACGTCGTGAGTTAGTAATAATGCTAAGCCATCCGCTAATATCACCAAAAATTGAGAGGTCTGATTGTCCAAATCATTGTTTCGATCTTTTTCGATGATGTCACGAAAATACGCTAATGACTGTAACGTTAGGGGTTGATCATTGATAAGATGAATGCGGCGCGTCAAATAAGTGTCTTGATTTTCTTGAAGTAGAAATTCAAATTCAGCTTGGCTGACATGCATTTTTTCTAATAGTTTAAAAAAGCGTGAAACGGACATATTCGTTTCATGTTTTTCAAATTTGCCTATGAATGAAGCAGAAGCATTCTGGTCAGCCAATGCTGTGAGAGTCAATTTTTTTGATGTTCGTAGTTGATGAAAAGTTTCTTCAATTGTCATTTTGTATTTATGCTTATTTGTCATATATGCCGATTATTGAGAGTTATTCAATTATATCACTTAAACTAGGGAGATATAAGAAAATAGAGGAGCTCAATCATGTTACTATTACGAAGGAATAAGCTATTACGTCGTCTCACACTGTCCCAATTTATCGAATTACTTGGGGCAGCATTTTTTAATATCGCATTACTTGTTTACGCATCACAAACAAGTAATCCTAAACTGGCAACCACTGTTGTTGTCATCGCTAATACTTTACCGACTATTTTACAAATTGGGTTAGGATATATTGCTGATAAAACACATGACAAGTTGCGGTTAATGATTTTAACGCGCATTATTCAAGCCATATTGTATAGTATTTTAACGATCTTATTTGGGTTAACAACCAATGATTGGTTGCTGTTTTCGTTTATCATTTTTATTAATGTCGCCAGCGATTTACTAAGTGGCCTGACGTCATTGGCGGCGCTGCCCATTATAAAACATATTGTACCGTCACAAGATTTACTCGCTGCGCGTTCGTTGCAAGTTTCCGTCATGTCTTTGGTTAATGTGATTGGTCAGGTCATTGGTGTCACCTTGTTAACCTTTTTAGATAATAATTTTTTGTACTTTTCGTTATTTAATGCGTTATTATTTTTAATAAGTGGTATCGTTTTAATTGTTTCTCGCCTTCAGTTTAATCAAAAACTGAAGGTTACCAGCCACCAAAACGCGACTTCTACGTTGCCAGAAGCGCGCTTTTGGGTATCTATGCAGATCAATAGACGCATTATTCAAAGTAATAAAAAATTGTTGCACATTTTATTTTTATTTACCTTACTGAACTTATTAGTAGGCTCTATTGATGGGCTCATCAGCTTAACATTATTAAAATATCCTAGCATTTATATCAAAAATTATGGTTTTTCATTATCAATTGTTAACACGATGTTAGCAATTGGACTTGTTTCAGGATCTTTTTTCACTAATGATTTTTTAAAAAGAATCAAATTGAATATGTTGATCATCATTTTACTACTATTTTTAACATTACTTAGCTTAAACCTTGTTTTATCTCCAAGTATTTATGTGATCGTCATGAGTTTTTTTGGTATTGGTTATACACTTGGTAAAATTAGTCCACGTGTCAGCACATATGTCATGACCAGTGTTACGGAAAAACAATTAGGACAAATTGCCGGATTTATGAATACATTGGTAACACTTAGTGTGCCTCTTGGACAACTTATTTTCCTAACAATTGCCAATTCGGTGTCGCTCAATAGCGCATGGATAAGTATGGTTGTACCTTCAATGTTATTAATCCTTTATACGCTGTCGTATAAAGCGGCATAAAATATGTTCACGATAGCATTGTTGTGCGTCGTAAATGATTAGCAGCCTAATGCTAACTGTAGCAAGAAAGAGTTCGAACTATTGCTTCAAATAATTGAACTATTTTTCCAAATTGCGGCCGTATGGTATTGATTTTGGAATATTTCTAACTCATGAATAATATCAACACCAAAATTCTTTAAAGTTTCTTTTTGATCATTTAAATAGTGTCTTGCACTGTTTATACATTAAAAAATTAAACTATTTAAATGAGTATATCATTGATAATTAAACCAAAATATTTAATTTGTGTTTAAAATTTTAATTTTTTTAGCTTTTAAATATGGCTTTACAATATTTCTCACATATATTTCAATATCATTGACAGAATAACTATCTTCTTTTATTTTAAATGGAATAATAATAGCACTTGTCGTGTATTTATTTAATTCGTGATACAAGGTATTTTCTGTCATTTTTGTTATTTCATTCACTATTTTTAACATAGTTCCCCTTAAAGGATATGCGTTAAATAAGTCGCCCATTTTATTTGAATTTTCTCGAAAGCTAGTTCGGGCGACCACAGTGACGATAAATTCATCACAAACATCATGTAATCCAATCCATATATAGTTATATTTATTTTTTTTAGACAATAACCGATTAAATTTTTTCAGTTCATTAACACTAAATTTTGTTAATTTTTTAAACTCAATAGCATCCATTTCTTCAGTAATGGATTTTCCACATTTAGGCTGCAATTCCTTTATAAATATGGTTCCAAAATCTGCATTTTTTTGGTCATCTATTTCTTTAACTATATAATTTTTAAGCTCATTTTTATTATAGTTTGTCATTATAATCCTAACTTAAATCTGCGAATTTGTTTAATAATCATTGTAGTGGCCTGTTCTACTTAATTATTTTTGTTGTATTTCATGTAATAGTTTGTATAATGCCTGTGTATAAAATCATTCCCAAAATTCCGCTGGCTATTTGATATAACAGCGTATTGTTTTTTGCTGTTGATTTTTTGGAATGTCGTCTAATCCTTTGATCCCTAATGTTTCTATTTCTGTGGCATTTAGTAGCCTATGTTTCAAAAAATTATAAATCATGCTTTTTCTCTTTCTATTATTAATTAAATTATAAGTACTCATCAATATATAAAATTAAAGTTAAAATCAGGATTTTGATTTTTTATTCTTGATAAGTTTTGCTTGTTCGATTGAGCCTTTAATATACGTGTGTTTAACGGTGAATTATTTTTACCAGTACCTTGTTTAATAACTTCTTGAATTGGATTTAATATTTCACAGCTAACATAGATGAATTTTATTGTGCTACATATTTAGTAAGGTCAATCAGTAATTTAATTTTTTTTCAACAATCAAGATCGGTGGTACTGACAAAATAATCATAACAACTATTAACCAAACAAAATCGCCAGATAAAATTATGCCATTGGTCGATAATGAACGAATTATCGCTACAGCATGAGTTAGAGGTGAAAACCATGTTACTTTCTGTAACCAAGGTGCTAAACTGTCTGTAGGGAAAAAAGTATTCGAAAACATATACATAGGTTGGATTAGGAGCATACCATAATAATTCAAATAGTCTCTTGTAGGTGCTAGAAGGGCAAATGTTAATCCCAAAAATCCAAATAATATGCCAAGAATAACTAGCACAAATGGGATTAAAAGAGCTAGCCAACTGTGTACTGTTCCAAGAAAAGTTGCGATAATGAGAAACAATGTCCCAAAGAAAGAAGCCCTAATGCCTGACCAAAATGCCTGACCGACAATAATATCAGGTAAACTAATTGGCCCAGTGCTCATTTCATAATATGTTTTATCCATTCTCATCATAATGTACGCATTAACTGTACTTTCAGCATTTGCGGCGTTCATAGCAGTTGCAGCCACCAATCCTAGTGTTACAAAGGTGAGATAGGGCATACCATTTACCGTACCAACAAAATGTCCAAGACCAATACCCATGGCCGCTAAATACAATAATGGATCAAATAAATTTGGGAATATAGAAATTCTGAGCATTTTTGTGAAACTCATATAGTTACGTTGCATTACATGCCAAATGGCCTTAAGACTTAGTTTGTTCAATGTTTTTTGCCTCCTCATCAAATTTAGTGAGCTTGAGGTAAGCTTTTTCTAAATTTTCATAGCCTAGATCATTTGCTAGCGTTTTAACAGATCCATTGGCTATTATTGTACCGTGATCAATTATTAATACATTATCAGCCAATGTTTCAATTTCATCAACGTAATGTGAAGTCAGTAAAATTGAGACACCCTGTAATTTAAGTTCATTCAATTTTGACCAGAAAACATGACGAGATTGAATGTCGAGGCCTGTTGTTGGTTCATCCAAAATTATTAGCTTAGGATTGTTTACTAGTGATCTAGCTAAAACTAACCGTCTTCGCATGCCGCCAGATAAACTATAAACTTGTTTGTCCCAATAATTATCTAGTCCAACAAAATGAAGTAACTCGATACCTCTTTTGCGTGCTATTTTAAATGATATATCGAATAAAATAGCGTGCGCAATCATATTATCCAAAACCGTCAAGGTGGTGTCTAGTAGATCTTCTTGCATAACCACACCAATTTCCCACTTAGATCGGCGTGGGTCTTGTGCAACATTAATACCATTTATTGATATTTGGCCTGTAGTTATTGGTGTAGTAGCATAAATCATTTTAAGTGTGGTGGATTTTCCAGCGCCATTTGGTCCTAATATAGCAAGCGTTTTACCTCGTTCAAGTTCAAAAGATATACCTTTTACTGCTGTAAAATTATGATATTTTTTTGTTAACTGCTTTACTTCTAGAATATTATTAGTCATTTAATTCTCCACATATCTTACATTGATCATACCTTTTTAATTCCATATAGTCCTGCTCGTTTGTCAAAAAATTAATGTTAAAGCGTTTATTAAACGTTAATAAACTTGAAGTACCTTGAAATAAATACCGCATAATCTCATTAGCAAGGTAGTAACCTTGAAATAAGCAGGAAGGACCCAGTGCACCGTTGGGACTGCGATAATAATTTAGATTTGTATTCCCTTCTTGAGTTTGAATGACTTTTAATTCTTCTTCATATTCGGGTACACTTTCAAGATCCTGTAAGTATTGGCAGTAGTAACAAGCTGTGCTTCCCGGGATTACAGAATACACTTTGCCATGTTTTTTATTAACAATTGCAGAAAAAATTGGAACTTTGTATTTAATGGCAGCTTCATTAACCCAAAAATCAATAAATCCTGTCGGATAATCAGCCACATTAACAATAAAATCTGGATTGGATTGTTTTATAAGATTCTCTATATCACTGACTGAGTTTATTTCTTGGTTGTTTACTATAAATTCAACATTCGGGTTAAATTTTTCTGCAAAAGTTTTGGCCTCATCTGACTTTAATTTACCAAAATCATGAGTGGAGTATACATTTTTCTCTCCTACTTTATATTCGTCAGAGCGATGTGCCGGCTGTTCATCGGTGAATAAAGTATATACTATAAATATTTCTATTTTCATCGAAATATGGAATAATTAGAGCAAACGGAAAAGAGAAGAATAGATGTCGAAAAAATTGCCAAATATTACTATGATCGCTAGTGCTCTGACAAATGTCACAAAATTAACTATTTTAGATAGTTTGATGGACGCTAGGGGGCACACATTACTTGAATTAGCTAAGTCAGCAAACGTTACACCTCAAACCGCCAGTTACCACTTGAAAAAATTTATTGAACTAAACTGGGTTAGAGCAGAAAAGTCAGGCCGATTTCATTATTTCTTTTTAGAAGATGAACAAGTTGCTAAATTGATTGAAGTATTTAGTCCGGTGTCTTTTGAAGAACCAACGGTATATATGAAGCAGGCCATTGAAACTGATCATATACGGCATTTTCGTAGTTGTTATGATCATATGGCTGGATATGTTGGACAAGAAATTACCTCATCATTAATAACTCACAATTTTTTATTTGAAAATGAGCATAAATTAGAGGTGACAGAGTCTGGAAAAATGTTTTTTGAACATCAATTGAGTATCGATATTGGTCAATTGCAGAAACAAAAAAGACAGTTTATTACTTCCTGCCTTGATTGGAGCGAACGTAAACATCATTTAGGTGGTGCTTTAGGGCATTCGCTGTATCTTTTTTTTCAGGATCAGCATTTCATTTTACCAGATAAAAATTTTAAAAGAGCATTATCTTTAACTCCCAATGGCACTACATTTTTAAAAGAAACCTTTGGTATATTTTTAAAATAAAATTATTAATCAAATAAGTCCTTACATGATGACTAAATATTTTTAATCATAATACAGCTATTAGCTTGTTTTATAGATAGAAATTATACGATTTAATTTAAAATAAAACCTTTTATTAATTTGAATTTATTTTTTGAAATCTTTTTTTGATTCCAATTTGAAAAATCTATATCCAACCAATCATTTAAATCACTTCACTTTGAAACAGTGATTCTATACTGAAATTTCGAATTGTTTTCTTTCTAGGGTGTAATTCGAGATAAAACATGAAATTCTACAGTTTTAAGGATTGTATGATATTAAAGTCAAAGTTCGCCGCACAAAAAAATGTGTATTTATCAGCAATTTGATAAATACACATTTTTTATAATCAGGACTTTAACACAGAAATCATAAAGTCCATAAAATCGCGGACAAAGCGTTTAGCGTTGACGCTAACAGCAACATTTGTGGTTGTTGGTTCCAGTAATCGTTGGCGGTCACCAATTGTGCGGCCATAATCATGTGTATCTTTGTCATAAGTCACACGCATATTCAATGGAATCGTGACGACATAGCTGGGATCAATAGCCACAGCAACAGCCAATGGGTCATGTAAGGCGGCACCGCGATGATCGATATCTAATTGATCATATGCTTCAATATAGAAATCCATTAAATCTGCATATGCAATACCCGATTTTGTACCTAGGGCACGCCATTTTTGTGTATCTTTTTTTGTTAATAGGGTACGTAGCGTGACATCTAAACCGACCATCGTTAAATTTTCTTGTGTGGTGAAGACTTTGTCTGCTGCTTGAGGATCTTGGTTAATGTTGGCCTCGGTAAAAGGTGTCACGTTGCCAGGAACTGTCAGTGCACCACCCATTAATGTTGTGTTACCAATTAAGTGGGCAATTTCCGGGTCGATTTCTAACGCTTTGGCCATATTGGTGAGCGGACCAGTTGGGACATACACTAATTCATCTTGATATTGGTGTGCCATATCAATTAAAAATTGCACACCGCTAGTGGTTTCAATTTGACGCGTTGCAACGTCTAATGATAGATTGCCAACACCGTTATCTCCGTGAATGGCTTTAGATATTGGCATCACATCAAAATGATCAGTTGTAGATGAATGTGATGCCCCTAAGTAAACAGGAACATCAGTCGCACCAAGCAACTGTAGTAAGTTGAGTGTGTTTTGAGCGGCAGTATCGACAAGGGTATTACCATATGAGGCAATGACACCAATGAGGTCAACCCGGGGATCACATATTGCTAATGCTAACGCTAGTGCGTCGTCAACCCCAGTGTCTAAATCTAGAATCATTTTTGTGGTTGCCATGTTTAAACTGCTCCTTCACAATATTGGTTCATGTTTGGAATTTGTGCCATAAACCATTTTTCAAATGCTTGTGTATCAATATTAATGGCCACTTTCGCATTCACTTTACCTTGGGACCAGCGATTTTGCGTATCTGCAATCGTTGCGCCAGTAGCTGGTCCATCAGTGATGATATCAACCCAATATTCTTTGGTGGTATAAAATTCTGGATGGATCAGATAGCATATAGTGTTCACATCGTGCATGGGCTTGCCCCCGGGTTCGCTGTCCCCATAAGCTGTCATTAATTTATGAAGCATATTACCAGCTTCACCGAGATCAGCAACGGCATCAATTGTTTCTAAAGATAACAAAGCTTTTAATGTCACATCAAGACCAATCATGACAAGTGGGACACCACTTTTAAAAACAATACTAGCAGCATCGGGGTCTGTAAAAACGTTAAATTCTGCGACTGATGAGACATTGCCACCAGACAAAGATCCACCCATCAAAACAAAGCTTTTGATTTTGCTAAGTAATTCGGGATGCTTTTGAATCAATAAAGCAATATTAGTATAAGAACCAGTAGCAACGATTGTCATTGGTTCAGGTGCGTCTGATAACACTTTTGCCATAGCCTCAATTGCATCAGTCGTGAGTGGTTTGGTCGTAATTTCTGGGAATTCATAACCAGGCATACCTGATGCCCCATGAATGTATGACGCATCAACAAATGCCTTTTTCAACGGTGCGGCAGCACCACGTGCTACGGGAATTTGTGTTTGTTTAAAAAATGTTGTGAGTTTTAAAAGATTGGTAGTTGTTTTATCAACAGAAACATTGCCAGCAACACTTGTTAAAAGTTTGATATCAATTGCTGAATGAGTCAATGCAATTGATAGTGCAACAGCGTCATCAATGCCTGGATCCATATCTAAAATAATCGGTGTCATTTTCATACCCCTCTCAATAGTTGTTATTGTTTACCACACGAATAAACCAGCGGTTGCTGCTGATAGCAGTGATACTAAGATACCAGACAACAACATATAAGGTACACGTGAACTAATAAAGTCATTTTTTTCTTTATCGACCAAGCCCTTGAAAGCGCCAATGATCATACCAATTGTACCAAAGTTAGCAAAACTAGTTAAGAAGACAGTGAGCACAATACGGGCATGTTCATTTGCAAATAAGCCTTTACCAGCCATAATTGATTTTGATACTTCACCCATGACAACGAATTCATTAGTCACTAATTTTGTGCCCATGAATTGTGCTAATTTAAAGGCATCATCAATATTGAAACCAAGCAACCAAGCAAATGGGAACATGATCACACCAAATATATTTTCAAGTGTTAACCAGTGTAATCCGGTGAGGCTAAAGAGCTGATTGATAAGAGCAGCTAAAGAGACGAAGGCAATAACTGTTGCTGTGATAATTAAAATCAACTTACCAGCACCTAGAATTGAATCACCTAAGAATGAGAAAAATGGTTCTTTTTTAGTGCCTTTTTCGTTAATATTAACAATCACATCATCTGCCGGTGCCACTTTGTTAGGATTTAAAATAGAAGTAATAATGATTGCACCTAAAATGTTGAGTGGAATAGCCGTCAAAACATACTTACCGGGAACCATTTGGGTATATGAACCGATGATTGCTGACGTGACGCAGCTCATTGACATCATGGCTAGGGTAAAGTTTCGGCTTGCAGACATATGATTAAGTTGTGATTTAGATACAGCTAATACTTCAGTATTACCAAGAAACATCATTTCAATGGAGAAAAATGCTTCGAATTTTGGTTGACCAGTAATAAAGGCAAGACCTTTACCAATCCACTTAATTAACCAAGGTAAGACACCAATATATGTTAGAATATCGAATAATGGGACAACCAGTAGGATGGGCAATAAGGCAGAAGTAACAAAGTTTGGACCACCATTATTGGATGTTAACCATTCTGGTAGGGCAAAGGCAATACCCTGAGAAGCCACAGATACTAACCAATTGAAGCCATCAGCTGCGCCTTGTACGGCAAGTTGTCCAGCCTTGAACTGAGTAAAGAACCAAGCTAAGGCTAATTCAATGACTAAGACAATACCAACAGACCGCCATTGAATATTTTTCTTGTCTCTTGAGAACAGCGCCGCAATGGCGATGAACACAAAAATACCAAGTATATTAGCAAATAAAAACATAATTTCTTCCTCTCTGTAACTAGCAGATTTAATTAGTAAAACGTTTAACCAAAGACAGTGTAACATATTTTTTCTAAAATTGAAAGCGTTTACAAACATTTTTTAAGGTACAATAGATATATTAAAGTATACCACTATGACAAGGACTCGACTTCATGCGTAAAACTTCAATTAAAGATGTTGCAAAAAAAGCGGACGTCTCTATCGCTGCGGTTTCCCAAATTTTGAATAATAAAGGGCAGCGATTTTCAGATCATACAATCGAAAAGGTATTGAAGGCGCGGGATGAATTAGGGTATGTCCCAAACAGTGCTGCGCGCAATCTTAAGGGTGGACATAACCGGCTCATTGGCATCATTGTGCCATCTTTTCGGATGCCATTTTTTGCTGATATCATTCAGAGCATGCAAGACAATGCACCTGATACTGTGAATCTTGTCTTTTTAGGATCAACTGATGAGAATCTCCAAAGTGCGATTTATTCACTAGTTGCACGAGGTGTTCAAGCCCTGATTTTTGGTAAACCCATTCCAAATCGTGCTGAAGTGAACGATTTTTTGAAAAAACGACATATTCCTTATCTTGTACTAGACCAAAATGCCGATATTAATGCTCAGGATATGGTACAAACAAATGAATTCACGGGAGGGAGCCTAGTCGCTAGTCATTTACTATCTTTGGGTCATCGTAAAATTGCGTTGATACTACCTAACAATTTAACGGACAATATGAGACAAC
Source organism: Leuconostoc kimchii IMSNU 11154 (assembly GCF_000092505.1). Lineage (NCBI taxonomy): Bacteria > Bacillati > Bacillota > Bacilli > Lactobacillales > Lactobacillaceae > Leuconostoc > Leuconostoc kimchii. The sequence continues at coordinate 644,390 of NC_014136.1, forward strand.
GACGCGCTGGCTTTTTAGATACGCTTTCAACGGCTAATCTCACACCTACTACAATTATAACGTCAACTTTGTCCAAACATGGTGGGTTAGCTGCAGTGCATCAGTTAATCCAAAGTCGGGCGACGGCAACGTTTGTATTAAATGACGAGATGGCGATTGGTGTGCTGCGGGGGTTAGCTTACCAAAATGTGACGGTACCAGCTGACATTTCCGTTGTTGGTTACGATGACACAGATTATGCAGAATTTATGGTACCAACTTTAACAACAGTAGCGCAGCCCGTGTTAGACATTGGTCGTTCTGCTTTGAATATGATATTAAGGCGGCTTGATCACCCTAACTTGCCCTTTCAAACTGCCTTTTTTGATGTTAAGCTTGTCGTTCGAGAGTCAACTGGACCAGTTAAACGCTAAAAACAGTTTTCCAACAGGAAACTGTTTTTTCTTGACTTTTTTTTAATTAGGACGTAAAATTAACTCAACTCTTATTAGTAAAACGTTTAACCAAAAAACATATGACTAAGGAGTTGTTAACATGAAAAATAAAGTTGTCGTGATTGGTAGTCTTAATATGGACACAATCCAAATGATTGATCGGCTACCACAACGTGGTGAGACGCTTGCTGTTAGAAATCAGGCAAGTACTTTTGGTGGTAAAGGCGCTAATCAGGCGGTGGCCGCTGCGCGTCAAGGTGCAGACGTCACGTTTATTGGTGCTGTTGGTAATGACGACCGTGGCCGTGCATTTAAACAATTGTTGGTCGACGAGGGCATCAAAACAGATTACATTTTCACTAAAAATCAACCAACCGGTTCTGCAACCATTATGTTGGAAGATGATGGGCACAATACGATTATGGTATTTGGTGGTGCCAACATGTCATTGAGTGCAGATGATATTTCACAAGCGCGTGCAGCAATTGTTGCGGCAGACGTTGTTGTGGCACAACTAGAAGTACCTATGGCAGCTGTAGCAAAGGGATTTGAAATTGCACGTGAGGCTGGTGTGTTAACCATTTTGAATCCAGCGCCGGTAACATCACATTTGACTGATGAAATCATGTTAACGACTGATTTATTAATCCCAAACGAAACTGAAGCGGCAGCGTTAGCTGATGTTCAATCAACAACAGATAGCCAAGCTCTAGAGCAGTTAACACTAAAATTACGACGCTTGGGCATGGCACATACAATTGTTACCCTTGGCGGGGATGGTGTGTACTATCATGTTAATGACCAGAGCGGTCAGGTACCAATTTTTAAAGTAGATGCGGTAGATACGACAGCTGCAGGTGATACATTTATTGGTACAGTGGCAGCGAATATCACGAAAGAAATGACTGATTTGCCAACAATTATTAAACGTAGTTGCTTTGCGAGTTCATTAACTGTTAGCCGTCGCGGTGCACTTGTCTCTATTCCAACGAAGGCAGAAGTAGATGCGGGTCTGCAACAATACAGCATGGTGAAGTGAGGTAGATTCGTTATGAACATGAAGAACGCTCAAAAAAAACAAGCAGCAGAAGCAACATTAAAATATATTGACTCTGATATGATTGTCGGATTAGGAACAGGGTCTACAGTGGCTTATTTTCTAGAGGCTTTGGCGCAATCGGATCGTCGTGTAATCGGTGTAACAACTTCTAAGATTACGAGTCAACGCTGTGCTGAACTCAATATACCAATTGTTGACATTGATGAAGTTGATCATATTGATGTGACTGTTGATGGTGCTGATGAAGTGGATACTTATCTGAATGGTATTAAAGGTGGCGGTGCCGCGCTACTCATGGAAAAAATTGTTGCTAAAAACTCACGGGAAAATATTTGGATTGTCGACAGTAGTAAAGTACATGATACCTTAGGCTCATTTCCGCTACCTGTTGAAGTGATCCCTTATGGTAGTGGACAATTGATACGTCAATTCGCTGATAAAGGTTTGTTTCCAAAACTACGGCGACAAGCAGACAATAATCAACCTGTTGTCACTGATGCGGGTCATTATATTATTGATTGCCATATGCAAACGATTAATAATCCCTATGCGCTAGCTGAATATTTGGAAAGTCAAGTTGGTGTTGTTGAACATGGCCTATTTTTAGCGATTTGCGATCGTGTTATTATTGGCGGTGAGACGCTTCAAATACAAAGTCGTCAACAAAATCAGATGATTTGAGAAGATAAATAGGCAGTGGCAAATGGATAGTATTATTAGTATCTATTCATGTGAAAAATATTAAAATTATTTTTTTGTTGACAACTAAAAATGATAGATATATAATAAAATAATTATAAACGTTGAAAAGATAAGTAAAATTTTATGTGTAATTTAAGAGAGCTAATATGTGGTGAAAGTTAGCATTACAATGAATTTGAAAATGGTCTTGGAGTGAATAGTAGTATGAGCTGTCTAGTAAATGCTACTCGGGTGCGCCCGTTACCGCGTTAGGGTATCTCTTTAGATGTACCTGTCAAGTATGAGGTAGTGATACTTTATAGAATTTGGGTGGTAACGCGACTTTTTCGTCCCATATTTCTTGTGTTTTGTACAAGAAATATGGGACTTTTTTTGTTTTCTGATGTTTAAATATTTGTTAAATAAGTGAGTGGGTAAATTGCTATGAAAAAAAATAAAAAAGTGACACTAGCCGTAATTGCTATCCTGATTATAGTAGCTGCGGTTGGATTGTTATCAAATAAATCTTCAAATTCGCCAACGACTAGCACGAAAAAAACGATTAGGTTAGGTAGCTCTCCAGGCCCCTACAGTGAATTATTTATTAAGGGGATCAAACCAATTCTCGAAAGACAAGGTTATCATGTTGTCAATAAATCGTTTAGCAATTTATTAAATGCAGATATTGCTTTGAGTGATAATCAAATTGATCTGAATGTTGATCAACATACTGCCTATCTTAAGAATTTTAATCAGGAAAAAAACGCACATTTAGTTGCATTGACTAAGATACCAACGGTTCCTACAGGCATTTATCCAGCAAATAAAAAATCACTAAACGCAATTAGTTCTGGTGACCACATTGCCATTCCAAACGACCCGGCTAACGCAGCTCGTGCCTATAATCTGCTTGTCAAAGCTGGATGGATCACACTTAAGACAGGAACTGTAGCAATTCAGGCAACAACCAAAGACATTGCGACTAATAAATATAATTTAAAAATAACAGAATTAGACTCATCAACCATTCCACGTACAGTTAAAGATTTTGATTACATTGTTTTACCTGGATCCGTGGCATATAACGCAAAAGTTTCAACACGAAAAATATTATTGGCTGAAAATATTCGTAGCGATTACCAGCTTGTTGCTGCGACTAATAAAGACAATGCCAATAAACAATGGACGCTTGACGTTAAGAAAGCCTATCAGTCGAAATCGTTCCAAAAGTATTTAGCAGCACATAATAAAGATAATTATTGGGTGGTCTCTGAAAACAAGTAAATGATTATTTCATAATCAGTAAGAAGGAAGATTCATTCACGATTGATATTTTAGGAGAATATGATATGACGTTAATAGATTGGGACCACACGATGATTAATGTATCAGATTTGTCGGAAAGCATGAATTCTTTTGCCGACGCAGGTATTGTTTTTAAGTTAGGGGGGCGGCATGAAAATTGGGGAACGGCTAATGCACTGGGATATTTTGGTATTAATTATATTGAACTGATTAGTATTTTTGATCAACAAAAAGCGAGTTTAATTCATCGCCAAAGCGCTGCAGCTGTTTATGATACGCTACAGGACTTCAATCAAGGGAGACAACGATTCAATACAATCGCAATTAGAACCAATGATTTGGAAAATATTAAGAAACGTATCGAAGCAGCTGGTGTGGACGTGGGTCCAATTTTAGAAGGCAAGCGACGTAATGAACAAAATAAATTGATAACGTGGCGTATCTTTTTTATTAATGACAATATTGATGGGTTACCTTATCCATTTTTTATTGATTGGCAAACGTCAGATAAAGAAAGAGAACAGCAATTAGTCGAACAAAAATTAATACAAAACCATCCCCTTGGTCCTTTAAAGGTCACCAAAGCGGTCTTTGAGGTAAGTAATCCGTTAAAGGTTTCACAAAAATGGGCTGATTTAGTTGACAATGCCGTCACGGAACGGCAAGGCAAGTTTGTTGTGCCGATTGGAGAAAGAACCTTAGAATTTGTAACAGGTTCTGCAAATCACCTCACGACACTTCATTTTACCGGAGCACAGCATCAGCGAACAATCAAGTTAGGGGAAGCACAACTGATTTTTGAGTGAACGCTGAGTATAAAAATAGTTGCTAATGGGTTACGTATACTAATGTTATTATTGCAAGAATTTGAGAAACAAGAGGGGGATAGTGAACCATGACAGGATTATCAAAAAGTGAATTAGAACAGCAATTAATTGGCTATCGGCACGATTTCCATCAGTATCCTGAGCTCGCTGACAATGAGGTGCGAACAACAGCTAAAATTACAGCAATTTTGCAAGATTGGGGTATAAAGATTTTGCCTACTCATTTGAAAACAGGTGTTTTTGCGGAAATTGGCATACAGTCAGGTCCAGTAGTAGGCTTACGAGCAGATATTGATGCCTTACCTATTCAGGAAAATTCTGGTGTGGCATTTAGTTCTAAAATACCTGGTGTGATGCATGCATGTGGCCATGATACGCATATAGCAGCGCTGTTAGGTGCAGCCTATTTATTAAAACAACAAGAAAAACAATTAGCAGGTAAGGTGAAACTGATTTTCCAATTGTCTGAAGAAGATAAGGAAGGTGCGTTGCAAGTGATTCAAGACGGACAATTGCAAGACGTAGATGCTATTTTGGGGTTTCATAATACACCACATCATGCGACAGGTGAAGTTGGCATTCGAGCGGGCATTGTGAATGGCGCAATTGACAAATTTAAAGTGACTTTACGCGGTTTAGGGACGCATGCTTCTAAACCGGAAAGAGGGCATGATCCAATTGTTGCCTTAGGAGCTGAAATCAGTGCCTTACAATCAATAGTTAGTCGTAACCTGAATGCTTTTGAGGCAGGTGTGCTGAGCATTACCCATGTTAATGCAGGGAACACATGGAATATTTTACCTGAGGAGGCTTTTTTTGAAGGCACAGTGCGAACTGCTAGTGCATCATCTAGAGAAATTATAAAAAAACGTTTTCTTGATGTTGTCAACTACACTGCAAAAGCGCATCAAGTAACTGCGGATATAGATTGGTATGCGGGTGATCCATCTGTTAATAATCATACTGAGTTAGTTGATATTGTAAAAGATGAGACGAGTAAATTTGCGTCTGTCTATGAGCAAGAACCTGCTTTAGGCAGTGATGATTTTGCCTGTTATCAAATAACAGTGCCCGGCGTGTATGTCAACATTGGCAATGGAGAGAATATTGATCTACACAATGATCATTTTAAATCGGATGACGGTGTGATTTTTGTAGGTAGTCAATTTTTTGAAAAAAATGCGATTCGTTTATTGCAAGATTTGAAGCATCATGCGATAAATTTGGCATTGTAAACATAAAATTTCTGGAGGTTCAAAATGGTTGATTTCAACACAGAGTTAATACATGGTGCGGTGGTTAATGATAATCATACAGGTGCTATTAATCCGCCGATATATAATTCATCAACATTTGCATTCGATGATGCGACAACACCAATAAAATGGGACTATGCAAGGTCGGGTAATCCCACGCGGGAAGCGTTGGAAGAATTGATTAAAACGTTAGAAGGTGGTTACAGAGGGTTTGGGTTTGCTTCAGGACTTTCTGCAATACATGGTGTTTTATCTATCTTTCAGCCTGGGGATCATTTAGTGGTTGGAGATACGGTTTACGGTGGTACTTTTTCACAACTCAATGATTATTTTAAACGTTGGGGGCTAGAAATAACTGCAGTGAATACGCAAGATTTAGCTGCTGTTAAAAATGCCATAAAGTCAAATACGAAAGCTATTTATTTTGAAACTTTTTCCAATCCTTTATTACGTGTGACGGATGTTGCAGCAATTAGTCGTATTGCCAAGGCGCATCACATTTTAGAAATAGTTGACAATACGTTGTTAACACCATATCTACAAAAGCCTTTGCAACTCGGCGCGGACATCGTGATTCATTCTGCTACCAAATATTTAGGTGGTCATTCAGATGTGATTGCTGGGTTAGTCGTTGTTAATAGTGAGTCATTGGCCGATAAAATTTACTTTTCTCAAAATCGATTGGGCGGTACGTTGTCTCCAGAAACGTCAAACTTAGTGCGTCGTGGTATCCAAACATTATCGGTTCGTTTGGATCGACAAATTGATAATACAAATCGTGTGATTGCCTATCTTAAATCAAATGACTTAGTGGCAAAAATTAATTATCCTAGCGTCAATCCGCAATCAGATGATTTTGAAATTGCTTCGCGTACGACAAAAGGCTTCGGTGCAGTATTATCATTTGAAATTACAGCCGGTTATGATGCCATTAAGTTTGTTAATAGCTTGAAGTTATTTAAAATCGCAGTGAGTTTAGGTGCAGTTGAGAGCCTTGTTGAATTACCTGCGACGATGACGCATTTTGAAATACCCAGGGATGAGCGATTGAAAATCGGGATTAAAGATGAGTTAATCCGCATTGCCATTGGTTTAGAGTCGGCAGATGATCTAATTAATGATTTAAAACAAGCATTTGCTCAAATACAGAAATAAAGGAATTTATCATGAAAAAGAATTGGATATATGGGTTAATCGTTGCTGTTATTGTTGTCATTGGTGGTGGCTACATCGTACATCATAATCGTGTCGTAAAAGCCGACAATAGTGGCAAAACATCGCTTGTCAAAAAAGGGACATTGACGATTGGCTTGGAGGGCACGTATGCGCCATTTTCATATCGTCAAGACGGGAAGCTTAAAGGATTTGAAGTAGACCTTGCTAAAAAAGTCGCTGAAAAATCAGGCTTGAAAGCCAAATTCGTACCGACAGCTTGGGATGGGCTGATTGCTGGTATCGGTGCTAACAAATTCGATGTTGTGTTTAACGATGTTGCGATTACACCGGAGCGTCAGGCAAAATATCTGTTTGCAACACCTTATCTTTACTCAAGAGAAGTATTGGTAGTGAAGAAAGACAATAACGAATTAAAAGGCTACAAAGATGTTAAGGGACATACGTTAGCAGAAGGTGTTGGTACAAATAACGAAACTGTTGCTAAAAAGTTTGGTGCTAAAACCATTGCCTCAAGTGAGTTTACCAATACCGTCAATTTGATCAAGCAAGGACGAGCAGAAGGAGCTTTCAATGACGAAGGTGCATTTGCCACGTACATCAAAGATAATCCTGAAGACGCAAAAATTGTAAAAGCCATTAAAGTACCAACTTCGGCTAGTCCAGCAGCAAAAATTGCCCCCCTTCTGAATCAAAAGAACAAAGGACTTCAAAAGCAAGTTAACCAGGCAATAAAGCAGTTAAGTGATGATGGGACGATCAAAAAGTTATCAGTTCAATACTTTGGTTCTGATCTAACGCAAAAGTAGTCAAGGAGATGGCATCGTGTGGAAAATAATTGTTGATTCAACACCGCAAATATTGCTAGCTGGACTGCAGTATACTGTGACACTATCAATACTTTCTTTTATATTTGGTTTAATTATTGCGACGATAGTTGCGTTACTACGTCGTGAACAACCGAGACAGCAGGGGATGACCTATATTTTATGGCGTATTACCAATAGCGTGTTACGTTTTTATGTTTGGTTGTTTCGTTCGACACCGTTACTCGTACAGTTGTTTATTATATTTTATGGTCTACCTAGTGCAGGGATACAAATAGGTGCTTTTCCAGCCGCGGTCATTACGTTTAGCTTGAACGTTGGCGCATATGCTTCAGAAACTGTGCGGGCTGCTTTAGATTCCGTGCCACAGGCACAGTGGGAAGCAGCCGCAACTTTAGGGTTATCTAGAAGACAGACGATATTTGAAATTATTTTTCCTCAAGCCATACGTATTGCACTACCACCGCTATCTAATGAATTTATTGGCTTAGTGAAAGATACGTCGTTGGCGTCGACAATTACAATTGTTGAAATGTTTGCGATAACCCAGCAAATTACTGCGAAAAATTATCAACCATTATTGATGTATTCAATTGTTGCTGTTATTTATGCTTTTTTCTCAACAATTTTGGTATTTCTTCAAAAATATTTGGAAAAAAGAACCTCTCGCTATCTCAAAGCATCGGCGCTATTAGGAGAAAACAATGATTAATGTTGATCACTTAAATAAATCATATGGGAAGCATACAATTTTATCAGATGTGTCGTTAACGATTGATGACAATCAAACGACAGTTATTCTAGGCTCTTCGGGTGCAGGTAAATCAACATTATTACGCACTTTTGATTTACTTGATGTCCCTGATTCAGGAACATTGAGAATTTCATCTGATACGATTCAATTTGAAGAGGGTTATACACATGAGCAATTACAAAAAATTCGTTCACAAACGTCCATGGTATTTCAATCTTGGAACTTATTTCCACACTTAACTGTTCTGGGTAACGTGATTAAGGGGCCGATTTCAGTGTTACAAAAATCTCGGATTGAGGCAACACAAGATGCTCGAAAATTGCTGGGGCAAGTGGGTTTAGGTGATTATGAAAATTACTATCCCATACAACTATCTGGGGGTCAACAACAACGTGTAGCCATAGCTAGGGCATTAGCGATGAAACCACAATTTATATTGCTAGATGAACCAACGTCTGCATTGGATCCGGAATCAGAGGCTAATGTATTACGAGTCCTTTCTCAATTGTCTCGCCAAGGGCAGGCATTAGTGATTGTGTCACATAATATGGCATTTGCTCGTGCCATCGCTGATAAGATTATATTTTTGGAAGCGGGAAAAGTGGCATTTTCGGGTAGTCCGGATGCATTTTTTAACTCAAACAATGAGCGTATTGAAAGATTTTTAAACAAACAATCGGTTGTGCCAACGTTAGATGCGTTGTAGACACCAATGGCATGAGCATGTCGATTAAAAAAATTATTGGAGAATAGACTATGACAAACAAATTAAACGATCTTTTAACAGAATTAAAACAATTTAAATGGGTAGACTTAACGCACGAATTTGGACCAGACAGTCCACATTTTCCGGCATTTTCCGCTGCAAAATTTGAAACATTATTTACTCACGAAGATGGTTTTTTCGTTAAACAATATACATTTCCTGGTCAATATGGCACGCATATTGACCCACCAGTGCACTTTGAGAAAAATCAAGATGTGTATGATTCCGATATCGAATTAAAAGATTTATTTTTACCATTGGTTGTCATTGATCAATCACATCAAGTTGCTCAAAATGCTGATTATATTTTAACGGTTGCAGATATTCAACAATGGGAGTCAGAACACGGTACGATTCCGCCCGATGCTTTTGTTGCCTTACGAACAGATTGGTCGAAGCGTTGGCCATCACAAGAAGCCTTTGAAAATCAAGATGATCATGGTCAAAATCATTATCCGGGTTGGTCAGTGGACGCACTGAAATATATTTATGAAGAACGCCAGGCGGTGGCCAATGGTCACGAAACTTTTGATACGGATCCTGCCATTTTGCAACCTGAAACAGGTTTTGCGGGTGAATATTACGTGCTAAGTCAAGGACACTACCAAATTGAATTATTGTCTCATTTAGATAAAGTACCCGCAACAGGTGCATTAATTTCAATATCTGTACCCAAAGCAGAAAATGCGCCTGGATTTCCTGCTAGAGTGTTTGCAATAGTACCAGAGGAAGTGTGATATGTCAGAGAGTAAAGTGAAATTATCAAGATCCTTATCTACAAAAGACCTAGTCGTATATGGCATTATATTTATGATTCCAGTGGCACCTATTGCTTTTTATGGGTCATTTTTAGCGCCAGCGCACGGGATGGTGGCTTTAGCTTATTTAATCGGTATGATTGCCATGCTGTTTACGGGATTTAGCTACGCTAGTATGGCGAAAGAGTTTCCTTACGCGGGCTCTGTGTATACTTATGTTCAGAAAGGGACTAACCCGTTGTTAGGTTTTCTTTCTGGGTGGGGTATCACACTTGATTATATTTTAATACCAGTGATTACTTATTTGATTAGTGCATCTTTTGGGCAATCATTATTACCTGGTACGCCTTTTTGGGTTTGGATTATCGGTATTGCTGTCATTAACACGGTGATTAATTTACTGGGGATTAAAGTTGTTTCTAAATTTAGTTGGCTATTGTTTGGATTACAAGCGATTGTGTTAATTGCTTTTCTAATTGGGACCATTATTGCATTAAGTAAGGGAACAATTGGTTTCAATGTTAGTTCATTGTACAATGCGAATCACTTTGATTTAAAAGGTGTGGTACAAGCTACTGGTATTGTGATTGTTAGTTACTTAGGGTTTGATGCGATTAGTACGCTATCAGAAGAGGCTAACAATCCTAGAAAATCGGTTGGTAAAGCAATTGTACTATCAATCATTTTGATTGGCTCATTATTTGTTATCGTAACAATTTTTGCAGGCTTCGTAGCGCCCAATTATAGTAAACTAGACCCTGATACTGCATTTTTAGGTATTCTGGAAAAAGTCGGTGGCAATTGGCTAGTTCATTTGGCTGAATTGACTTTGGTTTTGTCATTTGGATTAGCTGGGGGTCAAGAAGGACAGACAGCAATATCAAGAATTTTGTATGCTATGGGCCGTGACGGTGTTTTACCAAAACCATTAGCTTATTTACATCCTCGATATAATACACCTTGGATTTCAATCATACTTGTTGGTATCATATCTGCAGTACTTTCTCTATCTATTTCTTTAACAACAGTGTCTAATTTAATTAGTTTTGGTGCTTTATTTGGATTTTTATCACTTAATGTTGCTGTTATTTGGCATTTTTATGTTAAAAATCCAGATAAAAAAGGATCAACAGTTGTGAAGTATCTTGTGTCCCCATTGATAGGATTTTCTGTCAGTTTATGGATATTTTTGAGCTTGGCATCGGAGGCTAAGGTAACAGGTTTAATTTGGTTAGTTATTGGTTTTGTCATTGTTGTATACAAGACAAATATTTTTAAAAAGCCTGTACCACAGTTTGATTTTTCAGAATCATAAATAAAAATAGTACCGACCTTAATTGGTCAGTGCTATTTTTATTTATGATGACTATGTTAAGTAATAAGTGATTTAATCAATGTCATACCTTCAAAATACAACACACATGAATTTAAAAGTTGACAGTTTAAAAAATATAACGTATATTAAAGTTAATTAATCAACCAGTAGGAGTTTGTTATGACACCAAAATACCAATCAAGTCATATTAGCTGCTGCAGTACAACACGTTTTCGATGTTGTACTGCTTGTTAAGCATGGACTTTTTGGGTAAATAACAACCAAAATAGTCAGACTGCTGTCAAGGCAGGTTACTGATCGAAGGCGTGGAAATTCAGAAGAATTTTCATGCCTTTTTATTAGCCATTTTCACGAATATAAAGGAAAAAATGATGTTCATTAAAAGTATAACTGAGTTAATCGGCCAAACACCGCTCATTGATTTACAGCTTGATATTCCAAATCATAGTCGTATTTTTGCAAAGCTAGAAATGTTCAATCCCGGAGGCAGTATTAAAGACCGTTTGGGACAATTCTTAATCAATGATGGTATCGCGCGTCATGTGATTACTGCTGAAACTGTGATTATTGAGCCAACGGCAGGTAACACGGGCATTGGTTTGGCTTTGGCAGCACAGCAGCATCACTTGCGGACAATCTTAGTGGTTCCCGAAAAATTTAGTTACGAAAAACAGCAATTAATGCAGGCGTTGGGCGCTGAAATTGTCAATACACCTTCAAGTGCAGGAATTAAAGGGGCGATTGCAAAGGCTAAAGCATTAGCTGCAGAAATTGAGCATAGTTACGTGCCTATGCAGTTTGCCAACCCCGCCAACCCAGAGACTTATTATCAAACACTGGCACCTGAATTGATTCAGGATTTAAATGGTGAAAAAATCACAGCGTTTGTTGCTGGTGCAGGCAGTGGTGGCACATTTTCTGGTGTTGCCAAATATTTAAATGCTTATGATGCTACGATACAAAATATTGTTGTGGAGCCGGAAGGCTCGATTCTAAATGGTGGTCCGGCACACGGACATCGCACAGAAGGTATCGGTGTTGAATTTGTGCCACCATTTTTTGAAGATGTGCGTATTGATCGTACGATGACAATCAGTGATGAAGATGCCTTTCATCAGGTACGCGATGTCGCCGCACGATTAGGATTGTTTATTGGCAGTTCAAGTGGTGCCGCACTAGCTGCCAGTTTAAAATTGGCTAAAACGTTACCAGAAAATAGTCATATTGTGACAATTTTCCCAGATAGTAGTGAACGTTACATGAGCGATAAAATTTATGAAAAATAAGGTGAAAAAAATGAAGTTCAACACACAGTTAATCCATGGTGGTATTAGTTTCGATGAGACAACTGGGGATGTTTCAGTGCCCATTCATATGGCATCGACATTCAAACAACATAAAATTGGCGAATCAAAATATGAGTATTCGCGTTCAGGTAATCCAACACGTGAAGCAGTTGAGAAGTTAATTGCTGATCTTGAAGAAGGTGCTTCGGGATTTGCATTTGCGTCCGGATCGGCAGCAATCAGTACAATCTTCACCTTATTTTCGTCTGGTGATCATATCGTTGTAGGCAATGACGTCTATGGCGGAACATTTCGTTTAATTGATAGTGTGCTTAAACGACAAGGTTTAACATTTACAATTGTTGATACACGCGATCTTGAAGCAGTAGAAAATGCGATTCAAAATAATACCAAAGCCATTTATTTTGAGACACCAACCAACCCATTATTACGCATCACTGATATACAAGCGGTTGCTAAAATTGCAGCTGACCATCACTTATTGAGCATTGTTGATAACACCTTTGCGTCACCTTATATTCAAAAACCCATTGTTTTGGGTGCAGACATTGTTGTGCACAGTGCGTCCAAATATCTGGGTGGACATAGTGATCTGATTGCTGGTTTGGTTGTGACTAAGACAGCAGAATTAGGCCAAAAAATTGGTTATTTGCAAAATGCCATTGGTGCCATTTTAGCCCCACAAGAAAGTTGGCTATTACAGCGTGGCATTAAGACATTAGCATTGCGAATGCAACGTCATCAAAGTAATGCGCAAACTATTTTTGACTACCTGAATGCCCATCCCCAAGTAGCGCGTGTCTATTTTCCAGGCGACCCCAACAATTCTGATTATGCACTGGCTAAAAAACAAATGCATGGCTTTGGTGCGATGATTTCGTTTGAATTACAAGCAGGTTTAAATGCTGAAGCGTTCGTTGAAAATTTGAAGGTGATCACACTAGCTGAGAGTCTGGGTGCACTTGAAAGTTTGATTGAAGTGCCTGCCAAAATGACACATGGTGCCATACCAAGAGACGTTCGCATTGCCACTGGTATTCAAGATGAACTTATTCGTTTATCAGTTGGTATCGAAGATATTGATGATTTGATTGCTGATCTAGACCAAAGTTTTGATCAGCTTAGTCATTAAATTGGTGCGCATATGTTTGCAACTGCTAGGGCAATACTTAAACAAGATCCAGCTGCGCGTAGTTTGATGATGGTTATGTTAACTTACCCAGGGTTGCATGCGTTAGGCTATTATCGTATAGCACATTGGTTTCATATACATCAACATTATTTGTTGAGTGCTATCATATCTCGCTGGGCAGCGCGACGAACGGGTGTGTTAATTGCCCCAGGTGCAGTTATTGGACAACGCGTTTTCATTGATCATGGTATTGGTGTTGTCATTGGAGAAACCGCGATTATTGAAGATGATGTGACTATTTTGCACGGGGTAACAATTGGTGCACGGCATATCACTAGTGGACGACGACACCCGCATATTGAACATCATAGTTTTATTGGGGCACATGCTCAAATATTAGGACCTATTACGATTGGTAGTTATAGCAAAATTGGTGCTAATGCAGTCGTGTTAGAGCAGGTGCCCCAATATGCTACAGCAGTTGGAAATCCAGCTCAAATTTTAGAGCGGTGATTTGGTTGAAAGAATTAAAGGCAGTAAGAGTCCTTATTCATTTTCTTTTTTTCATGACGATGGTATGATAGTGATTATATCTTAGTTTGGGATGGCATACTATTATGGAAAATAAACGTTTGGGTATCACTTCAGGATTTGCAGCCTATTTTATATGGGGATTACTAGGCGTGTTTTGGGAACTGTTGAGTGTTGTGCCGGCGATGGATACATTAGCCTATCGCATTGTTTGGTCTCTTGTTACCATTAGCCTTGTACTCACAGTTCAAAAAAGTTGGCCTGAGGTCTGGCATGTCATTGTGACCTTAATTCATAATCGTAAAATTGGTTGGATTATAATGAGTGCCTTTCTGATTTCAATCAATTGGTTTTTATACATCACTATGGTAACGCATCAGCAAGCAACCGAAGCAAGTCTATCCTACTACATCATGCCCCTCATGAATGTGGCTGTAGCGGTGATTTTCTTACATGAAAAACTCTCTCGTTCTAAAATAATTGCATTGACTCTTGTGGTCATTGGTGTCATTATTTTAACCATTCAAACAGGATCCTTACCATTGAATACTTTGTTAATGGCCGCTTCATTTTGTTTTTATGGCTTGATCAAAAAACAGGTGCCTTTGCCTGCAACGATTTCATTGGCATTAGAAACAGTTATTGTTGCGCCAATAGCGTTGGTGTACTTATTATTATCGCCACATGTGATGACGCAAGATGGGTCAAAAATTACCATACTATTAATCATGAGCGGTGTTATAACAGTGATTCCGTTACTACTTTTCGCTGTGGCAAATAAAAATACTGACTTCATTACACTAAGTTTTATTCAGTATTTGAACCCCACGATTCAACTGTTGATGGCAGTATTCGTGTTACATGAGGCATTTAATTGGCACAAAGTGATTGTTTTTGCATTCATTTGGTCGGGTATATTGGTATTTATTTTCGGCAGCCTTAATAGCGCTCGAAAATTGAAAAAAGCATTAAAACCTAACATACGTTAAGGCTTTAATGCTTTTTTTATTGATCGTAAAAATATTGTTGTATGACTGATTTAAAACCGCCAAGACGACATTGAATGATTCACCAAATAAGTGATGCGTTGTTGGCATGTAGCGATTAAATACTTTAGTTTATACATCTATCGACAGGAGATTAGTTAATTAAAAAGATACCTGACAAAATAATAATAGTAACAAAAAGAATACTAATTAATTTCTGGTTAACACTAAAGCTTAGTTTATTGGTACTAAATAATGTGTGTTTGTAACCATAGTACGCCATAACGATAATGTCCCAAAAAATCATGAGAAAAATAGACAGTGTGATACTTTTCATTGATAAATCAAATGATTGGCAACACCAAAATATGACACCCATTAATAAGCCATTCAACAAAATTTTGTAAAAATTAGTTAGTCTAATCATACTTTCCTCTACTTAAATTAATTTTTAGGGATTGGATCGTTTAAATCATTATGGTCAGAAATATAAGCGACTGCCCCTAAAGTAGCGCCACCCAGTGCACCAGTTTAAAACCGCCAAGATGACATTGAATGATTCACCAAATAAGTGATGCGTTGTTGGAATTGATCTAAAGGTTCAATTTCTGGTTGGCTTAACCAAATCGAAATGAAGGTGGTCAATGTTTCGATTAAATAGGCAGTATCAAGATTGTTCTTTTTCATCTGTGGATTATATTTTTTGAGAAGTGATTGGTATTTGGCTTTAATAAATTGCGTCCACACACCTTTAATATAGGGGCGTGTGTATAGAAGATGTAAGGTTTCTCTTTTATGATAAAGTAATGGTGCCATATCGTTGATAAATATTGACAACACACTCTCATGATCAGATAACCGTTTTTCTACTCTGATTTTGATGTCTTGATCAACTTTATTGATGAGTGTATAGACTAGGTCATCATACGATGGAAAATAGTGTTGGACGCGTTCAGCTGGTAGACCAGATAATTGTTGAACCAATTTTAAAGTAGGCGCTTCATCACGACTAGTGGTCATACATTTTAAAAAGGATGACAAAATGAGTGTTTCCTCTTGGCTTGTCGTAGGGTCAATATCCTTATCCATAAAATAATTTAATGGTAAATCAAATGTATCAATAATGAGTAACATAATCTCAGCAGAGGGATAACTGCGATGATTTTCCCAGTTGGATACGGATTGGTAGGAAATATAGATTTTTGTGGCAAATTCTTGTTGCGTCAGATTGTGTGCTGTACGCAGTTGTTTAATTTGATCGCCAATAGTCATTATACTTCCTCCTTTTTTAGAAGTTAATTCAACAATTATATTATACAACATATATAGGTGGCTTCAATATAATTAGTGATACTATGCACAATAAATATAAAATTATTGTATCTGAATAATTGTTTGTTTAAAAGGTAGTAGGCTATCTTTTATATCATAAAAAGCAATAAAAGTCACTAACATATTTCAGGAAAACAGCCAATAAATATGTGAAAAATTAAGGGTTGCAATTTGATAAACTATAGATGGGAGGCTAATAGAAATTAATTCAAGAATCATAAATTGAAGTCTTCTGTGCTAAATTATTCATATAGATGATGAGTTGTTTAGCACAGAATTTTTTGATCAATAAGACAGATGGCATCATGTCATAAGTTTTTACGAAAATAACAGAAAGAGATGGGTGTAACGAGATGAAGAACGGTAAGAAAATGATAAAGCGCACAGATAAAGAAGCATTAGGTATTGTGATACTCTATTTTTTGATAAGTGGTGCAATAGCTGATCATTTTTTTCCAAACATGAGTAATTTGGGCTACTTTCTATATGTGCTATTTTTAATTGGCAGCGGTATGTTATTGTATAGCCAGTATAATAAAAGGGAAATCAAAAAATGAATATGGATTTAAATATTTTAACAGATACAGAGCTAGAAAATATTAATGGTACTATTAAATAAAAGATATTAATTGCATGTCAACAAAAGATCAGTGATAGACACGAGTTAGAAATTAGTGTCTATCACTGACCTTTTGGTGTGACAAATAAACTAGTATCCAATATATGAATAAATAGAAAGTGGAAGCATGCTAATAAAAAATATTCTATTGCCTATTATCAAAAAAGCCAAGGAATTATTTGAACTTATCTTAGTCACCATACTAATTTTCGTTATTTTAGTCATACCAGATTTTTTTCTTTTTATTGGTGACTTAAATCAATATGCTGGTATACGTTTACTATTAACTGATATCGTGGGTGGGGTAATTGCCTATTTTGGGTATCGCTATTTATTTAAGCGATCAGATGTTGTTTTTGAGCGTCCGAATAGTAGAAAAGTGGGTATAACCATCGCTATATTTATTATAAGTTGGTTATTTATAATTTATGGGTTACCTGCATTATTTGAGAGTAATCAGTTGACTGGCAGTAATCAACAAGCTATTGATAAGATATTAAATCATTTAACAAGTTGGTGGTCACTGCTGTTATTTAATTTCAATATTGTTGTTATTGCGCCGATTATGGAAGAAATATATTATCGTGGCATTATGTTTGAAGAAGCTAAGCCACTTGGGAGGGCGATGCAAATTTTGTGGCCAACACTGGTATTTGCGTTAGTGCATTCACCATCAACATTAGCACAATGGGCAACTTATTTAACGGCTGGTGGGGTTTTGATGATTGTTAGAGTTGTGACTAAAAAATTGCAGTATACAATCATGTTTCATAGTCTGCATAATTTATTAGTCTTGTTGACATAAAGAGTCATTTAAAAATCATGTTGTGATCGTTACCGGACGATTTTTTGATTTATAGCTTTAAAAAAGTAATAGAACTGGGGGAACCATGCGCGTGAACAATAAGTTTTTAAAGTATGCAGGCGGTATTCTTCTAATATTGATTTTAGAAACTGTCATACTATCATATGTTGCTTTAATCATAGGGAAATATACCATAATACCATTAGGATTACAGCAATATATTTCCTATCAGTTCTTTTACAAGGTCATAGTCATTATAGCAGCGATTATTGTTGCACGTATTTTGGGAATAACATTGTATTTTAAGTTGCCCAGTAGACAGCGTACACCTTATTTGATGTTTATGTTGCCCCTAGTGATTACGGCAACGATAACGACTATTAAAATAGTGACAGAACGACAGAATATGATTGATATATTTAAAAATTTGAGTATGGCTTTAAGCATATCAATAGCTGAGGATTTGTTTTCTTGGGGCATTGTGTTGGTATTATTGTTACGCATTTTTAGTCAAATCAGTAGTAGCAATAGGTTTAGTTATGTAATTTTAATATCAGGCGTATTGTTTGCAATACTACATTTAACAAATTTTCTGGATCAAAACGCGCTTGTTACAATAATACAGGTAATTTTCAACCTCGGTATGGGAACATTATTAGGTATGACTTATTTACGTTCGGGTAGTCTGCTTATACCGATATTAATTCATACAACATGGGATTTTCCGTTAATTTTTAATAAAGTAGCAATACAGTCTACAATGACAGGGCATCAATTTGGATCAGCAAGCTTATTCATGACATTTATATGTGCTAGTATGATAGTTTATTCATTAGTTGCTGTTAATCCGAATAATATCCATGATGAACTGAAAAATAATCTGGAACCAATGCCATTATTGAGTAGACTTAACATTGCCCATTCGACTTGAAAATTGTATAACGATGAATTAGCTTTCAAAAAGGATCATTGATGAGCACTAATGACGAATTAGTGTCCATCAATGATCCTTTTAATGTGTATAGATAAGTGGTTAGACTAAACTGCTATCAACTTGCTATGCTTAAAGCTGTATAATTGAGATAATTAATTTAATAGGAAGAAGGACACTAGAATGATGGATCAGTTTGACGCATTAAAGAAATTTCAAGTGATTAATAATCAACAATTATCTGAAGTATCAGGCGGGAAAACGTTGCGTATCACACCGTGGCAGCTATATAATTCAAAGATACATAAATATTTTGGCAATCATTCGGCGATGTGGTCAGCCACAGGCCGTATTTTTAGTAAAAAATGATGTAATCCTTCTTGCTAGTAATTGATCGCACTAAGTAAAAAGCACTTCGGTCCTATTAATATAGGACCGAAGTGCTTTTTTAGAAAGGATTATGTGATCAGTCTCAATGAAGCTATGCATGTGCGTTTGGTTGTGACATGAGCTCTAAAATTGATAATGCTTTGTTTCCTCTTTGTTGATAAAAACAAAGGTGTAAGTTAGGAAAATAATTAGTAAGATGATTGGTCCTATTAGGGATGTGAGTGCAACCGCATGCGTTGCACTAAATGCTGAATCATTTAAGAACGACGGTAAATTGAATAAGAAATGGGTTGCAAATGGGATTAATAGGCTTCGTGATCGAATATAGAGCACACTAAATAAACAGCCAAAGCCAAAAGTATAAATCAGCTGGCCGAGTGTTTGTATCGCATTTTGATGCAATAAGTTCATCAAATGAGACAATGAGAACATAGCAGCAGATAATAAGATGCTGAGTGGTACACGCCACTTATGATTTTTAAAATAAACCAGTAATGCACCAAAAATAAGGCCACGATCGATATACTCTTCGAAAAAAACACTGGTAACAACAACCAGTAAAATCATGAGATAGTGTGGCATGTGCTTCGCAATCGTAGCCAATCTGCCAGGCTCTTCAACAAAAAATAGTAATAGGCGTACAGCGTAAAGGGAGATTGGTACGACATAGACTAACTTATCTAACCACGTGTCATGTGCTGGTTTTATGAATATTTTGGTTAATTTGTATTTGTGATTAACTAAGTATAAGATGCCTATACTTAATAAAGAATTCAGAACCACAATCGTATATTTTGATAACTGTGTCGAATAGGCCAGCAAGTTCTCAAAACCAATTGTGAATACGAGGCTACCAAGCCATACTAACAAAACTTGTATCAGTAAATTTTTTCTAGATGTCATATTGTTAGTGTAGCATAAGTTAGCTGGTTTCAAAAAGTGCCATTTTGGCAATGTGAAAGGAACCCAAAACTAGTTTCTCAATATCATAAGGTATCTTTAGTGGGCGATTAGATTTGAATCACATGAAAATACTAATTATTATTCATGCTGTATTCATTATAAAATTGCTTTTTTGATACGACCCTACCATTAGTTGCATCAAAAAAATCACCTATGCGTCCCATTACAAAACCGCCGCCATAATACCCTAAGGTAGTATCAAGTAATCCTAACTTTAAATCTCGTTTTGCAGATGGGTTTATAGCTTTGACAAGAATCTTTAATTGATTGTCATACCAGACCATAGAATGGTTTTCAAAACATTGTTTAACCCACTCAGGTTGCGTACGATTTTTATTGATTTTCCAAACATCGACTAATTGATTGTGATAAAAAATCATCAGAAAATACCTCTTTTTGATTGGTTATTTCGCTTTTATGATAAATTCAATATATGTCTTGATAATATCATAATGTGCGACACATTTCAAAAACTTAGTTAGTGAGGTAAAGCGCATATCACATATGTTTAGGTGATACTCTTATTTTTTTGCCACTAGGTATTGTATTCAGTTAAATGGCGAAATGACTATTACCACAAAATCCAATAAAAGTCACTAACATATTTCATCAAAAAATTACGATGAATATGTGAAAAATCAAGGGTTGCAATTTGATAAACTGTATATTGATAGATAGTACTATACGATTATTTACATACAAGAGCGGTTTCATGAAAAAATGACGTCTATCTATTAACTTGACTGTTATGTCAAGTTTACATGGATAAGCAATTGGAGATAAACATGATTAAAAATTACAATTTTTCTTACTTAAGTGAGACAGAAATGCTAAAAGTGTGCGGTGGAGGAGCAAAACATATTGGGAATAATATTAGATATTTACGATATGCAAACAAAATAACACAGTACCAATTAGCTAAAATACTTCATGTGACACAGTCAACTATTGCCCATTATGAAAATGGCACAAGAATACCTGATATCGATAATTTAATGGACATAGCTCGAAACTTAGGGGCAGATATGAATATTATGACAAGTTTTCATGATGACGGTATGTCATAAAGGCTTGTGGGTAAATACCTGGGATGATAAGATTGCAAAATAAGAAAGGAGTATTGATTATGCAATACAAGATAAAAGAAATCGAACGGTTGGCTGAAAGCGAGCTGTCGACTATCAGCGGAGGTACGAACATGAATCCGTATGATTTTGGCGGATATCTGCTCGGAGCTATAGTTGGGAAGCCGGGATCAGATGCGGCTAAAATGCGAATAGGAAATAAGGCATACTTTGGTACTAGGAACTAGCTTAGAGAGGGTTAAATAAATATGTTTAAGATTAAAAGTTTAAGCGATAAAGAACTGGCAGGGATTGTTGGTGGTGGTTGGGGAGGTATTGGAATTGGTGTGATTAAAAACTGGCGGGGTGAAGTAAGTGCGTTCAAACGAGGGTATCGTGGAGAAAATTATTAAGCTATGAGTATCAGGGTTCGTGGAATAATTGATAGTATATTAACTATTTTCTCTTTTACCTTATTGTCTTTATGTTTAACTAGCGTAGCTTTGGTGTTAGTGGCGGGACAACATAGTTTTTATGGTCAAATTATTTTGAATATAATTGATGTCATTTTTTGTACGTTAACGATTGGCGTCTTGTATGTAGTTACGACCAAAAAATTTCAGCTAAAAATTATTGAAAAATTGCAGATCAAATCTCTATTGAAGGGGATTTTGATTACTTGTTGCACAATGTTATATGGGCGACTTATCCATATTCCAGAGACAGCTAACGATGATCGAATTAATAATATGTTAACGCATTCTGCCTATATACCGGGTATCATATTAGTAGTAGTCATCGTGATTGTTGGTCCAGTTATCGAAGAAATTATTTTTAGGGGTTGGATGGTCAAAATTTTATCAAAACAAGGATTGATTATTCAAACATTATTACCAACAGTTGCATTTGCATTATTACATGGCCCAAATACTTGGCTTCAATTTTCAGCATACTTTGTTTCCGGTGCTGGTTTTATGGTAATTAGATTGTGGACACGGTCACTACAATATAGTGTAATATGCCATATGTCATGGAATTTGTTGGCATTAGTTACTACATTTATCTAATCTCATATAAAGACAAAATATTTAATATCTCATGGAACTACTGAGTTAGTCTACACGATGTATTAAATATTTTTTTACGATCTAATTTTTGTATTTCATTTCTATAGTTGATTTATACTACAAAATTAAACAAATGTCATTAACATATTTCAGAAAAAATTTCGATAAATATGTGAAAAATCAGAGGTTGCAATTTGATACACTGTAAACGGGAGGTTAATAGAAATTAACTCAAGAGTTATTAAGTAAGTTAAGTACGGAAAACGTTTGAAATGACATCATCTGATATGAATACAGAAAAGGATATGATTTTTAAAATGCAAAATCAATTAGCTAAATGGCGAGTTATTAAACAGAAGTATACAAAAACAGTGTTATTATTATGGTTATATATCATGATATATGTTGTTTTGCTGTCTGTATATGTGTATTGTAAGATTAAATCTAATCCTAGCGAGATAAACGGCATAACAGAGTACTTGAACACTAAAGTTGTCACAAATTATAGTAGCATAGACTTTTTGAATATTATAATTATGAATGTTATATCGACCAGTTCAATTATTTTATTTTCGATAATCCCGATTCCTTACCTATATGTTCTACCGGCCCTCGGAACGATTTCAACAATGGGCCAATTAGTTGGTTATGTGGTTTATGATAAAGGCTTATTTGAAGGCCTAAAGTTAGCGATTACAGGTATATTGCCACACGGTATTTTTGAGATGACTGCGTATATTATAGTATTGATCTTAGCCAAAAAAACTAATGATATATCCATGAACACTTTAAAGCGTATATGGAAGCGACAACAGTTGAATTATAAATTTATTGGATCGATGTTGTATGATTTGCTGAAATCCTTTGTTATATATGTGTTACCAGTACTAATTGTAGCTGCAATCATCGAATCGTTCATTACACCTATAATTATTCATGTGTTTATGTGAACTTTTGTGATATTATTAAATTAATTAATAAAATACATCACGATAAATATGCGATAGTATGTTTCAATAATATTAAAAAAGGATGTTGTGAGATGCCTAATAAAAAAAATCTGTCAAGAACAAGTTTTCGGTTAATTAGAATGGTCATCATTGTAGATATCATTATTTTTACCTTCTATGTGCTGTCAAGTTTACGTCTAATTTCGTCAATACCCTATATTGGTATCATCTCTCTTGCAGCGGTACCTATAACACCGTTAATTATTGATCGCATTATAAAAAAGTCGCAACTGAAATGAATTTCGAAAATCGGATTTAATTGAATTAAAGGTTTAACTAAAAAGTGCAATGATTAATTACCTGTATTTCACAGATGATTAATCATTGCACTTTTTGCTGAGATGTTATTTAGGATGGGTGAGTTTATCTATTTTATGTATTGTTAGGTTCTGTTAACTGGAATACGCCTTGTACCACAAAGTCAAACAAATGTCACTAATATATTTCAGCAAAAAATTACGATGAATATGTGAAAAATCAGGGGTTGCAATTTGATACACTGTAGTGTGGAGGATGATAAATGTTTATCAAAAAGATTAATTACATTCCTCAAGTCGATGAACGTGATTGTGGTGTTGCAGCCTTGGCAATGATTGCCGCACATTACAAGACGCGATTATCCTTGGCACATTTAAGAGAAATAGCCAAGACAGACATGGAGGGCACCACAGCATTAGGGATTGTTAGAGCAGCACAAGCACTTGATTTTGATACCACGCCTGTGCTTGATGTTGAAATAAATGATTTGATATTTTAAGTTAGGGTGGTTGATAATCAAGAACTAATAACGACAATTAGACAGGTGTTTCTAGTTGATTTTTTGTCAATTAGAACCCTATTTCCTTTACAGAGTAGCAAGATCAATCTATTATTTGGAGTAAGAGATATGAATTTTTCAGAGTTAATTAAATCGCAGCGTAAAGAAAGGAAGATGACACAAGTCGATTTTTCTGAATTATTAATGGTTTCTAGCAAAACGATATCGAATTGGGAAAGCGGCCGAACGTTGCCAGACATTGATAATGTTATTTTGATTGCAAAGAAGCTAAACATATCTTTAGATCAATTACTTCTGGAGGATAAAAAAATGATCAATAATATTAAAGATAAAGCCAAAAAGCAAAATATTGTATTGCTTAGATTATTGACGGCAACGACATCATTGATTATGTTTGTCATTATAGGTCATGTTACTATGTGGGTGTCTATTGTGGTATTTGTGGCCATGTTAACTAATGCTGTGGCGTTAGTATACTTTAGTAATCAATTGCGATTGATTGAGGACAAAAAGCCGTTTAATCATTTTCAGCTAGTAACATTCGCAATTATTGTGCCATTATTAGCAGGTATTTATGGGATTTTCGTGCCATTTTGAAAACTAGTTATGAGAAACGACATCTAATGAAAAATAAAAAATGAGGACGGCTAACATGAACAGGAAAAAAACACAATTTTGGCAGATGGTTAATGAGATTGCCACAGACTCGAGTAGCGATATTTCTAGGCAAGAACGCGAAATTTTAGCGCATGCTAATCAAAACATGGAACATGGTATTGATGATATCAAAGTCGCAGAGGATCTTAAATATAAACTTTCAGAACAGTTTATAACGCAGGGCAGGTTGTCTGCAACACTCGTACCTATTCAATCTGAATTATTAAGATTATACTTAGGGTATGGTAGAAGAGATAACATTAGTTTGTAAATGACCTATAGCGGATGATAAACATGGCGAAACAAGAAAAACGATCATTAATAGCCTATTTGGAATCATTTGATTTGCAATCAAACGTTGAAAATGACTTATTAAAAAATGCACTGACACAATTAAACAACAAGCAGAGTGAGCAAAAGGTTCTGCACGACCTATGCAGTGGGTTCCGTGATTTGGCTATAGCTCAAAACATATCAAAAGACGGTTTAGCATTGTATACTCAGTTGCAAAAGCCTAATTTTTCAAGTGATTTTGCAAGATCTTTTAACCTTTGGATTTAATATCCTAGTGCTGTGAGGGAAAGGTTTTGGCTGTATCCAATTTGCAATTTGAATGTTTTTACACTTAAAAGGCTCTCCGCCAGTTAGATTTTATCTAGCTGACGGAGAGCCTTTTTGGGTTGATATTATTTAAAAAGATGCTTTAATACGCCTAATTTGTAGTAAAAAAAGAATATAAATGCCATGCCCACACCAACATCAGAAATTAATACCATCATTTGTGTGAAACGTGCTGTGTTATCAAAGAAACCTGCCAAAGTGCTGTTAAGTACAACAACTATGATGAACATGCCAAATGAAGTCATAGTAATGATACCCACATATTTATCGCCTAAGATATCTGATATTGACATTCTGTGGTTCAGGTACCTTAGCAGCATATAATTTACTAACACTAGGGACCCAAGCGAAGCGTACATAGGGCCAATTGCCCCCAGAGCATTGATGAGAATGGGTTGTAATATGAGTTTAACAACAAATCCCAAAGTAAAGTAATAAAGAATGAGTTTTGTTTTTAGTAAACTTTGCATAATCATTGCTAAAACCGTAGCGCCTCCCATAAAGATAGAGGTTATGGCAGATATTTGGGTCATAGGAATTGTTATGTTGGTATTGATATAGTTACCATAAAAAGCAGTGTATATTGGTCCCGAAACAGCGTACAATCCTAACGCAGCTGGTAAAACGACTGACCAAAATAAAATGATGGCTTGTTTTACCTTAATGCGCACAAGCGTTATATCAGTAATATTGGCAGTAATAAGTGGTAGTATTGTGGACGCAATAGAGACCGCTAAAGCCACAATGATTAAGATCAATTTATTAACATTAAAGTTAAAAACACCGAATAGGACATTCAAGCTGTGACTAGAATATCCGACGTGAAATATTTTCATAAAATAAAAGAAGGTATACTGATCGATCCATTGATAGACTGTTAAAAAGCTACCAATAAAAACGAAAGGGATGGACTTCTTAATGATCACTAACATATTAAAAGGATGATAGGATTTGTAACTAGATTTAATGTCTTTTAAATTAAAAATAATCAATAGTTTAAATAACAAATAAATGGTAGCTGCCAAGGCGCCAATTGCAGCAGCAAAGGTAGAGTGCACTACGGCTAATACCCAACCTTTTTTTAACACGTTTAATATGATGTATGTTGATATTAACATATATAAGACACGTATGACTTGCTCGATTATTTCTGATTTTGCAACGATATCCATTTCAAGCCGACTTTGAAAATAGCCTCTGATGACTGATAAGAAGGGAAATATGATAACCGAAATAGCTAAAGAATGTAATACAGGAATTAAATTGTTATCACCATTAGATAACAATGGCGAACTTATCCAAAGAACAGCGCTAGTACAAAGACCTTGTATCATAGAAAAATGTACTGATGAGATTAAGAAAGATGATTTTTCATTACGAGATAGACTATTAGCCATTTGAGTGACGGCAGATGGGAGACCCACAGTAGATAAGGCTAAAAAGAATTGATAAATGGTATAACCTTTTCCAAATAATGAATTAGCATTTATGGAAGCTACGCCAAACAGAATAGTCCAAGGAATGACATATGCAATACCAATCAGTCTTGATGAAACATTTGCTATGATTAACCAAGAAGCGCCAGTGGTTAGTTTGTTTTGAGTTAATTTGTTTTTCATTTTTCTACTCTTTAATCATTTAATTATAACTTTAGTAATTATATCGTCATAAAGTGAAACAGTCAACAATGTTACTGAAAATAAAATATTTTTTTCAGTAACAAATGTTTCAAAGGATTTATAAACTGCATGGCACTTAAAAAAACCAATCCGCGACGTCGCAGATTGGTTTTTTACGTGTCTTTGTATAGCATAAGTTACATTTTAAAAATTGCCACCACCACCACCAAAGTTCATACCTAATCCATAGCCAAAGCCTTGGTATTTATTTTTAAATTCCTGACTTGTTATCTTTAAATAAAGTGGGGATAGGCTTTTAGATAATTTTTGTTGCATAGCTAAAGGCGTGAATGATTGTTCTAAGTCACTAATAATCCTTGGAAAATAAAGGTGCCTTTCCAATCGCTGTTTAGCGAGCTGTAAGATGGAGCGTTCATCAGTCGTCAAATCTTCCTGTATTAACAAATTAATGACGTCATTTAATATGTCAATTTCTTTATCGTTTTTAGCCACTGTTCAGTCCCCCAATACTTATTAACTAAATTATATTACAAACGCAGCGGTTATGGCAAATCAAAGGATAAGTGAGTTTTTTATTTTACATTTATGATTAAAAAAGGCCATTAAGGCCTTTTTTAAATAGAAGTTACTTTTGTTAAAAGATTATAAAAAATATTAATTATGCCACATATGATAGAAAAAACAAGACTAAACATATTCAATGCGTTTAATGCATATAAGCCAGTTCCATCTTGAATATCAAAAAACAAATTTAGGATAACAAAGATTAACAGAAAAATAGGCAAGCCAAGATAGTAAAATCCAAAAAATTTTGAAATTTTTTTATCAGTAAACCAAAAATTAGGCACTAATAATCTTGCTGTCTTATTAGTATTTAAAAAATTACCAATTTTTTCTGCAAAATGCAAAGCAATTTTTTGGACAATCCAACCAATAATCATGCCATAGGCAAAAAATAAAGATACGAACATAGTAAAAAGTGAGAAGGCACCACTAGCAACTGATGTACTGCCATTTTTTGATCTTACAGGGAATAAAACATTTAACAAAAGCAAGCCAAGTCCAATAGGCGCAACATCGCTCAAAACTGATGAAACAGGGTTATAATAACCAACTTTTAAGTAACCATTATTACTATATTCAAAAACGTTATTATCATCATCAATTAATAGTCCATCATGTTCTCTAACACTACCAACAGGTTCTGATATGTGTGGGGTATCTATTCTTCTATAAGCCATTAACAATTCTCCTCTAAAATTTAATTCTTCAATAAAAACTATACCATAATAGTTACTTTATTACTAGTTTAGTTTCATTTTAATGAATTTAAAAAGCAACCATAATCATTTACTCTTTTCTTATATAGAGAAAGGCGTATTAGGTATATGAATCAAAATGTGATTGGTAATAAAATAAAAGAATTAAGAACATTACAAAATTTAACACAATTTGAGTTGGCAGAAAAAGCAAACTTGTCTATTTCATTAATATCAAAAATAGAAATCCAAGAAGAAAATATTAAAATAAACACTTTACAAAATATAGCAAAGGCATTAAATACAACTGTAGAATCTTTGTTAAAAAAAGACAATGAATACGCTTTAAATGAACAAGTAATAATTAATAAACTAAACAAATTAAATAACGAATCAAAACAAGATATAGAAAAGATAATTAATCAATTGATAGACTATGCAATAAGAAATGATGAAAAATAGTCACTACTTTTCATCATTTCTTAAATCAAGGACTTTCATAAGGTTAACTATCTCGTGACTTATATTATCATTGAAAATATTTAACATTAAATGAACCTACCCACTATTAAAGCCAATTCATCTGTGACGCATGTCAACAGCAGATAATCTATTTAAATAGATTATCTGCTGTTTTATTTATATGTGATTAATTAAAGCGAGGGTGCTTACCACAAAAAACGGGAAAAGTCACTAACATATTTTTGCCATAATAAGCGGAAATATGTGAAAAATGGGGAGTTGCAATTTGATAGACTATAGTGTGAGGGATGACAAATGTTTAAAAACCGGAAACAAAAATCAAGAAAAGGACTACTGATATTCATAGTGACCATGCTTGGAGAAATGTTTATACCATTTGATCCTGATGCGATTCCGTTGACCTTTATGTTGGTCATGTTAGGTATCTTATTGCTATTTATATTTTTAATCATAAAATTAGTCAACAGTATTTCTCATGGTGGCAAAATTTTCCAACAAAAGTTGACGTTATCAACATTTCAGCAAATCATGACCGGCGTGGTATTTTTATATTTTCTTTTTCTATATTTCCAAAATGGTAATGTGCAAAGCGTTTTATCGTTAGCACATAGTCCGATTAAAATTATAATAGCTTGTTTTGCCATTGCAATGGGTGCTGGTTTTTTCGAAGAATATTTTGTAAGGGGCTACTTATTTAATATTTGCCAAAGAATTTTAAACAAATATGGGTTAGAAAAAAATCGATTGACGATTATATCTGCTGTGACCAGTATTATTTTTGGTCTGATTCATTTAAGTAATTTATCAGTTGATCCGGCTCAAGCAGTATATCAGCAAGTGTTCTACGCAACATGTATCGGGTTACTTTTTGCAGCAATTAGAATTGTTACCAATAATATTTTCATAGGTGCGATATTGCATTTCCTGTTTGACTTTCAAGTCGATATTTATAAAGTGTCTTCTCCTGATACATGGTCTTCTATTATCATTGTCTTTCTGCCCATTGCTGTTATCAGTATGATTCTAATTAAGTCATTAGATCGTTCTGTAGAAAAACAGCGTGTGCCTTTCTTAAAACCTTAATCAATTCAGATTCGCCTCGCTGACGCGTTTAATTTTGGTTTTTTTAAATGATTTCAACTGGTACAATGACGAACGCAACAGTGTGGTGAATTACAACCAGAAAGTCGCTTAACCGAATAGCTCTAAATAAAATTAGTTCGAACTATTGGCTTAGGAGCATAGTTATTATGGTTGAAGTTTAAGAAGTATAAAGCACAATTATTCGTTAAATGAATAATTGTGCTTTAATTAGGATATGGTAAGTGCAAGTTATAAGCGTATACAAAACACTAACGATTATGATATCAAGGATTTCATATTTGATTGGACAGAATTGTCGGCAATAGGAATTGTTATCGGTGCCTTCAACGCAGACAAACTACTTGGTCTGATAGTATTTGTACGACACCCAGATAAACAGTATCTGTTCAATGAAATTTTCAATGTTGAAGTAATAAATTCTTACCAAAGTAAAGGCGTAGGCTCTAGATTACTAGCTTTGACTATGATTGATTCTGAAAATTATAATTTTGATGGATATGTACAACTAAAGTCTAAAACAACGGATGTACAAAATTTTTACTTACACTTAGGTGCTATTAACAACGGTGGACAGAGGATGCTATTTGAAACCGAAGCAAGTGCCAATGTAATTGATAAATATTTGCCACAAGGAGGTTATGTTAATGGATTATAAGAAGACTTTATCTAAGCTCAATGAATTGAAACAAGTGATGTTTAACAACACTGATAACACCGTTGCTTACCATAAGGCTGGACAAGAATATGATAATATTTTGTTTAAAAACATGTCATTTCGAGAATATACATTTCTAGTGCAAAATATGACACATAAACCGACAACCGAAGATGATGCTAAATTAGTTGCGGCGTCTTCGGACAATAAAAACCTTAGCGAAGTTGTAGAACTAACAGACCAAGCTCAGTTAGCATACGCAATAAAATGGTATCGTCAAGCACGTAAGATGACTCAGGGGGAAGTTGCTAGAATTACAGGCATTTCTCAAAGTCAGATAGCTAAAGCTGAGAGTGCTAAGACAGATATTCCTTACTCAGGTGCTTCAAAAATTTTAAAAGCAGTTGGGAAACCTATCAGATTTGCATAATTAAGATAATACACTAAGTACTCGTGAACGTGAGTATTTTTTGTACATTTTTACCTTGATAAATATCCATATATATGGGATTCTTTATACGTGGGTTGGCTGCTACGGATTGTTAATTAATTTGGTATTTTTGAATGTTAATAGGGATTACTTAAAAAGTACCTGTTAACCAACATGTATTTAAATTTTGGGATTAGATTGCTATAGCTTATTTGTTAACTATACTCGAAGTGTATAGTTATGGTAAAATCCACATTTTTATTATTTTTTTTGATACAATGACTTTGGATTATGTTATTTCAATTATTGTATTTGTAGAAAAGGAAAACAAAAATGAAAACAAAAATTCGTTATTTTTATTTATCGGGGTTAACTTTCGCCTCTGTAATTTCATTTAGTGTTATTTCACCAGTAACAGTAGCCTTTGCTTCTCAAAATGTTTCTTCGGGAGCACAAGTTGCTAGTAATGAAGATACTGCTACTGATAATTATTCTAAATATGATAAGTATGTTAAAGTTGTTGATAATCGCTATGTTCTTTCTATTCCTAATGATGTAAAAATTGATGAAGCTACTATAACAAAAATTAATACTCAATTGGTAGAAGTAAACGCAACAGTCGATGAATCAGGTGTAAAAATTAATCCAGTAACAAAAGTAGCTATAATTAATTCTCCTGTAACTGGCAATACTATGTTACGTTACTCAGCAGGTAGAAATGGTTTTGAAGTACATTGGAATTACGTAAAAATATTTATTAGTAGGACCGACTTAAATAAATTTAAAAATATTGGATCTGGTGCGTTAGGTGCATGGATAGGAGCCCGTGGAGGGGTAGCTGGAGCTGTCATTGGAGCTGCTGTTGGCGGTATAATTGCTGAATATGGGTCTTTCCCAGGAGGTATGTGGTTCAATTATAATTATTTTTATAGGTCTGTGACTAATTATGGATGGCAATAAAACTTTATTAATTATACTGGCAGCAGTTGGAGCTGGTATAGTTAATGAATATATTATTCCATGGGATAATATTATTCATAATAATCTAATAATATTATTATTAAAAATTGTTGTTCTTTCTGGAACATTATTCATAACAGGTAAAGTGTTAAAGATAGACAATAAAAGTTAAAAATGATTGAATTTATTTACTTACGGTTCTATAGCTTAACATAATCCATCTCATGTAAACTAAAAAGCGCCTCGCCTATACTTGATAGGTGAGGCGCTTTTTCTGTGATCGGAGTTTGTGATTTTTGCTAAAATAAATTGGTACACCTCTCAGAAAGCCGTTATTACGCTTTTAAGTGCTTTTGCAATTTAAAATTATGACAATTACTCCTATACTATATTATCTCGAATTACGCCCTAGAAAGAAAGTAGTCCGGAATTTCAGTATAGGAGCAGTATTATAGTCGTGATTTTTATAACAAGCAAATGCCATTATGGCACATTTATTTACAAACTGGCAAAGTATAATTAAAATATAGATGAATTTTTCATGAAAGAATGTTTCTAGCAAAAGGAGTATAAGAGTGATATAATTTATACAGATAGTAATATTAAAAAGGGGATAAAAATGATCAAGTTATTAAAAAGTAGTTGGGGGAATCTGCCAAATAATCAGATGTTATTTATAAAAGCTTTTGTGCAGGTTTTTACTGTGATTGGTATCGTGCAAGTATTAATGAATATTGTTTCTCATGATTTTTTGATTGCTGAGTTTGATCAGGTAGCTATTTTTTCAGTTATTTTTAGCATGATACTCGTCAAGGGAGAAGTACCTTCAAACCTCAAATAATTAACACGTGTTATTATCACTTCCAGAGACGAACAACCAAGGATTGTAATTAGTTAGCGTCATGATATGAAAAAATACAAGAAAAACCGTTATTTACCAAAATACCGTGCATTAAATATAGCGTTTATGATGTTTATCATCACAATAGTACCAGAGGTGTTCAAATTCAACATTTGGTCAATGCCGTTTGTTTGGTCATTTTTGTTATCATTAGTCCTTGCGACGATTAGCTATTTTTTATATTATTTTTATTTGACTAAAACGCAGCACGGTCGGCAATTTTTGATAAAGGCTAATGCAGAAGTTAAAAGAAATTATGATCAAACGCACAATACTCAGAAGGAGGAATCATGAGGTCAGCTATTAAATGGTATACTGGTGGACAAGAAAGAGGCAAAGCTGCGCTAGAACTGCTCACACAATTACGTCAGCAAGTAGATGGTGCGGAGTATGTTGCATTACAGGAAATTTTAGCCAGTTATTTTAAGGAAATTAAAACAGAAACAGGATCGATACCATTGATACTTAGCAGAATGAACCTTGATATATCGCGTGTCATGATTAATAATCATATCGTACTACCATCGGATGCACAAAAAACGTTAAAAAAATTAACTGAACTGAGTCAAATTAGGTATGGCTATTAATGTTAATGCGATAATTGATAGCATTATTATAACATATTTTTTAAAAAAGTCAATAATATATTTTAGCCTAAAAATCAAAAAACTTGTGTAAAATCCGTTATTTCCTTTTGCTATAATGTGTGTTAGAGGCTGATAAAAATTGAAACGAAGTTCTCACTAGGGGTACCTATACTTGAAATCTGACAATGCCATTTAAAAAGTGCATGTGAGATTGGACGGTATAGGTTTTTTTGACCACTAATTGTCATTTCTTCATCAAGGTATATGATAGTATGATGCCAAAGGGTATGATTGAGATAGGTGGTAGCATAAATAATATAACGAGAGGCGAACGTTATGGTAAATCACATGACCTTAAATCACTTTGTGACAAAAAGTGAGACGAATGAAGCATTGACACTTGATCCCAATGCGTTATTAGCGCATCATTTAATGATTGTCGGTGCGACGGGTAATGGCAAATCGACATCATTATTATCATTAGTAGAATCATTACAGCAGATTGAGCAAACAACGATTATTTTTGATGCCACGGGAGAGTACAGTCAAATACCACATGCCATTACCTATACTTTGGGTGAGAATGCTAATTTGGATTTTTCAGAAATAGACGCTCATGATGTGGCCGACATATTAGGCATCTATAGTGATCGCTTAATCCAAAAAGTGGCGATGGCAATCGAATCACTGAGAATTCAGAAAAACATCATCAAAAATACGGGGACTTACATCAAAATTAATAAAAGGTTAACTACATTTGATCAGGAACAGCAACAATTGTCAGTTTTTGGTTATGATTATGATGCCACACTGTTGATGTCACAAATGATTCAAGAATTTGCGGTACCATTTGGTGATTCAAAAGCCAATTATGAGTTATTAGGGCAAGAAATTGATTACACAGCTGTTAGATCACAGTGGGGGGAACTATTGAGTGGGCAATCTCGGGTAGGCAATCCGACTTTAAACCGTGTCTTTAATATGCATCATCATACGCATGATGTACCTCGAGCAACGCAGACAGATATATTTTATATTTTAAGGTTATTTTCAGAACACCGTAGCCAGCAGCGTACACTAGTTATTGATGTCAGTCAGTTAAAAGCGGGCAGTTCAGTTAGCCGATTAGTGTTATCACTGTTGCTAAAAAAGTTATTGCTTATTCGAATGGCTAGTGCGTCACGCTTCCCAATCACAATCTTTCTTGATGAAGCACATCGCTACATGCCAGAGAGCCAAGAACAACTTAATGATACGGGCTTATTTAAAATATTGCGTGAAGGACGGAAGTACGGTATCTATTCAGTGGTTTCCACACAATCACCACTGGATATGCCTGCACAAATCAGCGGGCAATTTGGGAGTTTACTTGTCCATCAATTAAACAATCCAGATGAATTACAACAAATAGGTGTCTTAAACAATGGGATTGATTATCATCATTTAGCTGTTGGGCAAGCCGCACTTAAAAAATACCAGGATTCTGACACAATGCTGGTTAATGTCGTGAATCCAACGACTAAACATGATACAGCCTCGCCAGAATTTAGGTAAAGTTAAAAAACGATAAATGATGTGAACTCACGTCATTTATCGTTTTTTTCATGGTAGGGGGCAAGTAGGCGACTATTAATTAAAATATCAGCCAATTCAATCGGTGATTCAGGTGTTTCTTTTTGTAACCAATGACCAATAATACTAATGATGCTGTTGACGAGCAACACATGTTGATAATCATGTGGCATCATATTCTCTTCATGGATAAAAATATTGTCATTATGCAATGTAATTTGTCTATCCATAAGCGCTTTTAATTGATATAAAAATTGTGGATCACCATTTTTAGAAAGCAATGCGTTAAGTACAATTCGGTTCTGATCAAGATAATCAAACGATTGGATAATACTTTTGTAGGGAGAATAGTCTAATCTATTGGCTGCTTGTTCATGCTTATGGCTATCTACCCAATAAATAGTCTTATCAAGATTTGTCTGCATGAGTTGCTCCATGTTTGCAATCAATTTTGTTTCGATTTTTTTTAGAAGGTCATATTTATCTAAATAATAAATATAAAAAGTACCACGACTCAGCTTAGCGACACGCGTGATGTCTGAAACAGTGATATTAGTAAATCCTTTAGTATCAATTAGTGACACTAAAGCGGATACAATTCGCTGTTGTGTCGCTTCGTTTTTTTCCTGTCGATTCATGGTCTGCTCCGTATATTATTAAACATTTTTTGACAAATTGTACATTGATTTTCTGGTTGTTAATGACTAATATAAACTATAGTTCTTTAAAAATCAACACGTTGTTCAAAAAGAGGAATATAAAATGCTTAGTATCGAGTGGAAAAAAATTTGGAAGAATAAGTTTATGGTTGTTGTTTTGATTGCCATTATGCTCATTCCTTCAATTTATGCTGTTGGGTTTTTAAAATCAATGTGGGATCCATATGGCAAGATTAAAAATTTGCCTGTTGCAGTCGTTAATGAGGATCAATCAGTTGTTTATCATGATAAAAAATTAGCAGTTGGTGATCAGTTACAAAAAAAATTGGAAAAATCAGATGCCATGAAATTTAGTTTTCCAACTAAAAAAGTTGCAGCGTCTGGGTTATCTAGTGGTAAGTATTACATGGTAATGACTATTCCAGAAGATTTTTCAAAAAATGCAACGACATTAATGGATAAACAGCCTAAAAAAATGGTGCTGAAATACAGTACAAGTGCTGGGCATAGTTTTATAGCAGAAAAATTCTCAAAGTCTGGTGCTGAGAGTATTGCTAGTGCCATTTCAACAACAATTACGAAAAATTATGCAGAAACGATGTTTAGCCAAATTCAGACAATGGGAAACGGTTTTTCGAATGCAGCTAACGGCAACAAAAAATTAGCCCGTGGTAGCGAACAATTAAAAGTTGGGAGTGATAAGCTCAACACTAATTTGCAATTACTGAGTACTAGTACATTAACTTTCAGTAATGGCTCGCATACTTTAACACAAGGCCTGGACCAATATTTTAACGGTGTGAGTCAAGTCGCATCCGGTAGTACTAAGATAAGTTCTGGGCTCAATCAATTGTCAGGTAATGTTTCCAAGTTAAACAACGGCATGGGAAAATTATATACAGGTTCTGCTCAGTTAGACTCAGGGATTGGACAGTACACGGTAGGCGTTGATCGTGTCAATCAAGGGGCTAGTGCTTTAAATCAAGGGGCACAGCAGCTAGCAGCTAGCAGTGGAACTGTTGGTTCAGGTGTCAAAGCACTTTCTGATGGCGCGGCTGCTTTGCATCATGGGGTCGTTCAATATACAAATGGCACAACAACTGCTTACAAAGCGAGTGAACAAATCTCTAGTGGTTTGGCCCAGATGAACACAGCCTTAAATAGTCAAGACTCAAAAGAAAAAATGCAACAATTACAAGCTGGCTTACAAGCGTATCAAGCTGGCTTGGCACATTTAAAAACATCGCTGAATGGGAATGACAATCAAAATAGTGATGTGGTGAATCAAATGACCACCAGTATGACCAATTTAGCAGATAACTTGACCACAATGAGCCAATACATCAGTGAGACACAAACAAAGTTGACTACTGTGGCTCAAGCACAACATCTGACGAGTGAACAGATACATGCGCTTGAAAGTGCCATGTTACCAAGTGATGCGGTGAATGCATCACTAAAATCAGCGACGCATAATCTACAAACGTTGCAATCACAATTACCAGCGTTATTACAAACAAATAATGTCACATTAAAACAAGCACAGACGAGTGTTGATAGTCTAGCTAACAGTTTTGGTAATGGGACAGAGGGTACAAAAACAGTCTATGGTGGAATCAATAGCCTAATAGCTTCTATGACAGCAGTTCAAGGCAATGCAGCTCAGCTGACAAATGGTGCAAACCAACTGACTGGTGGGTTATCACAAATTGATCAACAATCGAACAAATTACTGACCGGTGCAACGCAATTAAATAATGGATTGGGACAACTCAATGCCAATATACCAGCGTTAACAAATGGTATCAATGCGTTAGCTACAGGTAGTTCGAAACTTAATACAGGGACGCAAGCATTATCTGGTAGCAATAAGAATCTGAACACAGGTGCCCAAAAACTGACTAATGGTTTATCAGACGTGAACAAGAATATGCCAGTACTGGATCATGCAGTATCCCAATTAGCCACTGGCAGTAATCAAGCCACTCATGGCCTAAGTCAGTTGACCAATAATAATAGCAAACTATTAGCTGGGTCTCAAAAATTATCTCAAGGAGCTGTGAAAATCTCTGATGGGACTCATAAATTGGCTGACGGATCAGGGCAACTAGGAGATGGCATTTCTAAAGTAACAGATGGTAATAGCTTGTTAGCTAGTAAGCTGGCACAAGTTGGCGAAAAGGCGAGCGATGTTAAACCATCGCAAACCACTTATCGTCAGTTAGCTACGCCAACGACTACAAAACATACTGAAAAAGATAATGTGCCAAATAATGGGACAGCCATGGCACCATATATGTTGTCAGTTGCACTATTCGTTGGCGCCGTTGCCTTTAATTTTATGTTTGATTTGGTAACGCCTCTTAAATATCCTAAAAAAGCGATCAGTTGGTGGGCTAGCAAAATGTCTGTCTTGTATCCGTTTGCTTTTCTTCAAGCAGCGGTTATGTATGTGGTAGCGTTGACGATTGTTGGTATCAAACCTGTTAATTATGGGGCAACTTTTGTTGTCATTGTCGTGACTTCCTTTGCATTTATTGCAGTGGTTACTGCCTTGAATTTATGGTTTGGTAAAGTGGGTTCTTTCCTCGCTATGATTTTGATGATTGTGCAACTAGGTGGCTCGGCGGGGACGTATCCAATTCAACTATCCAATGGCTTCTTCGAAGCGATTCATCCTTATTTACCAATGACATATTCTGTCAACGCACTACGTGAATCATTGATGATTGGTAACTCTGCTATGCCAGATATTCTCGTTTTGCTTCTTATATTTGTTTTATTTACGCTGATCATGATTGGTTTTTATATGACAAAAAAGCGACATTTGAAAAAAATTAATTACCGAAAAGCTTAAAATAATTGATGTTATTTACTGGCCGTTAGTATTGAATTTAAGTTCAATATTAACGGCTTTTTATGATTAAAATTGTCCGCAACCAACAGTTGCAAGCACAGCAAATAAAGGGTTACAGTAATATTGATGTGATGGTTTCAAAAAATGCTGCTTCATGTATAATCAAATTCGTAAGTGTTAGAAATTAAATATATTCGGAGAAAATAGCACATGAAAAATGTTTTTAAATCGCAGCTGAGCTTGTTGCGACAGAAAAAGAACTTGTCACAGGAAGCCTTAGCTCAGAAATTATACGTGTCTCGACAGTCTGTATCGAAATGGGAACATGGTGATGCGGAACCAGACATTGCTAAATTAATTTCATTGGCAGAAATTTTAGCAGTTGACTTAAATTTCCTATTGTCAGGTCAGCAGAGCAATGAGGATTTGATTATACAATTGCAAAAAATAAGCAAAAAATTTAGCAAGACGGTACTCAAAGAAATTAATTTATCAGTCTATGGTCGTGACCGAATTGCACTGTTGGGTGCTAATGGCTCCGGAAAGACAACAATCGTTAATACAATTATTGGGTTGATTAAGCCTGATAGTGGGCAAGTGAAACGCTTTTTTAATCCGGTTCACGATCTAAGTGTGATGCCGCAAGAAAATGTACTCATTGAAACCTTAAAAGT
This sequence comes from Leuconostoc kimchii IMSNU 11154, assembly GCF_000092505.1. Classification (NCBI taxonomy): domain Bacteria; kingdom Bacillati; phylum Bacillota; class Bacilli; order Lactobacillales; family Lactobacillaceae; genus Leuconostoc; species Leuconostoc kimchii. Next base: position 683,541 of record NC_014136.1, read on the forward strand.
ACAAGAGCATGTCATGCTCTCAACGAAGATTCAAAAACAATATTCACCGTTATTTGTGACTGAAATGATTGAAAAGTTTAATCTCAATGAACAATCGCAGGTGATTATTAGCAAATTGTCAGGTGGTCAAAGAAGAAGACTAGCTTTGTTGATCAGTTTACTTAAACCATCAAAATTATTGATTTTAGATGAACCAACAGTGGGGATGGATTTGGAATCAATTGATTTTTTCTGGCACTATCTGGATCATGTAGGGGGTAGTGTGATAACAATTACACACGATTTTAATCAAATTGATCAATATTTTACGCGTGTTGTGTTGTTGAAAGATGGTGTCATTGCGAAAGAAGAATCAGTTGCAGCAATACATGCCAACAACCAAACCATTGAACAATGGTATCGTCTTAATAATCAGGAGGTTGGGTAACATATGATGATATGGTTAGATATTAAAGAAACTTGTCGAAACAAGCGTTTTTTGTTATTCACACTGATTTTTCCACTAGCGTGGTATGTGATGATGATCAGTATGGCCAAGGCATCGGGGTTTTTCACCACGGCAAACGCTTATTTGTGGTTAAGTGCTGCCTGTGCAATTGGTATTGCTGGCAATGCTGTGGTCACTTTTTCTAAAAAGATCAGTCATACCAGAAAATTTTATCAATTGCAGAACCTGACATCAGAGTATAGCATGAGACATTGGCTGATAGATCAAATGAGTGTACAAGTGATATTGAATTTTGTCATTTGTTTTGTGATAGTCATGGCTGGTTTATTGATGCAATCGCTAGTATTTAATTTGAATCTGGTTCTTATGCTAGGGCTATTTTCTTTAATGGGTATCTATTTAAGCGCTATCGGTTTTCTATTAGGTATTTTTTTAGATAGTCGGACACTTGATGCGCTCGGTATGCCTTTGAGCATGGGATTTGGGATGCTTATGATTCGACTTGATACATGGTTGTCTGGTACTGTGGTCGAGATTATCACGGTGATTCAAAAGTTTTTCCCCGGTTATTATTTGTTTGACATCGTACAAAAAATGATTTTAAATCAAAATTTTAATCATGCGTTATTACGTTTTGGGTTGAGTAGCTTAATGATTGTGATACCTTTCGTGATTATAGGCATTGTGCAGCATCAAAGTCCTGTCAGTGGGGGAATAACTAATGATTAATCTGCATCAGTATTTAAAAAGCCAGTATGAATCTGGGGTATATAGTCATTATGATGTACAAGCAAAACAGCAAGTTACTGATTATGATTTAGGCTGTCAACACGCTAGGCAAGACTTTTCAAATCATCAGTTACATCATTATCCTAGCATGTTGTTACGATTTGGAAATTTGATATTACGAGGTAAACTAATCGAAATTGTGTTATTTGTTCAAGGATACAATGATCAAAAGCGTGCTTTGCAAAACAAATCATAGCATGATAAAGCCACATAAAAAGACGAGAAATTGAATTCTCGTCTTTTTATAATATCGTTGTTTTTTCAGGTTGATTACCACGTAAAGCAACGTAGAATTCTGCTCGAATAGCCATGGTATAAGGTAACGTAAATAAGTTGGCTAAACCAAATGTTGCGAAATTCAAGAAGTACCAACCAATCAGGCTCAAATACATGATAAATAATTGGCCTTTATGGTCTGTCATTAATTGTTGAGATTGTGCGATGTAGTATTTAGCTGATTGAATATCGCGTCCAGCATGTAAGTCATCACGATATAGGTATACCGCCTGTGAGTAGGAAAAACTCTTTATGATTCCTGGAACAACGAAGAGTAATGTCCATAATAATGTATAGATGGCGCGTAAAAAGGCAATCTGAAATGCTGTGTTAGTTAACAAGCTCAGCCCTGCTTTAATTGGTGATTCAGGGGTTCTGTCAGATTCGTGCCAATCAATAAAACCACTGACTGTACTTTCCGTAAAGAAATCACTAATGGCAGCTACTAATGCAGCGAATGACATCATAATAGCGAAAAAAACGAAGCCAACAACGATAACGGTGAACCAATTGTCTTGGAGAAAGTGTCCCATGTCATTGGCTGCTTTGGTGATTGATTGTGCTGTAGGATTAACATTTTGCGAAAATGTCACATCGCGAGAATTATGATCTGACATCACGCCAAATACAGTGAATATCATCGGAACTAATGATAGTAAAAATGCGGCTTTAAAGTGAGTGGTGACACGAGACCACGCGGTTTGCTTAATTTGTCTGTTAGTTATCATATTGTTTAAATTACTCCCACTAATTGTAACACAATGGTAACAATAAAAAGAAGTATTTGCAAGTTAAAGCTGTTAATAATGGGTAAATTGTGGTGATTATCGTTGTTTATTGATATGGCAAAAGCACCGATTATTGAGCATTTCATTTTCTGGCGTGGCTAAAGGTAGTTACGTTAAACTCACACCCATGACTGATTAAGTCCTTGTTCATGTGATATTAACGTACAAAAAATTTGAAAGTTCACATATCACAGATATTATCTGGTATAATGAACGTATCATGAGTTGATAAAGAGGCAGATGAGCGCGTCAAAGAAAGTTAGTGGTTGCTGTAAACTAACCCGCCGTTGTCTTGAGTTACACAACATAAAAAAGATGACGTATGCCGCGATAAGGCATTTTAAGTGGTAGGTCCGATGACTTACAATTTAGGTGGTACCACGGTAAAAACCGTCCTATGTTTATAGGGCGGTTTTTATGATACATAAAAAGGAGAAAAAATATGAATTTTATTGAAGAATTAAAATGGCGCGGGGCATTAAACCAAGTGACCGATGAAGCAGGGTTGCTTGAAGCCATGACAAATGGCAAAATTGGTGCCTATGTTGGTACCGATCCAACTGCAGATTCATTACACCTAGGCCATTTAATTCCATTTATGGTCTTAAAGCGTTTCCAAAATGCTGGTGGCAAGGCTGTCATCATTATAGGTGGTGCGACTGGTGCGATTGGCGATCCGCGACCTACAACAGAGCGTAAACTATTGACGCAAGAACAATTGTCCGAAAATGAAAAAGGCATTACAGCACAGGTTACTAAACTATTCGGTGATCGCGATACACGTATTGTTAACAATAATGACTGGTTAGGAAAGCTAACACTCACAGACTTTTTACGTGACTATGGTAAATTGTTCTCCATTAATGTTATGTTGAAAAAAGATGTTGTGGCGTCACGCTTGGAAACGGGTATTTCTTTTACAGAATTTACGTACCAAGTGTTACAAGGTATTGATTTTCATGAATTATGGCGTCGAGAAGATGTCCAATTACAAATCGGCGGATCTGATCAATGGGGAAATATCACTTCAGGTATTGATCTTATTCATTCGCTTGAGGGAAATACAGCAAAAGCATTTGGTTTGACAATCCCTTTGATGACTGATTCAACAGGTAAAAAGTTTGGTAAGTCAGAAGGTAATGCGATTTGGTTAGATCCTAAAAAGACGTCACCCTACACATTCTACCAATTCTGGTTGAACCAAAACGATGCTGATGTTGTTAAATATTTGAAATATTTTACATTCTTAACTGTTGAAGAAATTGACGCATTAGCCAAAGAAATTGATACCAATCCTGGTGCACGTCAAGCACAGCGTCGCTTGGCACAAGAAGTGACTAAGTTTGTCCATGGTCAAACAGCTGTTGACGAAGCTGAACAATTATCAAATGCTTTGTTTAGCGGGGATGTTGCAACCCTATCAGCGGCACAAATTGCTGACGCTTTTGGTGGGGTACCAAGTTTTGACGCAACGCCTGAGAGCAAAAATGTGGTTGACTTCTTGGTTGATGGTGGTGTTGAGCAATCAAAACGACAGGCCCGTGAAGATGTGACTAATGGTGCGATTACAATTAACGGTGTCAAAGTAACAGATGTCACGACTGAAGTAACGCCAGCAACCCATTATGACGGTAAATTTGTATTGGTGCGTCGTGGTAAGAAGAAGTATTTCCTAGGTAAAGTACAATAACTCAGGGCACGCTTTTGGCGTGCTTTTAATTTAAAGTGTATAATGATGGCAATAATAAAAGGAGTTTATGATGAAAATTTTAATGTACAACAGTGTTGATAAAGAGATTCCCTATGTTAAGGATTGGGAAAGTAAAACGGGACATGAAGTGACCACTGTGCTTGAACCATTGTCGACAGACAATGTTGATCAAGCACAAGGATTTGATGCGGTTACGACACAACAAACAACAGATGTGCCAGCACCCATCTATCAAAAGTTAGCAAGTTATGGCATCAAACAGATTGCTTTACGCCAAGTTGGCTATGATGTTTTTGATTTGCCAGCTGCCTTTAGTAGTCATATCCGTTTATCAAATGTTGCTGCCTATTCACCTCGAGCGATTGCCGAATATACGTTGACGCAATTGTTTAATATTTTGCGTAACAATAAAAAATTTGATCGTGCCATGGCTACCGGTGATTATACTTGGGCAGCGGGTGGACAAGCACGAGAGATTTATCAGTTAACAGTTGCAGTGATTGGTGTTGGTCGTATTGGCACTGCTTTCGCACAAATGTTGCATGCATTGGGTGCCAAGGTGCTTGCTGTGGATCCCGTTTATCATGCGCAAAATGAGGCTTTTCTCGAATACACCACCTTGGATGATGCATTGTCACGTGCTAATGTCATTAGTTTTCACACACCATTAAATGATGAAACGCAAGGTTTAGCAGATCAAGCATTCTTTGATAAAATTCAACCAGGGACAATTATGCTTAACATGGCTCGTGGCGGTATTGTGGATATGGGTGCTTTAGAGTCAGCTTTGCTATCAGGTCAACTCTATGGCGCTGCTTTTGATGTCACGCCCAATGAAACTGAATTCATGGATCAAAAGCAAGCTGTAACAGATTTGCCAGCAAACATTCAGCGCTTGATTCAATTAGATAATTTTTATTTGTCACCCCATATCGCATTTTATACAAATACAGCGATTAAAAACATGGTTGAAATTGCACTAAATGATGCGGTTACTATGGTGAATGGTGGACACACCGAAAACGAAATTTTGAGGTGATCATATGAAAATCGGATTTATTGGAACGGGTGTCATGGGGACAGGCATCATTAATAATTTTTTGACAGCAGGTTATCAAGTAACGGTTTTCAATCGGACACAATCTAAGGCAGAAAACGTTATTTCGCATGGTGCTGTTTGGGCTGATACACCAGCTGATGTGGCGCGTGCCTCGGACATCACGTTTACGATGGTCGGTTATCCCAAAGATGTTGAGGATGTTTGGACACGAGCGGATGGTGTTTTTGCTGGTGCAAAAAGTGGTGATATTTTAGTTGATATGACGACATCCACACCAAAGTTAGCTGAACAGTTGGCTCAAAAAGGTGACAAGTTAGGCTTTCAAGTGTTAGATGCGCCTGTTTCAGGTGGTGATATTGGTGCTAAAAATGGCACTTTATCTATCATGGTTGGCGGGGCAGCGACAACTTTCGAACAAATTTTGCCAGTTCTTCAAGCTGTTGGGAAACAAATTGTTTTGGCGGGCTCGGCTGGCAAAGGGCAACATATGAAAATGAGTAACAATATAGGTGTTGCAGCCACTGTCATGACGATGGCAGAATCGATGGTTTACGCAAAAGCAGCAGGCCTAAATATGACCGATGCTTACAATGTGTGGCGTAGCGGTGCAGCAGGCTCATGGTCTGTTACAAATTACATGCCACGTGTAATGAATGGCGATTTTGCTGCCGGTTTCTATGCTAAACATCTGTTAAAAGACCTTCGTATCGCACTTGATGCGGCAGCCGACATGCAGATTGATTTGCCAGGTGCAAAATTAGCAGAAAAGCTGTTTGCTCAATTAAGCCAAGAGCACGGGGATGAAGGCGTGCAAGCGATTGTTAAGTTATGGTCAGAATTTCAATAATACGCTAATTGTTTCACGTGAAACAATAAACATTGATCATGTGTGAGAAAATAACTGAAATATATGGCATGAAATCAAAAAATCATCGAACACTCGACTGATGTCATGATGCTCAAAAAATAGATTAACTGTCTTTTTTGAGCATCATTTTTGCTTTAAAAGCTAAAGACATCAAGTCGATTAGAGGAAGTTTAAATGACAGAAATAAAACAACAGACCATGATTGGATATCAAACTAACCATTTTAAAGTACGATTAGTGATTTATTTGAGTTATATTGTACAAGGATTTGCACTAATCATCTTAGCACAGACTGTCCAGCAATTGAGTACATTGTGGCAGAGTTCTATAGCCAGCGCAACGGCCGTTGTTTCGGCCATTGGTATTGGTAAACTGATTGCTTACCCGATTTTGGGCGAACTATCTGACCACTTAGATCGTAAAAAGCTACTCACTATAGCAGCAATGACCTATATTTTATTTTTCACGTTTTTGCCACTGACACATACTATATTTTTAGCGGTTGTTGTGACCACGTTGGCAGGCTTGGCTAATGCAGCTTTAGACGCGGTTGCATATCCAACATTATTAGAAATTAATCATGGTAAATCAAGTGGCAACGTGTTAATAAAAGCGATGATTTCACTGGGTGAAGGCTTGCTACCTATTATATTAGTAACATTAATTAATCAAAATATTTGGTTTGGGTGGTTATATTGGTTAGCAACTGCAATTTTGGTTATCAATCTTGGCATTATGCTGTCTATTAAATCTGATAAATTTTATACATTAAAATCTCAAGTCACGTCAAAAGTGAGTCAAAATAAAAGTAAATGGCAGTGGGACATCACCAAAATAATTTTCTTGATTTATGGTTTTAGTTCGATGTGGCTCATGATTCATTTTACACAATGGGTCACACGCTACTTTCATGTTGTGCAGTCGTTTACGACGGTTAATTCTCATTTGCTCATGAGCTTTTATAGTATTGGATCGTTGGTTGGTGTGGGACTATTATTTTTAATAACGAATCAAAGATGGATACCCGAAGCAACATTACTTGTCGTCACAGCTATTGGGACAATAATAGGGCTGGCTGTCGTTGTTTCAAGTCGGGAAATGTGGTTTGCCAGTTTAGGGTGTTTTATTTTTGGTGTTTCTGCCGCAGGTGGGTCACTACAGTTGGGTTTGAGCCAATTAATTGCGCATAATTCAAAATTTGCTGGTCGTCTAACCGGCCTCTATTTTTTCTTCGGTAGTGTGGCTTTCTTCTTGATGCCAATTGTTACTGGATTGTTTGCCACAAAACACCTGGCAAGCATCATGTCCAGTCTATTCATTATTGCTGGCTTGAATTTGGTTATTGTCGTATTTAATGTGTTTCACGAACGCAGTTAATGAGTTCATATTAGTGTTTAAATCAATAAACCCCTGCTAATTGTACATTATGTGCAATTAGCAAGGGTTTATTTTGTTAGAAATATTTATTGGTTACTAAATACTTGTTTTGCCACGGCAATTGCGTTTAAAACGCGTGGAAAACCAACGTAAGGTAAGCAATGGATACAAATCTCAACAATTTCATCACGTGTGACGCCAACATTTAGAGCACCTTGAATATGAATGCGAAGTTGATTGGCCGTGTCACCTTGAGTAAGTAGTGCTGTCACAGTAATCGTTTCTCGTTGTTTCATATCTAAAATTTTTCGTTGGTCAGCCTCATCAAATGCTAATAAGGTTTTTTGATTCAAAAGTGGGGCGATGTCTGCTAAACTATCTGAAACCAATTGACTTGCTTCTTTGCCAATGACGGATTCGCGTATTTTTAAACCATTGTCGTAATTATCCATAATATGTTCTCCTGTTTTCATATGATAAAATAAGTATAAACTATCAAGTGAACTTTATAGCAAGAGGGGATAATATGCGATGATCAAAACGTATAAGATATCAGAAGTCGCTACTATAACAGGATTATCAATTCCCACTTTACGTTATTATGAAACATTGGGCCTGTTGAAACCAGTGCGACAAGAAAATAATTACCGGGTGTTTACTGACAAAGAGCTAAATTGGATTGATTTTATTAAACGGGCTAAAGCAACTGGTTTGCCACTGACTAAAATCATGACATATGCTAAATTACGTGAACAGGGACATGAAACGATTGAAGAAAGAGTTGCCATGTTAGATCAACAAGAGCAAATTTTACATGAAGAACAGAGTAAAATACAAGTGCATATTGATTTTCTAAAGAAAAAAAAGCAGTATTATGCACAACACATGAATGATGATGTATGACACATTAGTCACAATTAGGGGGGGAATAAAGATGACAAAATATAAAAAAATTTTAATACCAATTGCATTTGCACTAATGATCTTTTTAATAGGCTATGTACACAGTTACAAAGGTGTGACTCAGTCCACTGGTCATGCAACAAGAAGTAAAATTACACCGACGCTCTTTTTTCACGGCTATGGCAGTAGTTACAAGGCAGAGCAACAGATGACTCATTATTTGGTCGAAAAAGGTGATTCAAATACAATTATTAGAGCCAATGTTTCTAATCAGGGCAAGGTAAAATTAAGTGGCGTGATTGATAAAAAGGCAAAAAATCCTTTGGTTGAAGTGAACTATGAAAACAGTAGAAATACGAATTATCATCAAGATGGGCAATGGATGAAAAATGTCATTGTTGCGCTACAAAAGCAGTATGATATTCAGGAATTTAATGTTGTTGGTCATTCTATGGGCAATATGTCGATTGTTTTCTATATATTAGATTATTCGCATCATAACAAGTTACCTAAATTAACCAAACAAGTTAATATTGCAGGACATTTTAATGGTATTTTGAGGATGGACGATCGTGCCAATCAAATGGTATTGGATAGCCAAGGTAAACCACAAAAAATGAATGCGACCTATCAAGAATTACTGAAGTTAAGGACAGATTATCCTAAAGATCAAGTCAGTGTTTTAAATATTTTTGGTGATAAAAACGATGGCAGTCATTCTGATGGTTCTGTTAGTAATGCGTCTTCACAATCATTGCGATACTTGATTTCGAATCGGACGAAGTCTTATAAAGAATTAAAAATTACCGGAAAAGATGCACAGCATAGCAAGTTGCATGAGAATACGGTAGTTGATAAAGCGTTGAATCATTTTCTTTTTGAATAATTAGTTATAGCAAAATAACTTAATAATTGGATGCGATAATGTGGACCGAAAACTTGAGTCGTAAAGTTATCGTTTTTTATTGTTCAATAATTTACAACATAAATCATTTGATTTTTGTTTAGAATAGTTCTAAAATGATGGTTGAAGGTGTATAGCTACTACTCGTAACATAAAAGCTATTCATCTGCTGCTAATTGTTAATGTATAAGGAGGAATAGCAATGTCAAAAACAAAAATTATTATTGTTGGTGCTTCCCATGGTGGCCATCAATCTATTTTGGAGTTAACGCGTCAGTATCAAAACATTGATATTAAATTATTCGAGGCTGGCGACTTTATCTCGTTCATGTCATGCGGCATGGAACTTTACCTTGAAAACAGCGTCACTGACGTGAATGATGTACGTAATTTCCGACCTGAAGATGTTGAAAAACTTGGGGCAGAAATTTATAATAACCACGAAGTCACGGCAATTAATTCAGAAAACAAAACGGTTACAGTTAAAGATGTCAAAACGGGTCACGAAAAAAAATATAACTATGACAAATTAATCCTTAGTTCAGGTGTCACGCCTAATCAGTTACCGGTGCCTGGGAATGATTTAGAGAACGTCTATCTCATGCGCGGTAAAGATTGGGCAACAAAAATCAAAGCTAAATTGGAAGATCCAACGGTTAAAAATATAACAGTTGTAGGTGCAGGATATATTGGCGTTGAAGCTGTTGAAGCCAGTGTTAAAGCTGGTAAACATGTGACTTTAATTGACATGATTGATCGGCCGTTGGGAAATTATTTAGACAAAGACATGACACAACTTATCAATCAAGAGTTACTGAATAAGGGCGTTACAGTAGTTACTAACGTTCAAATTACACGATATGAGGGTGATGAAAATAATCAAGTAGTTGCCGTTCAGACGAATGAGGGTGAATATCCAAGCGACTTAGTGATACAAGCAGCGGGCATTCAACCAAATACTGACTGGTTAAAAGGGACAATTGACCTCGATGAAAAAGGTTGGATTAAGACGGATGAGTATCTTAGAACTAATTTACCAGATGTTTATGCTGTGGGGGATGCCGTTCTAGCTTACTCTATTCCAGCACAAACTAAAATGCCGATCGCTCTAGCTTCAGTTGTTCGTCGCGAGGCACGTTACATTGCAGCACATTTATTTGAAAAGACACCCGCAGTGCCATTTAGTGGTGTTGTTGGCTCCTCAGCGTTGAGCGTCTTTGATTATCATTTTGCTACTGCAGGTTTAAATACAACAACTGCTAAAAAAGTTGGTGTGACAATTAAAACAGCCTTTTATCAGGATACATTACGCCCTGATTATGTCCCTAATCAGATGGGTAATCCTAATGTTTATGCTAGTCTCGCTTACGATCCGCAAACACATCGTGTATTAGGTGGGGCGGTTCTTTCAACTCATGATATCACAGCACAAGGGAATGTTTTATCTCTAGCTATTCAACAAAAACTTTCCTTAGAAGATTTGGCGCAAGCTGATTTCTTTTTCCAACCTGGCTTTGACAGACAGTGGAGTTTATTGAACTTAGCTGCACAACATGCGCTTGGCGAACCACGTTTTTAAGTATTTCGATTGAATATGAATGTGTGACACATAGTAAAAAAGGTTGAAATTATATTTCAACCTTTTTTTGACTCATGGTGGTTAATAATTTTTAGAAAACGGTTGCAATAGCGCTAGATCCGCTACCTAGCGTGTAGATTTGACGGTAAGTTGATGGCATATCAATAATTGTGGTAATAACCTCTGCGACGTCTTGGCGGGGGATAGCTAGCTGACCCAAGTTTTGTTGACCCTCGGGTACAAGAGAAATATGACCCGTGCCAGGTTGGTTTTTCAAAGCACCCGGACGTAAAATTGTAAAATCTAATTGTGATTGTGTTAATATTTGATCTGCGTAGTGTTTAGCAATCATGTAGGGCTTGATACCTGTCTGATCCCAGGCACTGCGGTCATCGCTAGCTGCTGAGCTCACTAAAATGAATCGTTTAATACCAGCCAATTGTGCGGCTTCCATTGCTTTAACCGCGCCATCTAAATCAATAATCAAGGTTGCATCATCACCAGTGTTACCACCAGAACCAGCTGAAAAAATGATTGTATCAACATTTGCGGCCTTAAATTGTTCAGCCATTGTTTCAGGTAATACTGTTAAATCAAATACTTCAGGTACTAATAAAGGACTTTCAGAAAAATCTGTTACTTGGTTTAGATTTCTTAAACCGGCATGAACTGTGATCCCCTTGTCGATTAGCTTTGGTATCAATTGTTGACCAATTTGGCCGTGTGCGCCGATCAAAAAAGTTGCTGTCATATTAAACCTCTTTCTGTCATTTTGACTCAATGCTAACACGTTAGACTATATTTGTATACTAAAATGGTGGCGTTAATTAAATAATTCACCCTTGGATATCTTGTTTTGTCGTATAATTAACATATAAAGTCGTCAAGATCAGGTCTATTGAGGAGATGTTTAATATGATGATCAAAAGAGTTTTATTTTTTGACTTAGACGGGACGTTATGTCCGAATCAAGACATGCAGGTTGCACCAGAATTAATCCCTTTATTTCGTGAATTTAAAAATGAGGGCACGTTGCCGGTGATTGCAAGTGGTCGTAGTTTCTATGAAGTTGAGCCACTCCTAAACCAGTTAGAAGTCGATTCTTTTATTTTATCTAATGGCTGTTATGTGGTTTCTCAAGGACAAGTGATACAAAATTATCAGATGCCTACTGAGCTTATTCAATCTATTGTGAAAGTTGCTGAGAAAAATCAGCACGATGTTGGCTTTTTTAATCAGGTGGCGTATGCTGTGACTGGTATGAATGCTATGACACAAAGTCACATGGCTACCATACATTTAGATCATACGCCCATTGATCCGCTTTTTTACCAAAACCACACAACTAATTTTTTAAATATTTATTTAAATGATAAACAAGAGCAGATATACCATGATTTGTTTAATAAGCAGCTGAACATTATACGTTATGCGCCGTTAGCGATTGATATTTTGCCACGCGGCATTTCCAAATCACAAGCAATTAAAAAATTATTGACAAGTCATGAATTAACCGATTTGCCAACCTATGCTTTTGGCGATCAGAATAATGACTTATCAATGTTTGAAACAGTTGATTATGGTATTGCAATGAAAGATGCTATACCCGAACTCAAAAGCGTTGCTGCTTATACGGCAACGACAGATCATGGTGTTTTGGAGGGACTGAAACATTTTAATATTATTTGATTTTTTATTTTCAAGCAAGTATGTCATATTTGACATTAAATGAATGATCATTTATTATTGGATTATGAGGAAAATTGATACGAACAAACAACAGGCGATTCAACAAGCAGTTTATGATTTAGTAACGGCCGATGGGCTAACCAATTTAAGTATGAGTAAAATCGCGGACAGCGCACATGTCAGCCCAGCAACTATTTACATTTATTATGCTGATAAAAAAGATTTATTGTCACAAATGTATATGGCTGTGAAGTCATCTTTGGATCAAGGTTTGATGGAGACGATAAACCACGGCGTGGATGTCACGAGTAAACTCAAGTTGGCATTGCTGCACTTTGCTAAATTTTATGAAAAACATCCTAAAGAAATTTTATTCATGTGGACAATGCTGCATAATTCTACGGAAGTCAGTGAAGAAGCAAATGCCTTTTGTCGTCAACGTGCGGCCGTTGTTGTCGAGTTGATTAGCACTGCGATTCGAGAAGAATTATTGATTACAAGTGATATCTTAGAATTACAGGCATTGACTTTTGGTAGCTTATCCGACTATTTACAAAATGGTGGCACAAATATTGACGTGTTTGTTGATCACATTGTTGATCGGTTGATTGATTAATTTTTTTATTTTTCTGTTTAAAAGTGAACGTTCATTCAGCATATAAAGGAGTAGTAAGATGGGAAAAGTTGTTTTGATTACTGGTGCATCAAATGGTATGGGGTTTGATGCAGTCAAGTTATTTTTGGAAAATGATTGGCTTGTTTATGCAGGTGCGCGCCGTCTGGAAAAGATGGCACCATTGGCGCAATTAGGTGCTAAGACAGCGATATTAGACGTCACAGATCATCAATCTAACGTGTCATTTGTAGAAAAGGCTTTAAGCGAACAAGGGCATATTGATGTTTTAATTAATAACGCTGGTTATGGCGAGTATGGGCCGTTAGAGGAAATCCCGTTGAACACTGCGCGAAAGCAGTTAGAGACGAATTTATTTGGGGCAGCCGATTTAGCACAACTTGTTTTGCCTAGCATGCGGAAGCAAGCGTCAGGTCGTATTGTTAATATCTCTAGTATTGGTGCGAACTTATACACACCTTTGGGTGGTTGGTATCATGTGACTAAATTTGGATTGAGTGTGTGGAGTGATGTGTTAGACTCCGAAGTTAAGCCTTTTGGTGTACGTTCAGTTGTTGTTCAGCCAGGAATTACTAAGTCATCATGGAGTGATATTGCGTTTACTAATGCTAGAAATAATTTGCAACCAAATTCACCTTACGAAAAGTTGATTGGCAAGGTTAGTCAATTCTTTAAGCGTGCTAGTTCCGGTGCAACATCAGTTGATCTAGCAAAAGTCTTTTATCGCGCAGCAACAGATGTTAAGCCTAAACAACGGTATTTCAATTCAACAGCAGATCGTTTAACAGTTTACCTTGCGCGTAACCATCCCAAAATTTGGCGTGCGATCGTTAACCGCCTTGCTAAATAATAGACCAAATTAAAAGGCTAGTTATCGGTATATTACTGATAACTAGCTTTTTAATGAATCAAGTCAAGTCTGAATTGATATACTCACTGTTGCTAATTGTATGAACACGACGTGATATGCGATGTTTCGGTTAAAATATTAAATTATTATTTAAAAATAATGATATAATTTGCTTTAAGTTAATGACAGAGGGGCATAGAATATGAAAAATTATAATTTATATCAAGTTGATGTTTTTACAAAAAACAAGTTCGAAGGAAATCCAGCTGGTGTGGTGACAAATGCTGATGGTTTAAGTGAACATCAAATGCAACAGGTAGCTCGTGAACTTAACAATTCCGAAACAGCTTTTATATGTAAAAGTGAGAAGTACAATGCTGATATGCGAGTTAGATTTTTTACCCCGACCACTGAAGTACCTATTTGCGGACATGCTACTATTGGCGCCCAGTATGCTTATGCAGTTGAACACGATTTGGATAGCCAAACGATACAACAAGAAACTCAAATCGGAATATTACCAGTAGAAATCATTAAAGAGGAAGATGATTATAAAATAATTATGACACAGGGGGAAGTTTCTGTAGAAGAACCACTGAAAGAAGCATACGTTGTTAGTATTCTTAAGGCTTTAAAGTTGAATAAAAATGATTTAATTCCAGAAGCGCCAATTGCCATTGCATCTACAGGCCATTCTAAAGTGATGATTGGCATTTCCAGTAATAATACTCTGAATCATTTACAACCAAATTTTGAATTGTTAAAAGAAATCAGCAAAGAAATAAATTGCAATGGCTTTCACGTGTTTACCGTGAATCTGGGTAACGATCCGCTAATACATGGGCGTGTGTTTGCACCGATTAGCGGAATCAATGAAGACCCAGTTACTGGTAATGCTAATGGTCCATTAGGTGCTTATTTAGTAAAATACAACTTAGTAACAACCAATGGTTCTTCTCTAGAATTTAACGCTGTTCAAGGAGAAGCGATGAATCGAACTGGAAAAATGGGCGTACATGTTGATATTGAAAATGGGGCACCGGTTAAGGTACAAATAACTGGCACTGCCAATATTGCTTTTAGGACAAAAATCGAATTATGACTACTTTATTGTCTTCTGATACGTTGTAACTCATTAATATTGTCGAATTTTTTTACTCTGATGGTTTATTGTTGAATGATTGCTTATCTTACGACATCTTCATCGAAAAATGGCGCATGGGTTGCTGTTCTAGATGTCCAGTTACCGACTTTGAGATGGGCGTGCCCACGGTCAACAGGTGACACGATAGCATATTCGCGAGCATCAGGGGTGCCACTCAAATCATTGGGATTATTAGCGGTACCCTTTCTGAGTGGTGTGTTGAGATAGAATTCTGTTTCAGACTTGTCGTTGACACGTGTTGTATTTAATGTAAATGGCTCAGATGTCTTACCATATTTATTGGCTATTTTAACGGCTTCTTCTTCTGTAATATTTTGAGTAGCTTGTGTGTCCGCGTCTACTATTGACGTAGGAATATCGAATACATATGTTATGTCGGCTTGCCCATTAGATTCAACTGTAATCATACCGTACTTTGGTGTGGCTCTAATAATTGTTAAATTATAAGTTTTGTCATTGTGTTTTAAGCTGATTTTCCAGCCATTATCGCTAGGTACAATGCTAATTAAAGTGGCATTGTTTAAGTTGGGTACTGATGCGGCAACGTCTAAAATACGATTTTCATCAAATAATTGGGTTATTGGTGTAAGTTGACCAAAGGCACCGCCCAAACCACCAGTTTGTAGGACGATATGGTAATCAGTACCGCTAGCTACCAAAACACGTTCTTTTGACGCACTGCTACTACTGACTTGTTCTTTTGTTGTGCTACTTGTTTCTGATGATACTTTTGCCTTTTTTGAAGTCGCGCTGGCGGCTTTTTTAGTGGTTACAGCGCTGCTGGCCTGCTGGCCTTTATTATCTTGGTGTCCAGAGTAAAATGTAACACCTGCGATAACCGCTACGCCAATAGCGCCAGCAGATAGTGTGGTATACAATGTTTGAGTTTTCATATGTCATTCCTTTTTTATGTTGTTTATGGATTAAAATCTACGATTTGGCGTCACATTTGTGTTCGAGTGACTACTGAGATGGTTCAAAAAAGTTATATTATATAATATAAGAGACTTTTAGTAAAGCTATTACAATAACAATAGCTTTACTAAAAGTCTCTTATAAAACCTAGCCACCAGTTTGAATTTTAAGAAGAGAAAAGGGGAAAAAGAAGTATGGGCAACAAACACAAATCAGCAGTTTCAATGGCAGTCGTTTCAGGAGCAGGTTTGGTTCTCATGGGGCTAAACGCACAGACAGTATCAGCAGCAACGAACGCACCAGCCAATGTTATCCGTAGCACAAATACGGTAACAATTGATGGAAAAACATATAATATTACGCAAGAGCAATATACAAACAATGATAGTGATTCAAATACAGGTAATGAAACTTATCATCCAGCACCAGTTGTACAAGATACTCGTCCTGTAAGTGATTTCTTTGATACAGATGACAATGGTAATTCGATTGTTTCTAAAGTAGATCAACAGGAATTACAACAAAAGCAAGCGCAAGCTGAAAAATTAGTAGCCCAACAAGCCGCAGCAGAGCAAGCTAAGGCACAAGCGCAACAACAAGCGGATATTGATGAAGCGGATGCTAAGGCAGTGACGCAACAAGAATTACAACAAAAACAGCAAGCTGAAAAATTAGTAGGACAAAAAACAGTAAATGACAAGGTCGCTGTACAAAAAATACCAGATCAAAAAGATTCACAATCTAAGGTTGATGCGAAAGATCCTAAAAAGATTTATGATAAGCTACAAGCTCAATATCAAAAGGAATTTGATGCAACATATCCTGATTATAATTCTTCAGTTTTGATAGACAACAATGGTCCTGTTTCATATGAATCAAAGGTCGATAAGAAAGCTGGAGTTAGTGCCTACGGTAAGACAGATCGTATCCGTGGTATTGCAGCTATTTTGAACCAATACTATCCTGTAATTAACATTGGCGATAATGAAGGAAATCCATTTACATTTGGAAGCGGTCTAGATGATACTTGGAATTACGTTGTTTACTATCGCCAAACTGGGGAAACGACTGATACTAGTGAAGATAAGATTATCAAGGCTTTTGAATATGATAAAGTTTCAGGGCAAGTTGTTTATTCAAATCTATCAAAGTCGACCGCTTCAGCTGAATTGATTGCAAAGTATCAAGGGTTTAAGCCTGTTATTGCAAACGATATCATTGCAGCTATGATTGATAATGAAGGTGTTATCACCTATATTCATCCTAATGGTAAAGATAATACACTTGATCCAAATGTTAAAGTTGACTCAACAGGACGTTTTTTAGCGCCTGTATATCCAGTAGATATTGTTAATGCTATTGCTAATCCAGAATCACTAGCGCCAACTGTTCCTGCTACTTCTATCAAGCCTAATGAAAGTAATGGCAATGGATCTACTGAATCAAAAAATTCTGTTAATCCATTGACTCCGATTGTCCCAGTTAAGCCTACAGCACCATCAACAGAAGCCACTCCACAAGCATCGGAGCCATTAAAAACACGAGCTGAAGTACAGGCAAACATAGCAGCCCAAAAAGTTGCAGCGAAGTCAGCAGCCAAGGCCGCTAAGAAAGCAACACGAAAGGCATCAACAGCAACTGTTGTGCCGGCTACATTTGCAGTGAACGATTTGACACAAGCAGCAAATTCTAATCATGTGAACGTGTCGTCACCAGTAAATACAATTATTTCACGATCATCGGTAGCAAATACTGATAATCATGATAACTTACCAAAAACTGGTGTTTCTAATGATTCAAAGACTAACAATCTTGGCATATTCGCGTCAGTATTGGCTTTGATTTCTGCAGCAGTATTGGGATTGAAGAAAAAGTTCAATTAATAAAGTTAAGACCTTTCGGTAAATTCCGAAAGGTCTTTTTTAGTTTATTTATTAATGCCGTTTTTAATACATTTATTAAATGACATTAACCGGTTTATTTTCTAGATAGGATCTGAGATTTTCAATTGTAATATCTAGTAGCCTTTTCCGTGTTTCAAGTGGCGCCCAGGCAATATGTGGCGTGATATAGCAATTATTAGCTTTCAATAACGGATTGTTATGGTCGATTGGTTCAGTTTGCACAACATCTGTCGCTAGTGCGTAAACTTGATTATGATTAAGGGCGTTTGCCATATCAGATTCGTTAATTAATTTTCCTCTGGCAGTGTTGAGCACAATCACGCTGTTTTTCATTTTACTAATTGTTTTTTGATTAATTAAATTAATTGTTTCTGGTGTTTGGATAACGTGCAGACTGATGACATCAGAATGTTTTAACAACTCATCAAATGATACTTGCTTAGCCCAGTCATTATCCACCTGTTTAGGACGATGGTTATAAAAAATAACAGTCATAGAAAAAGCATGAGCTATTTCAGCTACTCTTTGAGCAATATGGCCGTAACCGATTAAACCAAGTGTTTTGTCCTTTAATTCAAACAATGGCTTCTCCCAGAAAGTAAAATCTGGGCCATCAGACCACTTACCCTTGTGAACAAGTTGATTATGTAGGCCAACTTGTCCAGTAACTTCCAATAAAAGTGAGAAAGTAAATTGCGCAACCGCATCACTAGCATATGTGGGAATATTAGTCACGATGATGTTGTTTTGATGCGCGGTGTCAATGTCCACAATATCATAACCAGTGCCCATAATACCAATATATTTTAGATGTGTTGTTTGATTGAGAATATCAGCATTTAAAGGTGTTTTATGGGTAATAACAATTTCCGCATCGCTTATTTTTTCTAAGATTTCTGAATGATTATCAACAGTGGTGCGGTCATACAAAGTGACGTTGCCCAAGGGTTCTAATGCGGACCAATCTAAATCTTGATTGAGTTCATAACCATCTAAAAGTACAATTTTCATGCCATTTTCTCCTTTAGGAACAGTTGAAAAAATATATCAGTAGAGCATTAATCATAATTTGCAATCGTGCCATCAAAGTTAACAACTTGACCGGATCGATTGACATTGTCCGTTATCAAGTTGACGGCTATTTCAGCAGCCACTTGAGGTGTTTTAAATCCGGGGCCTGTCAGATTGTTATTTAAATCTGTTGTGACACCACCAGGCATAAGCGCAAAAATTTCAATGGGCAGTTGCTGTTCTTTAAATTCAATGCCCCAAGTTTTGGTTAGTATATTAAGGGGTGCTTTGGCTGACATGTACGCGAAAGGATGAAAAAAACTGACGGGTTCAATTGGAATGGTAATATTTAAAATTTGCCCTTTGTTTTTCTCTAGGATAGGCAACAGTGATCGACTTAATTCATATGGGCCGATAAAATCCGTGAGATGTGTTTCTTGTAGTTCAGAAATCGAAAAGTCCCAAGCTGATTTACTCATATCTCCTGGAATACCGGCATTATTAACGAGCAAAGAAAAGTCAGGATAATTTTCTGTTATTTCTCGAGCGATTTGGGGTAATTCTTCTACTTTACTGACATCGATGGTTTGTAAGTGAACATCACCAAAGGATGTTAGTGAGGCAACAGCTTTTTCACCGCGTTCGACATCTCGAGCGCCGATTAAAACAGTATAGCCTTTCTGAAGTAGATTTTTAGCAATTTCATAGCCAATACCTTTATTGGCACCAGTTACCAGAGCAGTCTTTGTCATGGATATAGCCTCTTTTTTATATGATTTTTATGGTCATGATGACTCACCACCATTATACTACTTATTATAAGTAAGCTACCTAACTAAGGACTAATTGCTTGAACCATGATTGAAAATTAGTATTGTTCAAGCCTTTGCCGTATGATGTCTTATCACAAGAAAAGGGTACGGAAAATGAAAAAAATAGTTACGGGGTTATTAACATTAGGAATTGTGGGCGGCATGGCAATTAATACCGCCAGTGCAGCAGTAATGGGGGATGATTATCCAGCACACTTAAAAAACGCGTCGCCAGATTCCAAGGTAGATAGCTGGACCATGTATAATCGTGAATGCGTATCGTTTGTAGCATGGCGTCTGCATGCACACAATAAATTCGAACTACCAGTTGGTTTTGGTTCTGCTTGGCAGTGGGGTTCACAGGCGAAGGCAAGAGGGCATCGTGTGGATAACATACCCAGTGTTGGTAGCGTCGCGTGGTTTGCTGCCGGCCATGTTGCTTGGGTCGCTGAAGTAGCTGGTAATAACGTTGTCATTGAGGAATATAATTACAACTATAACCATAATTATCATCGTCGAACGGTTGATAAATCTGCTGTATCAGGATTTATCCATTTCAAAGACTTAACCACAACTGCAGGAACAACGCAAACTACGCCCAAATCACAAGCTAAAAATACAGCAATTAACGTGGGTAGTACTGTCAAATTTGCGGGAGTTTTTCAAGTTAATGTTGTTAATATTGCTAAAAACAGTGTTGCAAGTGATAAATTGTCAGGTGGTCGATCAACCACACTGAATTTAATTGATGCTGTACCATTGGATGAGACGACCGCCAGTGGTACTAAATCTGGGAATCAAGTACTAGCTGTCGGTGAATATTTTAAGGTTAATGGGACATACCGCGTATTAGCGATTGATCGCCCATCAAATGGGATTAAAGTTAAAATTGGCGCTTATGAGACTTGGTTAGACATCAATCAAGCCATGGTATTGTAAAAAAGTTATACAAAAAATGCGAAACAAACTGTTTCGCATTTTTTGTATAACTTATTATTTTAAATCTTGGTCACTGGTCAGCGTGATGATCTGACCATCACGCCGTACTTGTAATTGACGATTTTCAGTATCTAGGATAGTTTCAAGACCTAATTGATGTGCTTGAATGTAGGTTTTTATCAAATGATCTGGCACATTTGGAAAGTCTTCTGTTAAGGTGCTTTGCTGGCGTGTATTTAAAATATCAAGACCACGTTGCAAACCAAACGATATTAAGGACTGATTATCAATAAAAGGCACCAGTTTTGCCCCAACGGTCAGATTGGGTTGTTGGACAGCCGTGCGCGCAAAATCAAGTGCTGCTTGAAAATCAGGTCGCTGTGCAGTTGGTGCTGACTGTACAATATATGCCAGTCTACTAAACAATGTGTTGGCGTATGTCATTGCTGTTTCTGGTAGTAGATCATTTGGGTTTTGTAGTGAGACAACATGATTAAGGGCACGCGCACTATCGAGTTCATGTTTTTGCCAATTTTCTGGGTTTATGATTGCATCAAGAATAAGTAGATGTAAGAAGCTTAGGGCATTTTGTGAGATACCATCTTGTGTGAAAGGATCAATATCAAATAGACGAAATTCGATGTATTCAGCACCGTTTTGAACTAAATGAGGTAAATCACCGGGTGCTTTTAGGCGGACTGGACCATAAAATTCACTTTTGTCATATAGGTCACCTTTGGCAATATATTGTTGGATTTGTTGCACTTGCGTTTCCAGATCAACATAATCAATTTGAATTTCTGGCAGGTTAGCAAACCCAAATTCACTTGTACGCCATGAACGTACGGGTTCAATATCAGTACGATCTTTCGGTAAGTTGTCAGCTGGGTTTTCACTCACAGGTGAAGCACCGAATAAGTAAGTCAATAACCAACGATAGCTGGCAACTTGTTGCGCAATTTGAAAAAAGAGGGTGTTTTTAGCAGTCGCCCTGGAATGTATATGATGTTGTTGACTGTACCAGTCGATTAATTTTTCATCGGGTGAAAAGTTAACGTGGATACCAGCCATAATATGCTGAAAACTACCGTAACGCGCTAATAATAAATCACGGTAGTCTTGGTACCATGGGCGCTCAAAATGGGTATTTAAGAAATGGATATCATCGGCATTAAGATGTGGTGGCATTGAAAGTGGCCAAATGATTTCATCTTTAGTTAAGGCCTCAGCTAAAATAGTTTGCAGTTCATGTAAGTGTGCCAAGGCTTGCTTTGTTGAGT
The DNA here is from genome assembly GCF_000092505.1 of Leuconostoc kimchii IMSNU 11154. Classification (NCBI taxonomy): domain Bacteria; kingdom Bacillati; phylum Bacillota; class Bacilli; order Lactobacillales; family Lactobacillaceae; genus Leuconostoc; species Leuconostoc kimchii. The sequence continues at coordinate 705,443 of NC_014136.1, forward strand.
GCTGAGGTGATGTGACAACTTCTTCCTGACTTTCTGAAAAATCAGTCTGAAAATAAGGCTGTGTTTGACGATCGCCAAGTGCTGAGGGATGAGGATGACGAGAAAGCGTATGGGTTGATGTTTGAACACGATGTTCTTCAATTTCAATGCCAAAACGGCCCGCATAAAGCGCGTCAAGTATCGTAGGATCAATGCTATTGTGGTGTAAGTTTGCCATGTTATTTCCTCACCAAAGTTGTATTTGTTATAGTTTACCGTATTTTTGCTAAAAAAGGGGAAATACTTATAATGATTGTTGACGCAATATATGCGATGACAATCATTATTGTAGATTATTTAGTTGATTTAATCAGGTATTTGCTTTAATATTGTTAATATTATATATGATAAACGTTGTCATTAGCAACATCAAACATCACAATTTAATCGCATAAATCACGAGTAAATTGATTGCATTTTTGTGCCTATCATAGAATAAAAGACACAATGAGGATCAAAGGATGTTTCAATTTTTAAATTTTTTCAATGCGTTAACTTGGCCAATATTTGAAAGCATTGTGATGCTGATCTGGTTTAGAACGCTGATGGGACACCATCACTTTTCGCGTCGCATGTTTTTGAGTACCATGTGCTTACTATATGTGATTAACATTGTTGGCAATGGCTTTGAATCACCTTTGTTAAGAGCTAGTGTCGCATCAACGCTGTCAATTCTTGTGTTACTTTTAATGGGTTGGCAACAAAATATTGTTCGTAGTAAGCGTGTTATTTTACTGTATGCCATTGTTAGTTCCTTACTGTCATATTGGGTTATTAACTTTGAAATGACGATGATCACGCTAGTCAATGTCCCTTTTGTGGTCAAAACAAGCTTGGATTTTTTAGCCAATGTGATCGCCTTGGTAGTGGCTTTCACGGTGAGTCGTGTCAAATATAGTTGGCTTACTGAAAAATTTTTAGAGCGGCACACAACACAGTTACATTTATTGATTTTCGGTAGTTTATTTTTAAGAGTATTAAATGATTTTTTAGCTTACTTATTTGCGGTGCAACAATTTTCAGGATCACTTTGGTGGGATTTTCTTTTGTTAATGCTTATTCTAGTGATTATTTTTGTACCGGTTATTAGTAATCAGCATGAGTTGTTACAGGACAGAATTAATGCGCACGATGTGGAAATAACTGCGACTCAAAATTATGCCCAACAGCTTGAAGCGAAATATTCGGAATATCGTTTCTTTAGACATGATTATCAAAATATTTTAGCCAGTTTGGAATATGGCATTCAATCCGAAAACATGAGTGATATCAAGCATACATATTATTCAGTGATTCAAAAAAGTAACACGATTTTACCGGATGCACAGCTACTCAATTTAAAAAATATTATAGACACAACTTTAAGAAGCGCTATTTTAGTCAAAAATCAACTGGCAATTGAAAAAAGCCTTGCATTTACTGTCGATTGTAGCCAACCATTTAAAGTTAAGTCATTTGAAAATGACTTAACTTTTTATCGCGTGATCGGGATATTGTTAGACAACGCGATTGAAGCAGCAGAAAAAACGGCAGAAAAAGTGGTCACTGTACTGATGACGGATTGTGAAGAAATTGTGATTATTAATAGTTGCACGCAGGCGGTTGATCTGACCAAAATTACCGATCTTGAGTACACAACCAAAGAAAATCATAGTGGTTTTGGGTTATACTTCGTTAAGCAATATATTAAACAGCATGAGAACATTGAATTAACGACAATGATTGAGAAAAATCATTTCATACAAAAGCTGACATTGGGGGCAGAAATCCGGTGAACTATTATTTATTGGAAGACAATTTGATACAACAAAAACGTATTCAAAACATAATAGCATCATGCCATGTTTTTGATCAACCAGCAGCATTGTTGACAGCATTGCGTAAGGATGCAGACCCTAAAATTATTTTGTTAGACCTAGAAATTCAGACAGTGGCCAACGCTGGACTAAATGTTGCTAAAATGATCAGAGAGTTTGACATATTGTCACCAATCATTATTGTGACGACACATTCTGAAATGGTTTATATGAGCTACCAATATCAAATTAGCGCATTCAATTTCATTGATAAAACGCAAAATGAACAACAATTTAAGCAGCGTTTGCTGTCGGCCGTGGCAGGGGCCGAGAAGCAGAACATCCAGAAGCTAGATAACGAACAAACGGCAGTCGTTAGTTTGCCCAATGGTCAAAAGCATGAGCGTGTTATACTTAACGATATCCACTATGTGACATGCAATGATAGCAAGAGTCATATATTGACTGTCTACTGTACATATAAGCAGATACAAATTCGTTCAACGGTCAAACGCATACCAATATTACATGAAGATCTGATACAAATACATGCAGCTTATGTGATTAATAAACGCCAACTGGTGTCAATGGATACGGCGACAAGAACCATAGAATTAGCTAACAAAGTTCGATTACCTTATTCTAAGAAATATTTGAAGATCCTTCAGGGTTTGTTGAATTGATCACATGGTGATATTTTTGAAAGTATTACCAAAAACAACTATAATGGGAACTAGTTTAGAGATAGAATAAATGCGTTCATAGGTTACGCTTTGGAGAAAATGATATATGCAAGTTGCAATTATTGGTGCAGGGCCGCGTGGTCTTTCGGTTGCCGAACGCCTGATTAATTTGGCTGATGATAAAAAACAGCTAGATATTCAAATTTATGATCCATACGCGATTGGGGGAAGAGTGTGGGATCCATTTATACCGCAAAATCAGTTATTTTTAATGAATACAGTGATTGAACAGATTACGTTGTTTAATGATGAGTCAATTGAAAATGGCGGGAAACCACTATCAGGACCAAATATGTTACAGTGGCTTGAAACTGAAGCTGAGCCTTTTTTAACAGCACATACAGAGTTTGACGCACAATACCGTCACGAAATGTTAACGCTAACACAGCCGGGTGATTTTTCATCTCGTGGTATGATGGGGATTTATGCGGCGTGGTATTTTGAGTGGTTGATGCGCCGTGTACGGAGTAATCACACACTGAATTTTACCAAGCAAGCTGTCACTCAAGTGACACCAATCGGTTCTAGCTTCCAATTAGAACTAGCTGATGGCACACCGATTTTATCAGATTATGTCGTGATGGCATTGGGCCATTCTGAAAATAAACTGAATGACGAAGAAATGTTTTTTAAAAGTTTTGCACAGGATCACCAGCTACAATACGTCGCTCCGATGCATCCAGCTGAGGCGGATTTATCAGGATTTAATGCTGATGACCAGATTATTATTCGTGGTCTAGGGCTAAGCTTTTTTGATTACCTCATGGCATTAACAGTGGAAAAAGGTGGTCAATTTGTTCGTGATGATACGCAGGAGTTGGTTTACAAACCTTCAGGACGAGAACCTCATGTCGTCGCTGGGTCGCGTCGTGGTTTTCCACTTCATGCACGTGGTGTCAATCAAAAATTAGCAAGTGAGCTATACCACCCGCAATTTTTCACGTTACCAGCACTTGACGCACTGCGCGCGGCAGGTGATGGACATATTATTTATGCTGACTTTGAAAAATTAGTTGTCAAAGAATTAACTTATAAATATTTACTTAATGTCATTGATTCGGCTAGTAGCCACTTAACATATGATCAGGCTGAAGCCCTAAAAAAGGCATTAGTAACGAGTGATGACTTAACCGCAACAGCAAGAAAATTTGGGTTAGATAATATTGCGGCGTTTGATATTGACTTAATTCGTAACCCAGCACGTGATGTGTCGGACGATGCAGATTATAAAGCGTGGTTTATAGATTATTTGACAGCGGATATTGAAGATGCACGACTCGGTAATAAACAGGCACCTTTTGCGGGTACCTTTGATATTTTACGTGATATGCGTGATCGTGTGCGCTATGTTGTTGAGCGTGATTATTTTTCAGCAGATGAGTATGAGAAGTTTTTAAATCGTTTTAATCCATTAGACACATTTGTGTCAGTCGGTCCGCCTTTAGAAAGAGTTGAACAGCTACGTGCACTAATCAAAGCAGGTATTTTTGAAGTGACTGCTGCAGGCATTAATATTACGACTATTGGTGATGAATTTGTCGCACATGATATTCGTAATCAAGCATTCCATGGTAATGTGTTGATTGAAGCTAGATTGGGGGCCACCAATTTATCAATCTCTAATAATCCATTAATTGCCAATTTACGTGATAAGGGTATTTTGACCCAACCTATACGTACGCGAAGTAACGGGTCTACTTATAAATTAGGCGCTGCAGATATCGACCGTCAGACATTTGAAGTGATTAATCATGACGGAGAAACAATACCTCATTTATATATGTACGGTATTACATTAGAGGGCTTGAAATGGTTTGGAACGGTTATTCCAAGACCGGGCGTGAATACATTGATTTTACGTGAAGGGGCTTGGATAGCCGAACGTATTCTAGCACATTCATAACATTGGGCATCAGCAATACTGCGTTTCAAAAAAATTGATATGATGGCTAAATGGTTACTAAATAAAAGGAATACAGAATAGTTGATGACTAATATTCAATTGATTGCAACTGATTTAGACGGTACGTTTTTATCCAATGATAAATCATTTGATAGGGCGTTATTTCGAACAGTGCTTAAAATACTTGCACACAACAAGATACAATTTGTTATTGCGACTGGGGTGCATCAGGAACGCATTAACCGCTTACTATCAGATTTTTTAGATGTTGGTTTGTCGTTTGTCACTAATAATGGCGCGCGTGTGACGACATCTGAAGGGGAGGTTATTTTTGAGAAGACACTGTCATTAGATACACTGAAAACTGTACAAAAATTATTAACGACCTTTCCTGTCAAGCCGAGTCGTGGATTAGTCTATTCAACAGATGACACAGCGTATGTGCCACGTGAATATGCTGACGTGATGACGGCAGATAGACGTCAATATTTTAAGAAAGTCATTGTATTTGATGATGTGTCAGAAATTAATGATCCGATATTTAAAGTGACCATGAACTGGCATAACTTTGATGAGACACAATTTTATGACGTCGCTAGACAACAATTAGGACATCACGTGCATGTCACTGAAACAGGTACAGGGGCAGTAGATATCGTCCCCGCAGGTGTTAATAAAGCTGTTGGCTTAAAAATGCTGGCGGATCATATGGGTATTAGTATGACAAATATTGCGGCTTTCGGAGATGGCGCCAATGATTTAGAAATGTTATTAGCTGTCGGTCATCCTTTTCTGATGCCAACAGCTCATATCAATGGTCCATTTGAGCCAGTTATCGCCGATAATGATCATGCAGGTGTGCTTAAAACGATTTTAAAGATAATTAACAATTAAAAAATGCAACGGTATGCGTGGATAACCAGCAGCTGTTGCATTTTTTAATTGCCTGTAATAAAGGATAATTTTTCAGTATAAAGGGCATCATTATCATAATCTATTGGGCCATGAACACCATCTGGTAACCAGTGTGTTATTAGATGGTGACCAACCAAGTTATGATAAGCCTTAGCAAGCTCAACACTCTGTAAGTAAGGGACGACTGGGTCCTTCATACCAGCAATGAGCATGAGAGGTGGCATTTTGTTTGTAAAATACGTAGCTGGGTTAGCTTGAGCAACGAGGTCAGGCACATCCTTTGGGGATTGGTGTTGTAACATAATACCTTCAAAAGATTTTGCAGTACCTGTTTCAGAAAATTTTGGGGTAATGCCTAATTTTTTAAACTGATGATTAAATTGGTCTAATTGGTAGGGGCCGTATAGTGCAATAACATGTTTAATTATCGGAAATTTTGGGTTGAAAGTGACATTTTGTATGTTTCCGAGGGTGTGTTGTATGGTAAACGTAGCAGCTGCCAAAACGGCTAATTGTGCACCGCTTGATTCACCAATCAGTGTTAAATCTGTCATATCCAGATGGTACTGAGTGGCATTCAGAGATAAAAAATCTAATGCTGCTCTAATATCAGCAATCTGGTTTGGAAATTGATTTGTTAGTGGGTCATTGAGGCGGTAATTGATACTAATTATGGCAAACTGATCAGCCAAAAAACGTAAACTGGGATTGAGTTTAGCAGATGACTTCTGGCCACGGAGCAAGCCACCACCATGTATATCAACGATCACTGGAAAATTTTGGCGACCGTCTGGTAGGTAAATATCTAGTGTGTGGCGCGCGTCCGGGGCATAATTGATGTCCTTAAAAATAGTCGTTGCTGTCACTGGAATGGTTGCAGGCACAAAAATGTTCGGTTTATCTTGAAATAACATCGTTTCTCCCTTTTCATCGTGTAGACTAACTGATTTGATTATACTAAAAATATGATGTCATATAAAATAAGATTGCTGTAAATCACCAATGAAGGCATATGGGTAATTTAAACTCAGTGTTATAAACGCTTACATTATGTTGTATACTAAAGTCATGAAGGATTGTTACCGTGCGAATGGGCAAAACCTGACAGTTATTTGTTGCAAGTTTTAAAAAACTTTGTACAGATTTTGTCGGGTTTTTGTTTTAGAATTATCATTGAAAGTCTGGAAGTGATGAATGAATATCAAAAAAATTTTTAATAATAATGTTCTACTGGCAGACAATAATGGTCATGAAGTTGTATTAATTGGTAAGGGGTTAGGTTTCCAAAAAAAAGTCGGGCAACGCATAGATGAAAAGGCCATTGATAAGATTTATGCACCAACAGAAGCACGATGGTTAACGTTGTTTGATGAGTTAATTAGTGATGTTTCACCACAGTATTTCGAAATATCATCGCAAATTATTAAATCAGCTGAAGAACAGCTGCAGACTAAATTTAACGCTTATCTATTGATTGCGATTACTGACCACATTCATTTTGCCATTCAAAGAACAGAAGATGGTATTGTGATTCATAATGAATTGCTATGGGAGATACAACATTTTTATCCGCAGGAATACGCTATCGGTGTCGCAGCGCTAAAATTAATTAAGACATCGTTTGGGGTGCAACTGGCAGATGATGAAGCTGGATTTATTGCATTAAAATTTGTCGAAAATCGCACATCCGCCCAAGATAGTAATGACAGAGGTGTGAAAATGACAAAATTGATTGGTGATATTTTAACAATTGTACAGTATCAGTTGCAGGTTCATCTCGACGAAGACACAATTAGTTATCAAAGATTTTTGGTGCATCTACGATTCTTTGTGGAAAGAATTAGTAGTGATCAGAAAATTAATGCAGTGGAAGAGACGGATGATGTCTTATATCAACATATTTTTAAAAAATATCCACAAGCATTTAATTGTACACAAAAAATTGTACAGTTTGTTAAAAATACGCTAAATAAAAGTGTGACTTTGAACGAACAAGTTTATGTCACGATTCACATTCAAAGAATTATTAATGAAATCAGTCAACAGAGTTGATGGGATTGTAACTATTTAATTAGGCAAAACCCAAGTTAATTATGAAAAACGCTTTTTAGTGGTTATCATAATTAACTTGGGTTTTGTGATTAAGAAAAGGAGACATCATGGATTATAAAGTATTAGCAGAAAATATATTATCTGGTGTGGGCGGTAAGGATAATATTAACACAGGGTGGCATTGCGCAACGCGCCTACGATTCAAGTTAAAGAATGATAAGTTGGCTGACACCAAAAAAATTGAAGACCTAGATGGTGTCGTGACGGTGGTTAACTCTGCGGGACAATATCAAGTCGTTATCGGTAATTCGGTCGCTAATGTGTTTGAACCTTTAGCAGAATTGGCAGGTTTAGAAAATACAGATGATCAGATTGTTGATGAAAAAGATCAACCTAAAGAGAATGTGTTAAACAAATTAATTAGTTTTATATCTGGTGTTTTTACACCATTCTTGGGTGCCATGGCTGGTGCAGGTATTTTAAAAGGGTTGTTAGCTTTACTGTTAGCCCTAGGTTGGTTAACTGAAAAAAGTGGTGCTTATCAAATTTGGTATGCGGCGGGCGATGGGTTCTTCTACTTTCTACCAATATTATTAGCATTTACGGCAGCTAAGAGTCTTAAAGTGAATCAGTTTGTGGCAGTTGCTTTAGCAACTGCACTGGTTTATCCGACGCTTGTTGCTATAACGGGGAATTCACAGACAATCGACTTCTTTAATATACCGGTTATTCCAACTACGTATACGTCTAGTGTTATCCCGATATTGTTAGCGGTATGGGTGATGTCTTATATTCAGCCGCTACTGGACAAGCTATTTCCAGAAGCGATTCGTAATATATTTACGCCACTATTTTTGTTAATTATTATGGCACCCTTAACGCTTATTGTTGTTGGACCATTAGGTGCTAGTGTTGGTACGTTATTGTCAAACGGTATATCTGCTATTTATAATTTTGCACCAGCAGTGGCGGGTGCGCTTATGGGTGCGTTTTGGCAAGTGTTTGTTATCTTTGGCGTTCACTGGACATTCGTGCCTGTTATGATGAACAACATTGGTAAACTCGGTTATGATCCACTACTACCTATATTAAGTGTTGCTGTGGTTTCACAGGCTGGTGCAGCATTAGGTGTCTTCCTAAAAGCTAAGGATGCTAAAATGAAGTCTTTGGCGGGCTCATCAGTAGCAACTGCTTTGTTAGGCATCACTGAACCAACGATTTATGGTGTGACGTTAAAACTTAAGCGACCATTTGTTCTGGCAGCTATATCAGGTGCTATTGGTGGTGCCATTGCTGGTGGCGGTCAGGCGCACGCAAGTTCATTTACATTACCTAGTCTGTTAGCGATCCCAACATATTTGGGTAAGGGATTTGTTAGTGTTATCATTGGGTTAGGTGTAGCGTTTATATTAGGTACTGTGCTGACTTATCTTTTCGGATTTAGTAAGGATACAAATGTTGCGACAGTAGATGACCAATCGGCTGAGCAAGAAGGTCATCATCAAATTATAGCGCCAGTTGATGGCACAATTATTCCATTGAAAAATGTTAAGGACGAGGTTTTTGCTTCTGAAGCTATGGGACAGGGTATTGCGATTGTGCCAACGAGTGATATTGTGAAGGCACCTATCACAGGAACTGTGAGCGCTGTATATCCAACCGGACATGCTATAGGTATCATTTCAGAAAAAGGCGTCGAAGTACTCTTGCACATTGGTATTAACACAGTTGAATTGAATGGTCAGCATTTTAAGACACTAGTCAAAAAGAATCAAAAAGTCACTATTGATGAACCTTTGGTTGAATTTGATCGTCAAGCGATTAGTCATGCTGGCTATGATACAACTGTGATGCTCATTATTACAAACACGCCAAATTACGATATTTCCGTAACAGACAATACATTGGCGACTGATCGTGACTGGGTATTGAAGTTGACTGATCGTCATATTGAGACAAGTAATGATTATAAAGGAGAAGTACAACATGTATAAAACAACTTATGAAAACTCATTTCCCAAAGGATTCTTATGGGGTGGTGCGACTGCGGCTAATCAAATTGAAGGTGCTTGGAACCTTGATGGCAAAGGGTTAAGTACGGCTGAGGTTGTCCAAAAGGCTGATGATCGTCGTAAAATGTCTATGGGTGACGTCACTGAAGAAACGCTTGCAATAGCATTGGCTGATAAAACAGATGATTTATATCCTAAGCGACGTGGTGTTGATTTTTATCATCACTATAAAGAAGATATTGCGCTTTTTGCGGAAATGGGATTTAAAGTGTATCGCTTCTCGATTGCATGGTCTCGAATTTTCCCACAAGGAGAAGATGCACAACCAAACGAAGCAGGTTTGGTATTTTACGACAATGTATTAGCCGAATTAGCCAAATATGATATTGTGCCACTAGTGACGTTGTCACACTATGAGATGCCAGTTGTTTTGACACAGAAATATAATGGTTGGGCTGGGCGCGAAACAATTGCTGCATTTAATCGTTTTACTGAGACAGTATTCAACCGTTATCATGATCAAGTTGATTATTGGTTGACATTTAATGAAATCAATACAGGTACCTGGGGATTTCACGAAACGGGGGCCATTGATAAAGGCCTTTCGGAAAGAGAACAGTTACAGATTCGTTATCAAGCGTTACATCACCAATTTGTCGCCAGCGCTATTGCAACAAAGCAATTGCATCAGATTGATCCAAATGCCAAAATTGGATCAATGTTGGCACGGATGCAGACGTATCCTGCGACACCAAAGCCAGAGGATGTCAGAGCGGCACAATTAGAAGATGAAAAAAATCTGTTTTTTACAGATGTACAAGCACGTGGCGAGTATCCAGAATATATGAACCGTTTTTTCAGTGAAAACGGCATTGTGATTCACATGGCAGAAGATGACCAAGCTATTTTGCTTGAAAATCCAGTAGACTTTATTAGTTTTAGCTACTATATGACTAATGTGACACAGCATAATCAGGTTGATGATGGTGTGGGTAACATGGCCGTTGGCGGGCGTAATCCTTATTTGAAGGAATCAGATTGGGGATGGCAAATTGATCCCGTTGGATTACGGATAACTTTAAATGCGATGTGGGACCGTTACCGCAAACCACTATTTATTGTCGAAAATGGCCTAGGTGCTTTAGATAAACTTGAAGATGATGGTCATGTGCATGATCAGTATCGTATTGATTATTTACGTGCACATATTGAGCAAATGAAGGAAGCAATCAAGGATGGTGTTAATCTCTTAGGTTATACGATGTGGGGGCCAATTGATTTGATTAGTTTTTCGACATCAGAAATGTCAAAACGATATGGTTTCATTTATGTTGATCAAGATGATGATGGCAAGGGCACTTTGAAAAGAATTAAAAAAGATTCCTTCACGTGGTACAAAGAGGTTATTGCCTCCAATGGTGAAACACTCTAAGTTTAAATTGACATTGTAAGCGTTTGCAGAGTTAATGAAGATACGATATAATATAAGGGTAGATTAGGCGAAACGATAAGACTAATTAAACTTGTTTAAGCCATCTTCACTGGCGAACGCAGTATACCTCGTTCATTCCAAATAGTTTACTTGTATCGAATCAGAACATCTTGTAAGTGGCCGAGAACGCATACAACCATGTCCGTGGTTCAAAGTAGTAACAACATGTGAGATGAGTAGTCTCCAGTTTGTTGCTATAACGAGTAAGCTATTTTTTTGTTTATTGCATGATGATTTAATTTAAAAAGACATCCACTGTTTGTGAAGTGGATGTCTTTTTAAATTAAATATTTGTGAGATGTCCGCGCTTATCTTTAGCAATTAAGTAGTAGACGGTTGCAGCGATAGCCCAAGCCCAGACAATGTGTCCGAAGAACTCTGAGAAATGTTCAGCGAATGGTTGGTTCCAAGGTGCAGGTACTGTTCCAAAAGCTGGCATAATAATGACATGCCAAGCAATCCAAAGCACAATACCATAAGCGGCACCTTGCCAAAGACCGATGTTTGACCAGTATTGTGAAACAAAGACATACAATATTGAAAATGCGATTGCGAATGAAAAATGTAAAATGAGGGTAAACCAAAATACTTTTTGATCTTGTGAATAGTAGACAAATGACTCAACTAATTTCTTAGGAATGCCAATTTGCATAGCCATATGTTGTGGCGGATTGATTAAGTTACGAGCAATCGTGCGAGGTGGAAAAATATTCTCCCAGCCAATCTTGACCATACCAGAAACCATACCGGCAATGAAGCCAAACCAGACACTTTTTATGATAATCTCTTTCAGATTAGCTTGTGGTTTTTGTAATGTAAACATGTGTGTATATCCTTTCAAATGTTACCCTAAAATAAGTGTTGCTTATTGTAATATTGATTACAAATAGTAAGTTTAAACGCTTATATGTGAAATGTCAAACATATTTTTATTTTCTTTATAAATTGTTAATATGTTTTGATAGCAGTGATATGAGATCATTTAGTATTCTTTTTTGTAATATTTAATCTTCCGTTGTGAACAATGTGTTAATGTGGTTAACTTAAGGGGATTGTGTTGTATTGAATTTACTGTTATTATGGATAACAGTGTGTTTAGTGTTAATTTGTCATTGTGTGGTCCAGCCGCCAGTTGCAATTAGTATAAAATACAACTAATTTCTATGTATACAGAGAGATACATAGTCGGAGGAAAACAAAATGAAACGTTCTATGGTAATTAGTAGCATTATTGCTGCTGTTGTGGTGATTGGTATCGGTGTATCTGTTGCCAAAAGTTCAGGTTCAAACCAAAAAAATGCTTACTCGGTAGCGTTAGTCACGAGTACGGGTGGTGTGGATGATAAGTCATTTAATCAATCGGCTTGGGATGGTATTAAGCGCTTTGGTAAAAAGAACAACATGAAACAAGGACAATCAGGTTTTTCTTATTTTGTCTCTAATGACAATTCTGAGATTAAGTCTAACTTGCAACAGGCGGTTAAAGCAAATTATAAACTTGTGGTAGGTATCTCATTCATGGGGGGACCTGCTATGAAACAAGTCGCTAAGGCGAACCCAAAAACGAATTTTGCGATGGTTGAAGCAGATGTGCCTTATAAAAATGCTGTTTCGATTATGTTTCATTCAGAGCAGTCCTCTTATTTAGCAGGGGTAGCTGCAGCCACGGCGTCAAAAACAGGCAAAATTGGTTTTGTAGGCGGCGTTAAGGGTGAAGTGATTGAACAATTTGAGGCAGGATTTAAAGCCGGTGTTTTGGCAACAAATCCTAAGGCGACTTTTGTCTCTCAATATGCGAATACATTCACAGATGCCGCTAAGGGTAAAACGATTGCAGCTGCCATGTATGCTAGTGGTGTTGATGTTATTTTCCAAGCAGCAGGTGCAACCGGTAACGGCGTTTTTGCAGAAGCTAAGGCAGAAAATCAAAACACGACAGTGGACAAAAAAGTGTGGGTCATTGGCGTCGACATGGATCAAAAGGCTGATGGTAACTATACTGCAAAAGATGGTAAAACCTCAAACTTTACGCTAGCATCAGCGATTAAACGTGTTGATAACGCGATCGAAATTGTTGCACAACAGGGACAAAGTAAACAGTTCCCTGGTGGTAAAACAGTAACGTATGGTTTGAAAGAAAACGGTGTTGATATTGCACGAGATGCGATGCCTGATAATGCATGGCAAGCAACGCAAGAAGCTAAAAAGCAAATTTTAGCCGGTAAAATTACGGTACCTAAGAAATTAAGCGATGTTAAATGATTTTTGGACGATATATTCAGGCAAATAAGTTGGTCTATTGACGATTATTATTGATTGTTTAACATGTATTTAATGTTATCAGTTTAAGATAATTATATTGATAAGATAACTTAACTTATCATTTTAACGAAACCCTGGTAGATAATACAAAATTCTCTTTTCATTCTCTCCTAAATTTTCTCTTCTCTTTCTCAAATACATTTTTTCTCCCCTGTATTGTTTAGTTGATACAGGGTTTCGTTTGTTCTAAATATATCAAAAGCGCTAATGCATTGATCAATGCATTAGCGCTTTTTGTATGTGTCGCTATTTTAAACAGTCAGTTTTGTACGTAATTGTTGGCTTAATATTGGGTAGGTGACGAGTACAACGATCATGGTGGTTGCGCAGTTAATCAACGTGGGCATTAGCGCAGATAGGGTGGCAATCACAGCTGGTTGAAACGTTAATCCTTTAACAAGGGCCATGACAAAATTATGTATTGTGGTTGTCACAAATTTAGTGGCAATCGCAGCAGCGATAATAGTGACTAGTTTGATAGGCTTCGGTGCGACATGATAATGTGTCAGGTTCAAAACAAGGATAGCTATACCACCTACAATAAATATTTCGAAAAAGTAATATGGTGCATCTAAGATATAATTATGTGTGACATCAAACAAAGCCAAACCAATGCCGCCGGCAAAGGCACCACGTTTATAACCTAATAATAAAACAGAAAGCAAAGCTGATGCATTGCCAAGATGGACAAAAGGTTTACCAATTAAAGCAGGCATAGGGACTTGAATACTAGTTGCTACATAGGTAATTGCTGCAAAGAATGCAACAAAGACGATTGTTTTTGATTTTTGGTCTATTCTCATATTTCTTTTCATCTCCAAATAATTATTATATGGTTAACATACAATTGCACTTATTCTAACACAAATTGTGGTTAAATTAATTTTTATTATGAAAATATTCAAATAAAATGAATTGATTATACCAATAATAGGAATGGGGCATAGTTGACAGAACAAACTGTACCGTGTATTATAGTACACGTGATACAGATGATAAAACATAATTGTGTCAAGGGGAATAATGAAACACGGTCTAAATTTGATGTTTAGGTTGGCTACTTGGTAAGCCTACGCATCAAAAATTTTAAAAAGGAAGTACATGAATGGCACAAATTCAGCGGAATCAACCATTGTATGAACAACTTATGTGGCGTATTAAAGGCCAAGTTGCTTCAGGTGTGCTGACGATGGGGGAAAAGTTACCCTCGGTACGAGAGATGGCTTTAATTGAGGGATTAAATCCAAACACTGTAGCGAAGGCATATAAGGCATTAGAACATCAAAATGTGATTGAAACGGTTGCTGGAAAAGGCACCTTTGTGAGTGCCGATGAGCAACAGGTTGCAGATGAACGTTTGATTAAAGCATTGCGTGAACAACTTGGGGAAGTTGTGATTGATGCTAAGCGAGCAGCTATTTCTGCCCAACAATTAAATGATTGGATTACTGAAGCCTATGGAATACCAAAAAATCCAGAGAGGGAGAAGACATGACATTAGTTGTTGAAAATATATCTAAAAAAATCCAAAATAAGACAGTTCTGAATAATATTAATTTTGAATTGCATGAGGGTGAAGTGACAGGTTTAGTTGGTCGTAATGGTGCTGGTAAAACAACATTATTTGGCACAATTACTGGTGAATTTTTACCAGATTTTGGCCGTATTGGTCTAGATGGTTTAGATTATTATAAAATGCCTAGCTTGCATGATCAGCTATTTTATATTGATATGCCTGAGAATTGGCTTAGTTACTATTCACCCAAGAAAATTAAAACGATTATGAAAGTAGCTTATAAGAATTTTGATGAAGCTTGGTATGATTTAGAGATTAAGCGTTTTGGGCTGAACAATAGTCGGCAACTGCGTAACTATTCAAAGGGTATGCGGGCATTATTTATGATTATTGTTAGTTTTGCTAGTCGTGCACAATATGTTTTTTTAGATGAGCCACTTGATGGTTTAGACGTACTGATCAGAGATCAAGTGAAGCAAATGATTGTAACACAGGTGACTGAACATAATACCGCAGTTTTGATTGCATCACATAACTTAATTGAACTAGATACATTAGTTGATCGTATATTATTGTTGAAGGACCAAACGATTGATCGTACATTTTCTATTGAAAATAATAAAGATATCAAAAAATACCAATTAGCATTCGTTGGTGAAACTTTACCTGACTTTTTGCGTGAGAGTGGCACAATTATTGCACAGACTGGGCATATTGTGACCATTGTGTTCAATAATTTTGTAGAAGATATTGGTATTAAATTGGCAGGACCTGATTTTAAATTTGTAGAAGAATTACCAGTAAGTAGCGAAGACATTTTTCGAGCTAGTTTTGCCAAAGAAGCCTACGCGTGGCAGCAAGAGTTGGAGGCTGAAGCATGAAACAAAGTATGAAGTTGTACTTCACAATCAAGAAAAATCAGTTTATGATGGCCTTGATATTAGGCCTACTATTGGCAGTTGTATCATTAACATCAAATTTTTTATGGCAAAATATTACTGTTAAACATTTTAACGAACAATTAGGACCTGCAGTTAGCGCCGTTTGGATTCTAATTGCTGCGGCCACAGTATTAAATGATCAACTGAAACACTTAGAAACATGGTTGTATACACAACATATTTCACGCAAACAACTTTTTATTACGCGGGTATTATTGTTAATTGTTTTACCGATTGTGGTGTCTTCCTTAATGGATATCATACTGACATTAATTACGCGTCCTAAAACAGTTGTGGATATCATTGCCGATGACGTTGTTAGTGGTATTCAACTATTCTTCATGGCAAGTGTCATGGCCATTGTTTATACATTGATTGGTCCAGTTTGGATGAAAATAATGACTGCTATCTTTATGTTGATTGTCGTTATATCACCAGTGCTTGCTATAGAAAAAATTGATCATATCTTTCACACAAAAGTATTTGAACATAGTGATACGCTACAAACAGTTTTCGCAAACGTATTACTTTTGCTATTATCATTAGTCTTATTTAGTATAGGTGGTTATTTGGCGACTAAGATAAGCGCTGATACAGTTGATGATGCTATTAGGCTTCATTATTTCAGGTGGCCATTTGTCATTTTTGTTTTTGTGTCAATGTTTATCACGTTAATAGCAGGAAATCGTTCACCGTTGACAGTTGCAGTTGTGCTCAACAACATGATCATACCAGTCATTATGACAATTGTGACATTTGTGTTTGTATTCAAACCCAAGTTGAAACTCACTTGGGATAAATAATGAGGCATTAGAAAAGGGGAAAATAATGGCACTATTAGAAGTAAAAAACATTGATAAAAAGTTTGGCAAAAAAATTGGGATGTCTCATGTGAGTTTTAATGTCGAGGCTGGGCATATTGTTGGTTTGATCGGTCCAAACGGTGCCGGTAAATCAACTACAATGCGTGCAATTACTGGTTTGATGAGTTATTCGGCTGGTACGATTACATTAGACGGACAACTAGTTACTTTCGGTAACCATCAGGCACTCGACAAGGTTGGTAATTTAATTGAGTACCCATCAATTTATCCGAACTTAACAGCGTTAGAACATTTAAAGCTGTATGCAATGGATACGAAAAATCCGGCTGATTTTACTGAATTAATGCATCGCACTCAAATAGATGGTGATAATTTTGGTAAGCGTAAAGCGAAACATTTTTCTCTGGGTATGAAACAACGTTTGGGAATTGCAATATCACTTATTAGACATCCTAAGCTAGTGATTTTGGATGAACCAATGAATGGCTTGGACCCACAATCGGTCCATGATTTACGTCAACTCATCAGAGACTTAGCTAATGAGGGCGTTGCATTCTTGATATCTAGTCATTTGCTAGATGAGTTACAAAAATTAGTTGACGACGTTGTGATTATTAATCATGGCAAGATTATTGAAACTGCCACGATATCAGAATTCTTTAGTCACGACAAAACACGTTGGGTATTTGAAACAACAGATAATGCGGCAATAGTCAAGTTAGCTAAGGCACATGACTGGTCAGTGACGATTGATGACGGTCACGTACAGATTTCTGGGGCGGAAAACTTACAACAGGTGATTACAGCAATTAATGCGATAGATGTTCAAATTAAGACGGTTAATACAGTTACGGGTAACTTGGAAAAATCATTGCTAGATATGCTAGCAACGGACGATCAGGGGGAATAATAAATGTTAACTTTAATGAAACAAGAGTATTATAAAGCATTCAAACAAAATCGTTTACATATTTGGTTAGGATTGGGTGTTTTATTTCCTTTACTGATTATGGGTATTTTTAAGTCTCAACGTGGCGCTGGTACGATTGTTGATTTGGGACATGGTACTTTTTATGTTTATATGGCAGGAATTATCATTACCGCACTGAGTGTGTCACAAGAATTTGGATTTGGAACAATCAGGCCACTCTTATCACGCCGATTTAGTCGCGGTATGATCTTTACAAGCAAACTGGTGTTGAATCTTAGCATTTATATTGCGCTATTTTTGTCAGTGTTTATTGGCACGATGATTGGTCAGTTAATTTTTGCACCGAAATTTAACTTTGCAGAACGTGTTGGTTATGCAGGGAACGCTTGGCAAACAATGGGCATGACAGTGCTAAGTACGTTGTTACAAATGATATTTGTTGCAGCATTGGTACTGCTTATCACAAATTTGGTTAAGAGCTCAGGGGCTGCGATTGGATTAGGTGTTGTGATGATTGTTGGTACACCAATTTTAAGTAGTATTTCGATTATGTTGATTCAAATGGCACCAATATTAAAGTGGAACCCCTTTAATATTTTCATTGGTATGTCGATGTATGGTCAATTATCACCTAGTAATATCAAAGATATGGTACACATGTCTCAAGATACAGTTATCATTGCTTATCTGGTATATATCTTAGTCATGTATGTGATTGCTTATCTTATTTTTAAGAAGCGGTCAGTTTAAAATCATATAAAAAGCGAACGTTTCACGTGAAACGTTCGCTTTTTATATGATTAGAATGTTGCCTTGTCAGCATCTAAATGTAACTCGCCAACAGATTGTAATTTATCCAGAGATCCTATATCTTCAGGCGTTAATGTGAAGTCAAACACATCAGTATTTGCTTGAATGTATGATTCATGGGTTGATTTTGGTAAAGGTAGAAATCCTTTGTCCAATGACCAACGAATGAGAATTTGAGGAATTGACTTGCCGTACTTTTCAGCTAAGTTGCTTACTTGAGGGAGATCAACTAACTTACCAGTACCAAGCGGTGAGTAGGCTTCATTCAAAATGTTGTGCGCTGTGTTATAAGCAACAAGATCAGCTTGTTGATCGGAAGGATTAAGGAAGTTTTGATTGACCATAGGTGCAATATTTTGCGTTTGAGCCAACGCTTCGAGATGATGGATTTGAAAGTTAGACACACCAATGGCTTTAACTTTTCCAGAAGCATATGCTTCCTCGAAGGCACGCCAAGTATCAGCATTTGCAGATTTCCAAGCGTCCGAACCCTGGGCTTGTATACCTGATGGATTAGGCCAGTGGATTAAATATAGATCAAGATAGTCCAAGCCTAATTTATCAAGTGATGTATCGAGTGCTTCGAGCGCCGCATCGTGGCTATGGGCATCATTCCAAAGCTTAGATGTGACAAATAATTCTTCTCGTGGCACACCAGAGTCTTTGATGGCACGACCAACGGATGATTCATTACCATATATAGCGGCTGTGTCAATGTGGCGGTAACCAGCATCAAGTGCCCATTTGACAGCTTGATAAGCCACATCACCATCGGCCGATTGCCAAGTACCAAAGCCAAGAACAGGGATTTTAACGCCATTACTTAGTGTGTACGTATCTGTAAGGGACATAACGATTACTACCTCCAATTGTAATGTTTTTTAGGTACCAGTAGGTTCGCCGGTAATCCTGATGGATATCAGAAGAGACTGATACGTTTCAAGAGTAGTATAACATATTCAAAACAACTGGTGGTGTCACATGATTATGGCTTGATTTTCTGTATTTGTTTTAGTTCTGATAATTTCCAAGTCACGTAATTTTCACCATTTGGAATTGTTTCAGTCACATTAATCACAGGCACATCATTTTCTTTGGCCAACGATACAAGATTAGAAACTGTTGCGCTGGTTGTTTGCTTATTATTAACTAAGAAAGCGATTTTGTGGTTTGTGATCGCTGATTTCAGGTTTGTCAATGTTGCAGGAGAAGGGTCATTGCCTTCTTCAATAGCTTCTGAGAAATCAGTATCCATAACCTTGTAGCCTAAAGCTGTTAACATGTATTCAAATACGGGTTCGGTTTGGGCCACTGATTGGTTATGAGCGTCTTTTTTGAGATCGGTGATTAGAGCTGTCACTGGTTTGAGGCTAGCAATATATTTTTTTGCATTGGCCTGGTAATCTTTTTTATGTGTTGGGTCTTTTTTAGATAACGTATCAGCTAAATATTGTGCGGTTTTAGTCATTGTATCTGGGTTGTTCCAAAGATGGGGATTAATGCCAGCTTTTTCGTTCAAAACATTTTCGCCAATCCGAATAAGTTGCGTTTTTTGAGATGTTTTAGCGAGCTTATTTAGCCATGAATCATAGCCTAAACCATTAGCAAGCGCAATATCGGCACCACTGACTTTTTTAGCAACAGTTGTTGTTGGCTCATAGTCTTCAGGGGAAACGTTGGCGCTTTTGATGATAGCTGTGGCTTTACCATGATTACCAACGACGGTTTGTGCAATTTCTGCGTAAAAATCGGTTGATGCGACAATTGTGATGTTATCGGTGTTTTTCTTTGGTGAAGCACCTTTAACGGTAGCGAAACCCACAATAGCAATGAGAACAACGGCCATAATAGCGATTAATTTTTTCATGAGTGATCATCCTTTAAGTGATTAATTTGAACAAGAAATGTCATAATTGTTTCTTGTTGCTGTGGTGTGAAATTAGCAATTGTGGCATCAATTTCTTGATGTAAACTTTGATGAGAAAGTTCATGTTGTTTTGCTAATTCAACACCAGCAGGTGTAACTTTGTACTTAATACTGCGCTTGTCTACCGGATCTTGTGTTGCTGATACATAGCCATGAGCAGTCAAGTTCTTAATGGCTTTGGTAATTGCTGGCTTACTCAGCTTCATTTTGTCGGCAAGCGTGGTATTAGTAGCGTTTTGAGATTGTAGCAGCATGAGCAGATGTGCCTGTGTGGCATTGATTTGTTGTGCTGTCGTTGTGCGAATGAACTCAGAACTTGCCGCGTACGTTTGGACAAAGGTGTTGAGTTCTTGAATAATGTTGTCGGATTCTGACATAATTGGCCTCGATAGTTTACTAGTTAATTAACCAGTAAACTATACCAAATAATGATTGTCTTTGTCAACCTTATCGTTAAAAGTAGCTAATCTGACATTTTTGTCAGGTTATCGTCGCATTTGTTAGTGAAGAAGCCGCCAAGTTAGTAGATAATAATAGATATGATATGGTATATGAATTGGAGAGAATAATATGTTACTAGAGGTTAATCATTTAGCAAAGGTTTTTAAAACACGTTTTTCAAAGGAAACAACAACGGCATTGCGTGATGTTGATTTTAGTGTTGAGAAAGGTGAATATATCGCGATTATGGGTGAATCAGGTAGTGGTAAAACAACACTCCTTAATATATTGGCAACACTAGAACGGCCAACTAACGGCGCCGTATCATTAAATGGTACGAATATAAATGGGATTAAATCCAATGATTTAGCAAAATTTCGCCGCGAGCATTTGGGATTTGTTTTTCAAGATTTTAATTTACTAGATACATTGAATGTACGTGATAATATTTATTTACCTTTGGTGTTGAATCGAAAGCCAATTCAAATGATGCAAGAACGTATTGGTACATTAGCGCCGTTACTTCACATCTCGGAAATATTAAGTAAACAACCCTTTGAACTATCAGGTGGTCAAAAACAACGTGTGGCCATTGCAAGAGCTTTGATGACACATCCTGACTTAATTTTAGGAGATGAGCCCACCGCGGCGTTAGATTCAAAAAATTCAGACCGATTGTTAAAATTGTTTGAAAAAATTAATGATGAAGGGCAAACAATTTTAATGGTGACGCATTCAAGTGTTGTTGCTAGTCATGCTAAACGTGTGCTGTTTATTAAAGATGGTATGATCTATCATCAATTGTATCGTGCTGAGCGTAGTACATCAGACTTTAACAAAGAAATCAACTTAGCCATGAGTAGTGTGTTAGGAGGCAATTGATATGTTTTATCTCAAATTAGCACAACGTAATATTCGGAAATCATTTAAGAATTTCGCGCCTTTTTTATTGGCAACAGTCATGATGTTTGTTTTGAATTTTATTTTGGCTTCAATTGCTTTTTCACCAGAATTAGATAAATTAGACATTAAGTCCGTAGCTGTCGTTCTAATTATTGGTCAAATCATACTGATTCCTTTTTCGATTGGGATTGAAATCTATGCTTACCGTTTTTTGTTAAAAAAACGCTCACGAGAGTTTGGCTTGTATGATATTTTGGGCCTTGGTAAAATGCAAATTATCGTTGTTGCACTGCTGGAATTATTCATTTTGCTGGTGGTAACGTTGCTACTCGGCACAATTGTTGGGGTTATTTTATCAAAGTTCTTATTTTTAGTTTTTATTGCTTTAATCGGTGGGAACTATTTTAATTTAACCTTTTCGATGTTAAGTGTCTCTATGCCGGTTATTGTGACAGTGATTGCGTTTGTTTTATTAGCATCGATTAGTATGTGGACAATTCATCATCATTCTAGTTTAACTTTATTGCATTCGGAAAACCAAGGTGAGCGTGAACCAAAATCACGAGGATTTTTAGCGTTCTTGGGTATGTTGTTATTAGTGATAGGTTATTACTTAGCGATAACGATTAAAGTCAATTCACTTATAATCGTCATATTTGCAGGCGCTGTGCTGCTAGTGATTGCGGGAACTTACTTATTTTACGTCGCAATGACGATTTGGTATTTAAAACGGCAAAAACACGGTCGTAAATATTATCAACCAGAAAAATTTATTACAACAAATGCTTTACTCTATCGCATGAAACAAAATGCAATTGGACTGGGAAATATTACAATATTGGTCACAATGGCCATCGTGACTTTAGTGACGACCGTCATGTTACAGGCTGGATTAAAGCAAAATATGATGGCGAATATGCCATTTACAACAGAATTAAGCGCCATGAATACCGGAGATACGCGTGCTGGACATGTAACACAAGGACAATTTGACCGTATTTTGGCATTAACTGAGCAACAAACGCAAGTTGATTTGAAAAAAGGAATTCAATATGTGGATTATGGTACAACGTCGGTGAAATTGACTCGTGGTAAACATGTGACGGTTAAACATATCATGTCCAGCGATAGTCAGTCAGGTGTTACGAATGTCCAGCTTGTTTCGCGTGATACGTTAATTAAGCTTGGCAATAAATTACCAAAATTAGCGCCAAATGACATACTCATTCATAATTATGCTGGCGAATTTAATCCAAAGACGATTAACTGGTTTGGACAGTTATTACGTATTAAAGGTCAAACAGCGCACGTCAAAAATTACGCAACACAAAGTCTTGTAGGAAACAGTACAATGATTGTCACGGCAAATGATACACAAACTAAACGGTTGTATCAACGGATGACGTTTGATGCAGATGGTTACTCAATTGCACAGCGTAAACTAGTGATTGATTTGAGTAAGAACGATAGTCAAAAGGTCGTTAAAGCCTTTAAATCAGTGAACGAAAACGATAACGTAGCACCAGTATCACTGCTCGCATCTGATCGAGTTTCACTACTAAAAGAAGGGCAGGCATACTCGGGTGGTTTTCTCTTCATTGGCTTTACTCTGGGACTTACTTTTATCATTGGGGCAGCATTAATTATTTATTATAAACAAATTGCTGAAGGTGAACAGGATAAGGAAGCTTTCCGTATCTTACAAGAGGTCGGTTTGTCTAAAAGAGAAGTGTCACAAACAATTAATAGTCAAATACGTCTGTTGTTTTTTATGCCAATTGTGGTGGCTGTTGTGCATTTTGCAGGTGCGTACATGATGATTACTAAAATTATCAATGCCTTTGGTATTAACAATAACGCATTAATGTTGTCCGTTAGTGGTGGCGTTATTCTATTAATCATCTCGTTATATTATTTGATTTATAAGTTGACATCACGTAGTTATGTCAACATTGTGCAACGTCACGTATAATAAAGATATGCAGAAAATATTTATTGTTGAAGACGACGTCAGTATTGTTAACAATTTAAAAAATATATTATCATCAGAATTCAGCGTTGCGTCAACGCTGAATTTTCGTGCTGTTGTGCAAGAAATAACTGATTTTCATGCTGATTTGGTGTTGATGGATATCACGCTACCCTATTTTAATGGGTTTTATTGGACAACCGAATTACGAAAGGCAAGTAAAGTACCCATTATTTTTATTTCAAGTGCTAATGATGACATGAATCAGGTGATGGCGCTCAGTATGGGGGCAGACGATTTTGTTGCTAAGCCATTTAATCTGATTGTTTTAAAGGCAAAAGTGCAAGCACTATTACGTCGGAGTTATCATTTTAGTGCATCAGAATTGCTGTTTGCGGGGTATCGTTTAATAGATAATGAGTTGATTAGCACGGATGCTAAGGTCGATTTAACGACTACGGAAACTAAAATATTACAAACGTTGTTTGAATATGGGACAACAGTTGTACCTAAAGACGTCTTGTTGGCAAAGCTGTGGGAAAATGATGAGTTCATTGATGCGAATACACTGCATGTTAATATGGCACGGTTGAGAAAAAAAGTAGCGGTCATTAATTTTGATAAAATTCACACAGTACGAGGGGTTGGCTATGTATTGGGGTAATTATTTAAAACGGCAATTGGGGTTGTGGTTGACGGTCATTGTGGGGATGAGTCTATTTTTGTGTACTTTTTTCTTATGGCAGTTACCAATGATATCACTACTCAATGCGAGTTTACTGTTCTTGCTAATGCTTCTCGTTTATGCAACGATTGATTATCAAAAATTTCGGCACGAGCAAAGATATATCGCTGATTTAGAGATAGAAAACGAGCAAACTCGTACAAAATTGGCAAAACAAATGCAGCGAGATCAAGCATTTATGGATATGATGCGTGTATGGACACATCAAATGAAAGTACCATTAGCTAGTTTAGATTTGATCGCGCAAACGCGGTTACCTGAACTACAAAAGCAAACATTTGAACTAGAAAATTATTTGACTATTTTGCTTGAATATCTTCGCGTTCAAAATATAGCCACTGATTTCCGCTTTGAGGTTGTTAATATTCGTGAGTTAGTTAATCAGGTGGTCAAAAAATATGCCAGGCAATTTATTCATAAAAACTTAAATGTTACAATTGTTGGTAACGCAATGATTAAAACGGATGCTAAATGGCTAACGGTAGCTGTTGAACAGATTATTAATAATGCGGTGAAGTACACGGAGTCAGGTGGCTTAAGAATTGACATAACGGATCAACAGTTACGCATGACAGATAGCGGGATTGGTATATTAGCTTCAGATTTACCACGGCTATTTTCACACGGTTTCACTGGTTACAATGGTCGACTAGATAAAAAGTCGAGTGGTTTGGGGTTATACCTATCAAAATTAGTGTTGGATAAATTATCATGTGACATTACAGTGACGTCAAAGATTGACGTTGGCACGACAGTCACCATTAGCTTTTTAACCCAAAGATAGATAACATGAGCTAATTATTGTGTTATGATGATAGAAATAATTTATTTATCATTAATACATTAATTAGTTGGGAGTACATTGGGAGATATGAACGTTATCAAATCACTATGTCAAGTATATTTAATTAATATGCTGAGTAATAAGTTTGTTTTTGTGTTTAACTTACTCTTACCCACGATTTA
The DNA here is from genome assembly GCF_000092505.1 of Leuconostoc kimchii IMSNU 11154. Lineage (NCBI taxonomy): Bacteria > Bacillati > Bacillota > Bacilli > Lactobacillales > Lactobacillaceae > Leuconostoc > Leuconostoc kimchii. The sequence goes on from NC_014136.1 coordinate 730,690, forward strand.
TTTTTTATACCAAAACGGCAAATATTGGTCTCGTTCTAGTGTGCCTTTCAGCCAATCGACTAATTTAGTCATTAGTTATTTTTGGGCATACATTATTATGATGACCATTTTAAATAATGTGATTGTTGCCATGATTGCACAGCGAGAAAATGGTTTTTATAAGCAATTATTTTTTATTGTTGGATCGAAATGGAAAATACTCATTGCTAATTTTTTAGTGCAGCTGGTGGTTTTAATTGGGGAATTGTCTATCTTTAATGTGGTGGTGATGACCGTTTTTCATAATTGGCACATTAACTTGATTATAGCCGGCGTGCTGTCAGCAATGATTGTAGCCGTGCCGGTAGCGCTGATGAGTAGTTTGTTATTTTTGTTAAAAGTTAAAATTGAATCGATCAATATCTTGGTATCTATTTTATTGTTGGGATTGTTTGCACTGATTAATCTACCAGAAAGTGGTGCGCTTAGTAACGTGATAAACATGCTTAACCCACTGACCTATATGGTTGAAACATCTTTCCAAATGATGTCGCTACTTTTGAACAAGACATTCGATGATAGAATGGTTTTGATATGGGTGCTTGTTACAGTGGTTTATGGTGTCATCGGGTGGTTCGGCACGTCAAAATTGTCAGTCCATTCGATAATGGACCGGGTGTAGTTCAGGAGATTAACACATGCAAATAAAAAATTATTCATTACGTTATCCTGACCGCGTACTCGCTGAGAATTTTGACGCTGAATTTTCTAATCAGGTCATTAATGTCATCACAGGTGCTAACGGTGCTGGTAAAACAACATTATTAGACTTTATTGCGGGTGTTGGTCCAAAAGCGGCCAAAGGTGATAAAGTCAATGTCCCAATGCAAGCTGAAATTGCCTATCAATTACAGCATATTCATTTTTTTACAACACTAAGTGTCGCCCAGACAATTACGATGTATCGACAACTTGGTAATCCCACAATTGAAACACAAAATCCAACGTTTCAAATGATTAAAGAGCAAGTACTAGATAAAATATGGCATGTTGAGATGGGTAAATTATCCGGCGGTGAGCGGCAGATGGTGTTGACATATGGACAATGCCTATTGGAGAAAAAGCTGTATATTTTTGATGAACCCACTAGTGGTGTTGATGTTGATAATACAAAAATCATTTTGAAAATGATTGCTTCTTTGGTACAAAAGCGTCAAAAATTAGTCATTATGACATCGCATAACTTAGAACAATTGGCTGATTTACCGGTGCGTTTGATTAAATTGGGGTGAAAAAGCGCTTAGAGAATTTAAATTCCCTAAGCGCTTTTAGTTATATATTAATTTTAACCTTTAAACACCCAAGCATCACCGTTACCGGCTAACAACTTGTCAGATGCTTCAGGTCCCATTGAACCTGACTTGTAAGTTTCAAGTGGTGCCTTGTCGTCAGCATATACAGCTGAAATTGCATCAACGAACTTCCAAGCAATTGCGACACCATTCCAGTCAGCGAAGTTTGAGCCATCGCCATTCATTGTGTCATGAATCATACGTTCGTATGGTTCTGGTGTGTTTTGCTTATCTTCATCAGAAATTGTCCAACCAAGATCAATTGTGCGTGTATTGAAAGCATCTTCAACAGACTTTGAGTTAATCTTGAATTCTATACCACCCTTAGGATCGATCAAAATTGACAAAACAGACTCTTGCGCTTCTTGTGTTGTACCAAAGTCAAATGTACCAGCTTTGAAAACAATATCGACACGTGTTTGCTTAGCAGCTAAACGCTTACCTGAACGGACATAGAATGGGACACCTTCCCAACGTGGCAAATCAAACTGTAATTCACCAGCAATAAAGGTATTATTCTTTGAATCAGCAGGAACATCCAATTCTTCAAGGTATGGCTTGAAGTCAGCTGAATCGCCGGCACCGTATTGTGCGCGAACGAAGTACTTGTTGACTTCTGCTTCATCATAAATTTTCAATGCATTGAAAGCCGCGTTTTTAGCAGCACGGATGTCTTTATCGTTAAATGATTCTGGCTTTTCCATGGCTAACCAACCAACAATTTGCATCGTATGGTTTTGAATCATATCAAGCAATGCGCCAGCTGTATCATAATAACCGGCACGCTCTTCAACGCCTAATACTTCTGACAACGTCACTTGTACGTTTTTAATGTAGTCTTTGTTCCAAGCGGCATCAAAGATTGGATTGCCAAAACGCAAAGCAGCGATGTTTTGAACCATTTCTTTGCCTAAGTAGTGGTCAATACGGAATAATTGATCGTCTTTAAAAGCATTCTCCAAATCACTTTGCAATTCTGCTGCTGTCGTGTATGATGTACCAAAAGGCTTTTCAATCATCAAACGATTATAGCCAGTATCAGCTAGTAAGTTTTCTGACTTGAGGTACTTTGCAATTGTGCCAAAGAAACGGGGAGCAACCGACATATAGAAAATACGGTTACCATCAATGTCAAACTTTGTAGCAGCTTCTTCAATGGCTTCTTTCAAAATACCATATGAAGCGGCATCCGTGACATCATGTGCACGATATGAAAAATGTGAGATGAATGTTTCAGCTTGTTCTTGGTCGTCTGTGAAGTCAGCGATTGATTCGCGAACTAATTGCTTAAATTCTTCGTCAGTTAACTCTTGACGTGCTGTGCCAACAATGGCAAAGTGTTCTTGTAGGTATCCTTTTTTATAAAGGTTGAAAACGGATGGATAAAGCTTACGTTTTGCTAAATCACCAGTACCGCCGAAAAATGTTACCAACGTTTTGATTTCTGAAGCCATGATGTTCCCCTTAATTTTAAAATTCAATTCACTATTATTATAACGCAAAATTCAGTTGAAAGTACGCGTTTTCACAAACATATTAATCATCTAAAAGGAAAAAGTCATGTTAATCGATAGTTTTACACCGCAACAACAAAAGATACTCCGGCAATTGGATGTTGGACAATATGCTGGTCAGTCACTTATTGCACATGCGCCGACTAAAAATGCGTCTAAAAATTATTATGTGATTCATGTTGATCTTAAGACAAATAATTGGCGTTATCAAACTGATGAACCACTGAAACCCGCTGAAGTTGCTGATTTATTAAAAGCTGGCGGACTAAAAACAACACCAGTACGGCACCAATATGTTTTAAATTCTACTGTGTTCAGTCGACCTATTTATCGTTTGATAAAAACCGTTGTGGGGCAGTCTAAAAAAATAATTAAACGATAATATATGCGTGCATACGTGTATGTTAAGTAAAAATAGATCAGTTGGAGGATTTATGCACAGTGACTTAATCAACAAACCGCGACCGTTAAATGAAAAATGGTTACTTTTGGGGACCTTACTATCCAGTACCGGGAATTCAATGATCTGGCCGGTTATGACACTTTACATGACAGGCGCATTAAACCAAAGTTTCACAACAGCAGGTATTGTCCTCATGATTGGTGCCGCGCTAAGCATGTTTGGCTCTTATGTTGGCGGTAAATTATTTGATCACTGGCGTCCATATCAAGCAATGGTCATGACCGGTGTCATTATTTTTTTGGCGGTTTTTAGTTTAATTTTTTGGAATCATTGGCCGGTTTTTGCTATCTTAGTATGGATAGCTAATTTTGGTATGGGCATTGAGCAGACCTTGGTTAATTCGTTTGCAACAACGTTACCTGGTCACAAAACACGTGTGATATTTAATAACATGTATATTTTTTTAAATATTGGCGTCGTACTAGGTACTTTAGCAGTGGGCTATTTATTTGATTACGGTTTTAGTCTATTGATGGTCATTTCGACAATGATTTATTTCTGTTTACTGCTAGTGATTGTAACTAAGTTCAACGTGCCAGTTGCGACTACTGAAAACGTATCATCGTCGGTTGATCAACAAATTAATGTGTCGCGTGACAGTCTGCAAAAATTTAGATTAACACCCGTTCTGACTGCTATTGGCGCGTTACTGTTTATCACTTATCTCTCGTATATGCTATGGGAAACGGTTATGGCACCGCATATGAAAACTTTAGGCATGCCCACACGAAACTATGCTGATTTGTGGATGATTAACGGTGTGACAATTATTGTGTTGCAAAAATTTGTTTCTAATTGGGCTAATAAACACCCGTATCATGTGTCCGTTATTTTAGGTAGTGTCATATTTGCTTCGAGTTTTTTCTTTTTAATTTTTGTCACAGAATTTTGGCAAATTGTGCTGGTTTTTGAACTATTGACTATTGGTGAAATGTTGCAAAGTCCGCAAGTGCCCGCATGGGTTGCTCAAATTACCCCCAAGTCAGTTGCAGGACAGGCGCAAGGCTTTGTCTCAATGATGATCAGTTCAGGACGCGTGATCGGGCCCATTTATTCTGGTATCATGATGGATCATGGTTGGATGAAAATATTATTTTTTTCGGTGTTTATTTTAATGATACTCATTACTGCCGTATTGTCATTGACGTTGGCACGACGTGTTGACAAAAATACAGTAGCATAGTAAACTAATGTTACTTGAAATTAGCAACTATTTTAGTAGAATAAACATTCGGCGTTAAGAGAAGCAGTGGTCGGTGAAAACTGCACAGGTGTTGATATTCGAAATACAGCTATCGATTTAAGCATGGCAGCACCATGTTATCAAATGCCAAAGTGATGCGTTTTTTAGCGCGTAAGCTGGGTGGTACCACGGATTTTTAAATGTCGATTCGTCCCTTCTGTCAATGTGACAGCGGGGACTTTTTTATTGTCACGATACAAAAATTGACAGGAGAAGTGGTATGGATAATAAGTTAAACACAGGAACTTCAGTGGCACTAGTTGTCGCGACAGTTATGATTTTGGCAATCGGAGTAATTGGTTTTGGGCTGGCACCCATTGCACCAATCTTGCTTGTCATTGGTATGATTATGGTGGTTGCGCGCTTTAGAGGCATTTCTTGGAAAGATAGTCAAACAGCGCTCATTAAAGGTGTTGAATCGGGATTGACGCCATTATTTTTATTCTTATTAATTGGTGCACTCATTGCCTTATGGTTGGCAATCGGAGTGATTCCAACAATGATTTGGGTTGGCTTTAAAGTATTAACACCTGCTTTTTTCTTGCCGACGGCTTTCATAACAACATCAATTATTGGCACACTAATCGGTAGCGCATTTACAACGCTATCGACAGTTGGTGTTGCGCTAATGGGCGTTGGCACATTGATGGGTATCAATCCAGCCATAGTTGCTGGGATTGTGTTGTCAGGGGCAATTTTTGGTGATAAGAATTCGCCATTATCAGATTCAACGAACTTAGCCAGTGCCATTTCCGAAACGGATTTATTTGCACATATCAAAAATCTGATGTGGACGACTGTACCAGCTTGGAGTTTAACGTTTATTGTGACGATTGTTATGAGTTTAGGGCATCAAACTCATGCAGATGCAGCACGTAAGATTACGGCGTTGCTACCTTTGCTACAACCGACATGGTGGGCAATTGTGCCACTTGTTTTATTAGTTGCAACGGCATGGTTTAAATTGCCTGCTATTCCTGCTCTGATGATCAACGTTCTAGTATCAAGTGTCATGTTTTTAACACAGCATAACTTGAAGGCTTGGGCTGACTTATTAGTGAACGGTTTTCATACGACAAGTACTAACGCAACGTTGATGTCATTGCTTAATCGTGGGGGGATGTCTGCCATGATGGGAACGATTATGATGATTATGTTGGCACTTGCCTTGGGCGGGTTGTTGAGCGGATTGGGTATTTTGAATCGTGTCATGGCACCCATTGTTAGCCATTTACAGACCCAACGTTCAATTATATTGGCAACATTATTGACGGGAATTGGCGCTAACTTCTTAGTTGGCGAACAATATTTAGCCACAATTTTACCAGGGCAATTGTTTAAAGAGAGCTTTAAAAAAGTTAAGCTATCAGCACTAGCTCTCGGTCGAACAATTGAAGACTCAGGGACAGTCATGAATTACTTGGTGCCATGGGGTGTGGCAGGTGGCTTTGCTGCACAAACATTAGGCGTGCCAGTGATTGAATTTGCACCATTTACATTATTTGCCCTATTGTCACCAGTCATGTCAGTATTGTCAGCTGTGACGGGTGTTGGGTTGAAGCAAAAAGAACAGTAAATTGTATATTGAGATGCAGTAAATAGAATAAACAGAAATTAACTCGGCTATTAAGGTTGAGTTTTTTTATTTTAATGATATAACAGTCCTTAAAGTAGCGGGTTTATATGCAGTCGAATTTATAATATTAGATTTGATAAAGCGAACACTATGGACTTTAAATAACTTAGCAAAGAAAATTAAAAGCATTTTTACATTTATAGTCACCACCGTGTCGCTTATCCAAACCAAAAAATGTCAAATAAAAAAAGAGCTGGTGTTCCTACGCACTAGCCCTTTTTACTAGAGAGGTTAGTCTCCATGTACTTTTTCCTATTAACATTATAACATTATATTATTGGTATTTCAAAACATGATATACTTAAAAAGCTGTTGTTTTCCTACTATACTGCAACGGCAAGGAGGTTTAGACTCCATGCTTTACTTTTTTCAAGAACTCACACAATTGTTCAATGCAATTTGCGTGGCAATTGTGACGTTCGCAATTAAACGTTATTTTGATGACCGCGACGGTCATTGAGATTATGTGGGCATCCTTAGGATGCTTTTTTGTTTGCCCTTATTTTGTAACCCAGCTATTCCTTTGTGTCATTGTGGGGTTGATCTTTTTTTATGATCGTAAATTAGCCAAGGTTAATCTGGTGTTAGAGCTGTATATTAGTCTTTTGGAAACATTTTTTCATTGATAACAACGACTGTTTTTTCACTAATTCCCATTCTATGTTCAAATAATAGATCTACCAATTCATCACCATCAACCAGTGTAATTAAATTAGCTCCCTGTCGAGACCTGCTAATGGCATCATTTGTATAAGTCGACGTTGTAACAAATATGCCTCTGTCAGCATTATGACCACTAATGGTACCAGCAAAGTTACTAATATCAGGTCCTGTTACAGCCCCCTTAGTAAATCGCTTAGTTTGTAAAACAATTTTATACGTCATCAGCTCTGGTGTTCTTAAATAACCTATGCCGTCAATACCACTATCTCCGGATTTTGAAGTAGTGTCCATTTTAATACCTATTTTTCGCATGAGGTTAACAATTAGTTCTTCGAATTTATATGGATTCATTTCAGTTAGTCGTTGTAATAATTGATCTCTCCATAATTCAGAATCATCTGTTTCTTCGATAATATCTGCATCTAAACTAGCAGCGTTGATGTTTGAAGATGCGAGTATTTCATCTTTCTTTTTTTGATTATTGAGCCTATTTTTTTGCCAAATAGGCGTTGATATAGAATAAACATCGTCCCAGACATCAAAATTATTTGTATCAACATCTTCTCCCATCTGTGTAAGAGCCCATACGCCCCACTGTGGTGAATAAAGTAGGCCTGCTTTTTTTAAGTTAGACATAGCCCATTGTAGACGAAATTCTAATTGACTTTGACCGTTACTAGACTTTTTTTCTCTGTCTTGATCGGTGAAAAAAGGATATTCAGAAGCTTTTTCTTTGACAAGAGCAGCCTTAGTTGGTCCGCCATAAGCCTGTAATGCTTTTAAAATGGCGACCACGCCAAATTTCTCTATATAATTCAAATTTTTTTCTGAGTTAATAAAGCTAAGCCAATTTTTAGGCATATTAGCTTCTTGTTCTGTTACTTTTCGAATAATTCCAAAATTATCATAATTCAAATCAACCATGCTCAATATATCCTTAACGTATCTATTTTTAAACTATTTTAATTATACATTAAAATAAAAATACTATTACAAAGTGAGCCTAAAATGTAGACAAAATAGAATTGCATAATCTGGGGCTGGCTCCTCGGCAATCAACATTAAATAATCCAATCAAAAGCAGCTAAATCAGACTTTATATCTTTGATTTTTGCTTGCGAAATAGGTTGTAATTGTAATTTTGAACGCAGCCGGATGCTGTAACGTTGTGTTGATGAATTGTAATCAATAGCAGTAATATCATGGATAGGAATAATGATCGAACGTGTCACCATAACAAAACCATAAGGTTTTAATTTAAGAAACAAGGCATTGATTGTTTCTGTTGTTGTTATTTTTGAATCGTCAGTTAAAAGCAGTTTAACGTGACGTAATTCTTTTTTGATTGATTTGATGCTATCAATATTAATCATTTCGATCATATTTTTATTTTTAATACCAATTTTAACATCGTTACTTTTCAGAATATGATGTTTATCAGTCTGTCGTATTTTTGTTAGCGCCTTTTGTAATCTGACAGCGTTGATTGGTTTGGTAATATAGTCAATAGGTGAAGTTTCGTAGGCATCAAGCGCATAAGAGGCTTCAGAGGTGGAGAATATAATTTTAATGTTGGGGTAGTTTGCATTAATCATTTTTGCAATGTCTAAACCATTTTCATTATGGAGCAGAATGTCTAAAAATAACAAATCTACTTGATCAGCATGTGATTGCAAGTAATGCCAAAGATGGTTGAATGAAGACGACGTTTGTACGACATTGATGTAGTCATAAAATGATAACATTGATTCTAAATTTTCAATTGCTGAGGGTTCGTCATCTAAAATGATTGTATTTATTTTATGTGGCATTGATTTCTCCTTAATTATGATAATGGTATTGAAATAGCAATCTCGACATAGCTGTTACTTGTTTCTGTAATAATTAACTCGCCAAAATATTTATCAACAATTTGCGTAATAATATACAAACCGAACCCATGTTGATCTGCGTTTTTAAATTTCGAACTAATACCTGGTTTTATCATATTTGTTTTGATCGCGTGTTTTATTTTTCCGGAATTTTTAATTGAAATAGTAACCTGTTGCTGAGATTGCGCAAAAGATAATTCTACTTGTGGCTTTTGCTTTTGATATGCTTCACTGGCTTCAAATGCGTTAGTAATTAAATTACCCAGTAATTGATTTAAATCATATAGGGACAAGGGTAGTTTAGATAAATTATTATCAAAGTAGATGGTAAAAGCTATTTGCTTTTTTTTAGCTAGTAATTCGTAACGGTATAACAACGCGCTAATTTCTGGAAATTTGAGTCCAGACAAATTTGAAAGGTAATCGTTATCCTTGATTAAGTCGTCCATGTAGTCGTTTAGTTGCTGTATCTGGTTACTCTTCAGCAATTGATGAATTGTATTGAGATGAGCATTGTATTCGTGTCGACTAGCTTTCAGTGTGTTCAAGTATGATTGTAGATCGTGGGCTTGCTGTTTAACGCTTGTTTCCTTTAATAATTGGATTTGACGTTCGTGTTGCAAAAAAAGAAAAGCAATACTCATCATTACGATGGCAAGAATGAGTATGATGACCGATTGTAAGATTGTCAGTGGCCAAGCGGTGATTAACTTCTTGAGATCACCACTGAAAATATAGAAAATCGTTAAGCTGCCAATAATGAATATGAGCGCTTTATTCATATTTTGGTGCCAAAATTGTTCCTGATCGTGTTGGACATTGCTCTTAAACAGTAGCCATCTTAATGTTATCGCGCAGACATTGAGAGCAGCAAAAAAAATGATATATGTTATCAGATTATTGAGCAGGTGTTCATTTAAACTAGTGAGAAAAACGACAAATATTAAGTATAAGCTGGAGATTACGATAAAACCTAATAGTAAATTTAAAATAGCAGGACGTGCATCTAAAATAATTAGCAGGGTTAACGAGACTAGGAACAATGGCATTAACAGCCCAAAGTGAGTGTTATTTGGATTGAAACAGAATATTGTGATTGCGGTTATGGTGAAGTAACTAATTAAATTTTTTAAAGTAAATGATTCTGGGTGTTGGGTTATCGTATACCCACAGTTAATCGCCGTTCCTAATAAAAGGACTGATTCTAATAAAAATATCAACATATGGCCTTAATCCTTGTATTTTGTTATTAATTACAACTATACAGCATTTGAGCACGGAAAATATGATGTTCAGACGTCAATATCGCTTGTTCGATCATTTTTACAATAGCTCAAATACAGTTTATGCTATCAGAATAGGTGGTGTTGATTTAGCTACAAAAACTATTATAGGAGAAACCGATGACTAATAATATATTAGAAGTGAACAATTTATCCAAAAGTTTTCAAGGTAATCGTATACTGAAAGACGTATCTTTGACTGTGCACGAAGGCGATATTTATGGTTTATTAGGTAAAAATGGCGCTGGGAAGTCTACAACGATGAAAGCTATTTTAAAGTTAATTAAACTTGATAGTGGCACCATCAAGTTATTCGATCAATATAATATAGCAGACACAAACGCGTATTTATCCGATATTGGTTCTTTGATTGAAGCCCCATCGTTTTATCCTAATTTGACTGCGATTGAAAATTTGAAGATCTTACAACGTTTAGCAGATGTCCCGCAGAGTAACATTGAAAAGGTGTTAACAATTGTTGATTTGCAGAATGTCCCCAAAAAGAAATTGGTTAAAAATTATTCTCTGGGTATGAAACAGCGCCTAGGTATAGCATTAGCCTTGTTGAAATTCCCAAAATTAATTATTTTAGATGAACCTACAAATGGTTTAGACCCTAAAGGGGTAAGAGAGATTCGAGAACTAATCGCATCACTCCCTGAAAAATATGGGACAACAGTTTTAATTTCTAGTCATATTTTGTCTGAAATTGAGAAAATAGCTAATCGGGTTGCGATTATCAATAATGGGCAGATAAAATATGAAGGTAGTTTAGCAGAACTGGAGAAAACCAGTCGATTAGTGATTAAGACGGACAATAATAGCGCAGCGGTTCGTTTGTTAGAACAACATCAGTACTTGATTAATAAACAAAATGAAGATGGTTTTGAACTAAACAATATTGACCGTGCGACGATTATTCAACTAAATCAATTGTTGGTAACGCATGATATTGGTGTCCACGAGTTGCATGTTGTCAAAAATTCATTAGAAGATATGTTTCTAACGATGACGGAAGGTGCGCAATGATAAAAAATATTTTTATTGAAGTGGCTAAAAATAGACGGCGTCCATTTTGGATTGGACTGATTTTGATTATGATTGTTGAGGTGTTTTGGTTTTATGTTAGCATGATTCGAACACAATCTTTACCTCATAAAACATTTATTTTGGATCAAAATTATTTGTTATTAATGTTAATGACGGTCAATGGTTTCTTTGCGCCATTATTTATCAGTATATTAGCATCGCGTATTGTGGCAATTGATTTTGATAATGACATGCCAAGTGTTTTGCGTGTTAATAACCAAAATCATCGACAACTATATACAGCGAAATTATGCTTTGGTAGCTTAATCGTTCTAATGTACTGGCTAATACAGGTGATGACAGTAAAATACGTTAGTCAAAATATGCATATTGTTTTTACGGGGCACCTTTTTATCATAACCATGGTTTGTTTGTTAACGGGTTTAGTCGGTACACTAGCGTTTCAAATGTCGGTATCATTTATCGTTGAGCGCCAAGTGGTGGGTATATTATTAGGACTAGCAGGCAGTTTTATTGCAATGATGACCTCTGGTATGTTGCCGCAAACTATGATGCGTTTTATACCTATGTTGTACGTGTCATTATTAAATCCTTTAGTGTTGCAAGCAAAAACAATTGTAATCAATCCATCTATATTAATCAATTTGTTTATCGTGTTTTTTGTTGGTTTAGTCGTAGTTCTTTTCACAGAATGGTATACAAATAAGACATTGGAGGTATGATATTGTGCAAAATGTAATGAGTTTGATGTATGCCGAACATTTAAAGAATAAAAGATCTATGAGCATGGCGATTCTGCTGGTTGGTTCATTTCTAGGTTTGCTGTTGGGAACATTTTTATATATTGCTAATAAACAAATTTTTATTCATAGTCATACGCAGTGGTTGGCATTGTGGGGAGAGAGTAACTTATTTGCTTCTCAAATATTTATTCCTATGTTTTTGGGTATTATTGTCGCAAATAATATTAAAAATGAAGTAGATAACAATAATTTATTTAGAATGATCGTATCGCCAATGAAAGTAACACATCTTGTCATGGCAAAATGGTTGTATGTTGCTTTTATAAGCTTAATTAATCAGGTTGTTGGTTTCCTAATATTTGTGATCATGGGTTATTTATTACATTTACCAGAATCTGTTAGCATGAGTCAATTTGTGAGTTGGGCTATTTTAGGGTGGTTTGGTAGTTTGGGTGTGATTGCGATTCAGCTTTGGATTGCATTGAAAGTTAAAAATTTCACGGCTAGTTTATTAGTTAACTTTGGTATCATCATTTTTGGTTTGATTATCTCAATTATTAATAGCACGGTAGGTGACTTTTATCCGTACAATCAAATCATGATCGGACTGCATGCTAAGTCATTGGTTAGTTTTGATCATGTTCAAATTGTTGTATTTTTGTTAGTTGCTTTTTTAAGTACGATTGTTGGTTTAATTGGTGCGAGTGGGGCTGTTAAAAGGATGCTACAGTGAAATTTTTCGAATGACGTTAGTAGTAGTGTATTTTTCATTTCATATTGATGAGTATCCATTGATACCCATGATATAATAGTAGTTATGCAAAACGTGAATCCGCAAACAATTTTAAGAGAAAAATTCGGTTATGATAACTTTCGTACAGGACAATTGGAAGTGATTGAAAAAGTACTAGCGCATCAGCATGCACTAGCCATTATGCCCACTGGTGGTGGAAAATCAATCACCTATCAATTACCAGCGATGTTATTTGATGGCATCACGTTGGTGATTTCGCCATTAATATCATTGATGAAGGATCAAGTCGATGGCTTAGATGCGATGGGAATTGCAGCAACCTTTTTAAATTCAACGTTGAGTGGTCAAGTCCAGGCACAACGCATGTCTGACTTGCGTCAAGGTGTTTATAAAATGCTTTATGTATCCCCTGAAAGGCTAGAAATTCCAAGTTTTTTTAGTTTTATTCAGCAACTACCAATCGAATTAATAGCCATTGATGAGGCGCATGTCATGTCACAATGGGGCCATGATTTTCGACCAAGTTACCTTAATATTTTACCGTTATTGGCTGAAATTCCTGGTCATCCAGCGGTTTTGGGTTTGACAGCGACTGCAACAGATCGTGTTCGTCAGAATTTACAGCAATTGTTAGAAGTACCGGATGAAAATACGATTTTAACAGGCTTTGCTCGTGATAATTTGGCGTTAAAAATTGCACATAACGTTGATAAACGGCAATATGTACAAGATTATTTACGTGAGAATAAAGAACACAGTGGCATTATTTATGCTGCTACGCGCAAGCAAGTAGATGAATTGTACGATTTTTTAAATAAAAAAGGCATCAAGGCGGGGCACTATCATGCTGGTTTACCAGAGCGTGAACGTCAAGCGATGCAAGAGGCTTTTTTGTTTGATGAAGTACAAGTGATTGTTGCAACCAATGCGTTTGGCATGGGTATTAACAAGCCAAACGTACGCTTTGTTATTCACTACTCAGTACCGGGAAATATTGAAGCCTATTATCAAGAAATTGGTCGTGCTGGGCGTGACGGGTTACCATCTGAGGCGATATTATTATATGCACCACAAGATATTCATTTACAAGAATTTTTTGTCCAAAAATCAGAAGGGACAGAAGCGCATAAGCAAAATGAATATAACAAAATTCGTGAAATGAATGCATTTGCTAACACACAAACGTGTTTACCAAGATATTTATTAGGTTATTTTGGGGAAATGATTGATCATGATTGTGGTCAGTGTTCTAATTGTTTAGATTCACGCGAAATGGTTGATGTCACAATCGATTCTCAGCGTGTGTTGGCCAATGTTGTACGCATGAACCAAAGCTTTGGAAAAGCGATGGTTGCTAAAGTTTTAAAAGGCTCACAAGATGCCGCTGTGAAGAAGTATGACTATTTGATGAAGTTACCCACATATGGCTTGATGAAAGACAGAACGATTAAAGACCTAAGCAGTTTTATTGACTACTTAACGGCTGATGGCTATCTAAGAATTGAGGGTGGTGAGTTTCCTGTCTTAAAAGTCACCGAAATGGGCGCACGTGTTTTAAAAGGTCAGCTCGTTGTGGAAAAGCGACTAAATCGACGCGTGATTGCACAACAAAAAGTCACATCAGCAGCTAAGGGACTTAAATTGTCTGATAGTGACAATCGATTGTTTGCTACATTGAAAGCTAAGCGTTTAGAGTTGGCACGTGAAGCGGGCATTGCGCCGTTTTTGATTTTCTCGGATAAAACCTTAATGAATATGGCAATTTTACGACCTAAAACGGCCGAAGAGTTTTTAGCTATTTCTGGTGTTGGTGAGAAAAAGTTTGATATTTATCATGACGCATTTGCAGAAGTACTAAAAAATGATATGAATTAATAAAGATGCTTGCTACAATCCAGTATATCTGGTATAGTAGTATCTGTTATGGAGAAGTACTCAAGCGGCTGAAGAGGCGCCCTTGCTAAGGGTGTAGACGTGTTAAAGCGTGCGAGGGTTCGAATCCCTTCTTCTCCACTAATACATTTCAAGGCGTTGCATAAGGTATCAAAAGCCTAATGTAGCGCCTTTTGTTATGGTTTATCATTTCATTAGATTGCATGGTATTTCAGACAAAATAACACAAAAATAACACATAAATTTGAACGGTGATTGAGCGACAGAACGGCATTTAAGCCGTTTTTTGTTTGTTAAAATGGTACTTTTTTAGCACATGACTTTAAATGTGGTACATAAACGGAATATATACGAATAAAAATGTATATATACAGTATAATATTCATAGAATTAACTTTTAATAGTGACGAAAAATAAAAGCGAGGTGTGATCATGGCAGATAGAACGGATAAGATGTTGAGAGATTATTTTTCAGGTAGATTGAAGCTAATGGCAGAGGTTGAACCACGATACAAGCAAGATATTGCAGACATTACATTTTGTTTGTCAGTTATCAAGCCAGAACATAGCGAAGTCATCAAACGATATTACAGTGATAAGTTTATAACGTGGGAAGAAGTTGTGAGTGAAGCAGGTAAAAGCTATTCACAGTTAAGAACATGGCGCAATGATTTTAAAACGTTATTGAATGTGATGACACAACACGGTGATGAATTTATCAAGTTGAGACGTGAAGCATTACAAGTGTAGTGTTTTTTTGTTTGACCAAACAACACACAAAAAAGCATGTGATACATAATACATAAATATACAGATTAAATGTATATATACATAATTGTTCAGTTGTGGGCAACGATTCCGCCAGATGTGGCAGAAAACATGGTTGTCCAGTTTTGGACAATTATGACTAAAACTACTTTTACTCATTTTTGAGTAAATCAAAAGCCCCACTTGTGGCGAAAGCAGTTCCCAGATAGTTGGGAAAATAGATGGTGTGGTAAATCACCACCTCAATATAGCGTAGTAGTGGTTCTAAAGTCGCAAAACACGACCTTAGACCTGATGCACTGAAACGGTGCTCCAGTTAAAAGGGGTCGGCAAAACACAGATACCTAAGGTCACGATTTGTTACTTTTAAATTAACAAAAAAGGAGTATCTGATTTAGATACCCCACAAAATTGTGCTTAAATATTTATCGATTCTAAGCTTAAAATCGCACTTGTTTTATACACCTTTGGTACTGGTTGATTATCATCATGTAACATAAACCAGTCGACTGAACCAAATAATCCTTCTAAGCCTACAATTTGGTCAGAGGTACCCAATAAATTACCATCTAAACGGGACCCAACACGCCCCCCTTCGGAATAGTATCCTGGTTCTTCGTCTGAGGTGTCAACTGATTTCCATGCTGAAATGTACGTATCATCAGTTATATACACACTGTCGTTGTTTACAAAAGTTACTTTTACTGCCATTATTTTTCTCCTTTAATTTTCTGGCGTTGTTTTGAAGCAAGTGTATAATACCATACATAATGTAATTCACAACCCCCTTAATTGTCTTCGAAAGATTTTTTCCAAATGTAGGTAAAACCACGGTGTTAATTGAACAACAAAAGCCCCTGATTAATCGTCAGAGGCTTTTTTATTTTGGGCTTCTATTTCATCTATAAATTCTTTATTGCGTATGGATTGTTCAATTCTCTTATTGATCAGTTTTTCAATATGCAGTGAATCATCCTTGTCTTTTAATTTTCTGAGTCGTTTAGCAAAATCTTCATATATTGCCATATTATTATCCGTATCAATAGCAAATAAAGCGACTACTAATCTGAGCAAGTACATAGTAGTTATAGAATGATTGACGTTACGTGAAAAGCTGGATTTAATGTATTCCACGAGTTTCTTGTCAGCTCTATTGTCATTTTTATATAATTCATCAATTATATTGAGAAGAACATCGTTGTCTGAACTTGCTAGACCTGTATAATCATTTTTTCTAATATCTGAAACGCCTTGAATATAGCCAATATATACGCCAAAATGGTCTGCGAGTTTTTTCCATGTTTCTAATTTAGGTTCACGACCACCCTTATCTGGCCACTTTTCATATAGTGAAATGGCTTGCCTAGTTACACCTAACAGCTCGGCCAGTTCTGTTTGAGATGTATTTGTTTCTTTTCTTAGTTCTGATATTCTATTCATTTTTCATACCACCTATTTATTATTATAATACACAATATTAATGACTTAGGCAACAAATAGTTGACAGCAACAAAACGTTGCGCTATACTATTTTTACAGGCAACAAAACGTTGCGCGATAGGAGGAAAATATGATTGAAATTAGTAGCATAGTTCTTTTGGAACTTAAGAGAAAACGTGGTGAACGAAACATCACAGTAACCACCTTGTCAGAGGAAACAGGGGTTAGTCGCTGGACGTTGGCTGATATTCTTGCAGGTCGTAAAAGAATTATCAAAAAGTCAACGTATCAGAAAATTGACAATTGGATTGCGGAAAATAGTGAGGAATGAACATGGTGGAATGGATAGGTCAAGTCATTGTAATGATAGT
Organism: Leuconostoc kimchii IMSNU 11154; assembly: GCF_000092505.1. Lineage (NCBI taxonomy): Bacteria > Bacillati > Bacillota > Bacilli > Lactobacillales > Lactobacillaceae > Leuconostoc > Leuconostoc kimchii. Next base: position 747,713 of record NC_014136.1, read on the forward strand.
TTTGGTTGGTGGTGCGTTCCTGATGGGTGCATCAGTCAATGACAGAAAGCAGGGCAAAAGATGAGTGAAGACACAAAAAAAACCCTTGAACGGAAGTTTGGCGACCAAGTTCAAGAGACTCAAAATAGTTTTATCAATTCAGATTATATCATAAAAAGTCATGAGTTGATACAACAAGGTTTTGCGGTTTATCTGTTATCGCAAGGCACGAACACACCATATAAAGGTAGTAGAGGTCATTTAGACGCGACTAATAACGTTCGTGAGCTAACAGACATGTTCTTGAAGTATGGGGCTAACAGCAACATAGGCATCATATTGAAAGATACTGGATTAGTAGTGCTAGATATTGATAGGCATTCTGTTCAGACAAGTGGATTGAATACGTTGAGACAAGCAGGTGTGTCGGTCAGCTTTGATAATGAAGCCGTTGAAGTGACACCGAGAGGACTGCACGTTTTCTTTAAAATTCCTGATGGTTTAGACATATCGAAGCTAAAACGGAATATAGGAACAGGATTAGAGTTAATCACGGACAAGATAACCGTTGCACCGTCTGTTAAGAATGGTGAGCCATATAAGCATTTGGGTAGGTCATTCAGTGAAGCAAACGTAATGCCTGATTGGTTGATTGATTTGTCTTCTAACGTTGCCACAAGTGGTAGTACACAGACTGGACGAGTACCCAAGTATTCTGTTAAAGAACGTTGGGAGATGATCTTAAATGGTTTTGTTCAAGGGCAACGCAACAACATGTGTGTAAGTCTATCGGGATACTTGTTGAGAATAAACGTTGACCCAAATATTGCTTATGCCATTGTGAAAAAGGTAAACGCAAATTCTGATGTGCCACTTGCTGACAAAGAAGTTGAAACGATCTATCGTTCTGCATATCAGAGAGAAAAACAGAGAAGATTGGGAGGACGCTGATGGCTGATGATTTTGAACAATTACCAGATGAGCCAGAATGGTATAAAGGTTTTAACAGAACAAAAGCGGGTGCGATACGTGGCACTGTTATGAATAATGTTGTTCTTGTATTGGAAAATGACCCTTTGTTTGATGGCGTATTCAAATTTAATGACTTCACGGACGAAGAAGAAATTGCCAAGACTATTAAAATAGATGAAGCAGTCATCAATAAGGGTATTATGCAAGATGTTGATGTATTGTTCCTTATCAGTTATCTTGAGCGTCATTATGGCTTTACAATCAATCAAAATATGGGATTTTCTGCAATATCACTGGTTTCACAATTAGAGCAGAATAAATTCAATCCGAAAATTGACTATTTTGATAAGGCTGAAAGAATGTGGGACAAAGTCGAGCGTTCGAGTACCTTTTTACCTGAATACTTAGGCGCTCCAAAAAATGAAATTACAACTTTGATAACAGAAACGTTTTTTATTGGGGCAGTCGCTAAGGTGTACAATCCTATGACAAAGTTTGATTTTTCCCTTGATATTGTTGGTGATCAAGGCACTGGGAAGACAACACTACTCAAAAAATTAGGACGTGATGCCTATGTTGATACAATTCAGAATTTCAAAAACAAAGATGAGTATACCAAAATGCAACGTGCTTTGATTGTCAATGATGATGAAATGGAAGCTACGGCATCAAGTTCATTTGATGTTACAAAAAAGTTTATCACAATGGAAGAGCTAGAATATCGTCCAGCCTACGGTCATAAGAATGTAAGGCGAGCTAAGCACTTTGTTTTAGCTAGAACTTCCAACCAGATTGAATATTTGAAAGACAAAACAGGGAACAGACGCTTCTTGCCAATACTATCATCTAAAGCCAAACAAACTAAACACCCATTTACAGATTTGAATGAGAGAGATGTGATGCAATTTTGGGGTGAGATGGTGCATAAGTATAAAACCAAAGGCTTGCAATATCCTACTCGTGAACAAGAGATTGAACTTGCTAAGCATCGTGAAAACTTTGTATATATTGACGAGATTGAAAACCAGATTAACAGATATGTTGATAATAATGATTTAGAATGGGTTGCATCATCTGACATAGCATACAACGCATTAAATAAAATTGACTTAGTTAAAAATCGAAGTGTTGCCAATAAAATTAAGAATGTTATGGACAACAAAGATGGTTGGAAAATTGCGAGACGAAATGCTGGTAGAGGTTGGAAAAGAGTGACTCAAGTGACTCAGCAGTGACTCTAAAAAAATTATTGAGTCACCGCTTAATTCCTTACACATCAACGCTTTCAGAGATTAAGTGACTCGAGTGACTCTAAAATTTATTAAGTGTTATATTTTAGTATTTTGTATTTATATATATGTTTAGAAAAAAATAGAGTCATTAGAGTCACTTATCATACTAGATTGTTGGTATTGCAGGAGTTTAGGAGTGACTCTAAAAAAATATAGAGTCATTTTAGTGTCACTGATGAACGACAGGTAAATTGAACTTTAGGAGATAAAAACATGGAAGACAAAGATTTAACATTAGACTTTTTGAACGTTACTGTGGCACATTTGATGGCTGATATTGACAAAATGGAAGATTACAATAATGCTTTTTGGCAAGAAGAAATACTATCAGGTCAATTAGAGCGTGCTGCATTGACTGCTTCATTACTTAGAAATTTATTGGATAAGTTCAAGGAGGTTGGGTGATATATGGCGGATAAGACAGACGAATTGCTGACAAACTATTATAGTGGTGTGATTGATAGCCTGATATACTTACGGCGCATGGAATTGCAATGGCAACCACATGATGATGACAACATTGGGGGTTCACGAGCCATCAATAAAATAAGCAGACCATTTGAAGATTTAGTTATCAAATATGAGAGTGATCAGGTGCTTCATGAGTTGCGTAACCAGCGTGACATGATTAAACGGATTGAAGCCTCATGGGACGACACAACACGTGACATTGTCCGTATGCACTATGACAGACGTGACAGATTAACATGGTTACTTATCTCATTACGAATGCACCTATCAGAGCGAACATGCCGAAGCTATCAAAAGGCTTTCAAGGATAGCGTAAGTGAAGCATTAACTGGTTTGAACATTGCAGTATGATTGCCGTTTCTCTGCCGTTTTTCATTAATAAACCGTGGCATAATAGTAGTATGCAATATTAGATGGAGGTACTCAATGCGATTACATAGATGTGCCGAAGTTGGTTGTCGAGAGCTGATAAAAGTTGGTTATGATTATTGTGATAAGCATTACAGTAAACGACTGGCTGATTATCATGTGAAGCGTGAACAGACACAGGCATTGGCTTCCAGAACACTACGAGGTCAACAGCATGTGCTAGAGCGTAACCGTGATTATGATAGTAGTAAACGCCAAGAGTTGGGACATGAGTTCTATCACTCAAAGCAGTGGACTAAGATTAGTCAGTACATTAAGCAACGTGATATGTATGTTGATGCCATTGATGGTCGAGCCTATGATACAGGTGACTTGATTGTTGACCATATCGTGCCTAGACGGTTATTAAAGACCAAAACAGAGCAATATAACATGGATAATCTGTGGTTATTGACTAAATCGCATCACAATCACAAGACAGCGATTGAAAATAAGTTAAGTGATAATAAATTAAGCCATTTAAGCCGTGAATGGTGGTTAAAAGTGCTCAAGGATTGATTAAATTCAGTCCTTTTTGTTTGTACACGTGGTTGGTTGGGTGGGGTGTGCAACAAAAAGCAGTGGCATGCTTACGTACCGTGGATAGCGATTGAGATTGGTTGCAAGTCTCAATGAGAAAATTCTTCTTGAATTGTCAGCATGTGGGGTCTCCTTCAAAAAATAACCCCCGCATGTCACTCAAAGAGGATACCGATGTACAGAACTGGCTTCCTTTTAATAACGAACAGTTATTTTTTCGGTTTTGTCATCAAATGTCAAAAGGCTTAGTTCACCTTTTGGCGTACATAAAAAATAAAAAGTTAGGAGGTAGCGAATGCCTAGAAAAGCAAAAATTACAACTGATGATACAGACCGCTTCTATCAAAGAGAGCGCACAGAAGCACTGAAACAAGCCAATGCAGAATTAAACCAGTTACCAAAAACAGCGCCTAAGCATTTAACTGGTGTTGCTAGTCGATTATGGACTACCTTAGTGCCTGCCTTGAATAAATTGGGTTATATCACGGTAGCGGATAAGTCAACGCTAGAAGCCTTTTGTATCAATTACAGCGTTATGCGTGAAGCCTATGAAAATATCAAGGACGTTGGGGCTATCTATGAAAATGGTGGTCGATACTATAAGAACCCAGCCACAGCCGTTTTGAATGACGCCACTGGTAAGGTTAAGTCATTGGGTGGTGAGTTAGGATTAAGCCCAAGTTCTCGTGCAACCCTGATTGATTTGGCTAGTGATGATGATGGCAGTTTGAATGCTGATGCCATTGCTGACATGTTTGGTGGTAGTCAATGATTGAACAATATCAAGATGTTATCAATGATTTTGGGGCTGATGAACCAACCATCAAATATGCTGTGGGTGTCTTGACTGGTCATATCATTGCAGGAGAGAAAATCAAACTAGCCTGTGAACGCCACTTATCGGATTTACAACGGATTAAAAGTGATCCCGAATTTCACTATGTTTATGATGCAGAGCGAACGGATAAAATTATCAAGTTTAGTACATTATTGGTTGATTTAGAAACACATGAGCCGTTTAAAATCAGTCCTTATGAAGCGTTTATTGTTGGTTTGCTAGAGGGTTGGAAAGAGCCTGAAACAGGCGGTAAGCGCTTTGATAGGGCGATTATATCAATGGCACGTGCAAATGGTAAAACGGCCGTGATGGCGTTGATAAGCCTGTTTAATTTCTTATTTGGGCAACCTAAAACGAACCGACAGTTAGCGGTGGCTAGTGCTGATACGGCTCATGCTGATGCCTTGTTTAAATACATGTCTAGTCAGTGGGCTAACCTAGCAGGTGGGACGTTTTCTAAGATGGCTAAGCAGTGGGGTATTGAGTACAACCAACGTGAGATGAGAATTAAGAGCCAATCTACTACCATGCGTAAATTAAGTGCCTCATCAAGTACGACTAGTGATGGTATTGGTCATTTTAGTTATGCTGTGGTTGATGAATACCACTTATTCAAAGACCGTTCGTTTATCAACTCAATTACATCAGGACAAACGTTCCTACCGTACTCACAAACAATATTCATTAGTACCAGTGGGACAGATGTTCGCAGTCCAATGTTTGCAGACTATAAGCGGTATAGTTCATATATGGAGCAAAAGACGTGGCGTGAGATTGATAATATTCTTTTTTTAGCATGGGAACAAGACAATGATGATGAAGCCTTTGGAGACCCAAGTATTTGGCAGAAGTCTAATCCATTGTTTGAATTGGAGAGTAAACGCAAGTCAGCAATACCAAAAATGACGGCTGAACGAGATGAATTGAACTCACAAGGTCGCTTGCCTGATTTTCTTACTAAGAACATGAACAGATGGCAGAATGCAAAAGAGAATGCGTTTCTACCAGTTGATTTGCTCACACAGGCGATTATCCCAGAGTTTAATATGCAAGGCAGAGATGTCTATATTGGGTTTGATTATAGCCAGACAAATGATGATACAGCGATAGCCTTTGTATTCCCTTACACAGACGATACAGGCAACCAAAAATATCACTTGTACCAGCATTCATTTATTCCATTGGCTAAGTTGGGAACGATTGAAGCCAAAGAACAGCGTGATGGTATCAATTATCGAGACGTTGAAAGTAAGGGCTTTGCGACAATCACTCGTGATAGATTTGGGCTGATTGATGAAGATGAAGTGTTTAATTTCATGTTGTCGTTCATTGAAAAATATGATCTCCATGTTAAGGCTATCTTGTACGACCAATGGGGAACAGGGACGTTTATTAGGCGACTAGATGAAGTCAAAAATGAGTATTTGATTATTCCAGTTCGTCAGGGTATCAAGTCATTAAATGAACCCACAAAGTTCTTACAAACAGCGTTTATCAAGTCACAAATAACCATGCTTGATGATAGCGCCATGTTTGGTGCTTTATCTAATGCGGTTATTGTACAAGATAACAATGGTATCAAGATTGATAAGAACACCAACAGCGCAAAGATTGATGTGGCTGATGCCATTGTCAATGCTTTATTTGAGGGTATGTTTTACTTCACGTCATTTACGAATGCGCCTGATGAGAAGAACAAAAGCCCATTTGCTGGTATGAACGCAGATGAAGTCAATGACTACTTCATGAACGATTTTACATTTTAGAAAGGAGAGCCAATGAAAAAGATGATGACTTATGTACCCTTTGCCCTGATTGTATTGGGTATTATATCAATTACAGTTAGTGCGTTTATGATATTTAAACCGTTGGGCTTCCTAATAGTCGGGATTGGGCTGTTTATTTTGGCTTATATCCTAGTGCCAAAGGGGGCTAATCCATGAGTTTAAAAAATCCATTTGAGACAAGGCAGATGATTACACCTAGTAATTACATGCCTTTTATTTTTGCAGACAGTGGGACAAATATTGTCCCTAATGATTTAATTAGCGCTGATGTTGCTTTACACAACAGTGATTTATACAGCGTGACAAGCCTTATCAGTGCAGATATTGCAGGGGCTTTGTTCACTGGTTTAAATACTAAGTCACTGGAGCTACTAAACAAACCAAGTCATTTGACTAGCCGATACAACTTTTGGCAAACAGTCGTTTTAGAAATATTGCTATCAGGTAATGCGTTTGTCGTGATTGATGGTAAAGAATTGCGATATATCCCAAACCAGAACGTCATGCTTGATTTAACAAATGATGTCTTGAGTTATCAAATTACACCGTTTGGCGATTATCAAGGTGGCACATACAAAGCAAAGAGCGTGCTTCACTTTAAAATCATGGCACATGGTGTCAATGGTGGTGAGCTGATTGGTCATAGTCCACTGGAAAGCCTTGTGAATGAGGTACAACAGCAGGAGCAAGCCAATAAGCTATCTTTAGCAACCATAGCACGGGCTATCAATCCAACATCACTGATTAAAATACCTGATGCGGTTGTTAGTCCAGAAGCCAAAGAGAATGTCCGTAAAGAGTTTGAGAAAGCTAACACAGGCAGTAACGCAGGTCGTACTTTGGTATTAGATCAGAGTGCAGACTTCCAAAGTATATCCATCAATGCAGACGTTGCCAAGTTCTTAAACAATGCGATTTATCAACGGACGCAGATTAGTAAGGCGTTTGGTGTACCAGACAGCTACTTGAATGGTCAGGGAGACCAACAAAGTAACCTCGAAATGATACAAACCATGTATGTCAATGGCTTAAACCGCTACATTGAACCTATCGTGAGTGAAGTTCAAAGTAAGTTAGGTGATGGTATTGCACTTGATATGAGTAGCATTTTAGATTATTCAAATGCCACTTTGAAGCAAGACTTATTGAATTTTGTGGATAAAGGTATACTGGACGCCCCACAGGCGCAAAAAATTCTAATTGACAAGGGGGTTATCAATTTATGAACGATAAAGAGACACGAACCTTTGATATTAAAGGGTTAGAAGTACGTGCTACCACTAGTGATGATTTTATTGGTCAGATAGGCGGTTATGCCGTTGTCTTTAATGAACCAAGTCAAAACCTAGGTGGATTTATTGAACGTGTTGACCCCAACGCTTTTGATGATGTTGATTTTAGTGATGTAGTAGCGTTATACGATCATAATTTTGCGAATGTGTTAGGCAGAACATCAGCCAATACATTGCAGTTAGAGACTGATAAAAAGGGATTACGTTTTAGCTTAAATATTCCCAATACCACGTTAGGGAAAGACGTTTACACCAATATCCGTGCTGGTAATTTACAAGGCATGAGCTTTGGTTTCACAGTTGATGCTGATGATTGGGATAGAGGTGCAGACCAAACACCAGAACGTGTTATTGAAAAAATAGGTGCTTTATATGAAGTATCAGTAGTGGCTATGCCTGCTTATCAGGACACTACTGTGAATGTCACAAGAGCGCTTGAGAACCTGAAACAGAGTGAGGTCAAGGCTAAGGCTTTGGCAGTGCTTACAACTTACGAATAGGAGATACAAAGATGAAAGTTAGTGAAATTGAAGCCCAATTGAGTAGCTTAAAAGCCCAAAAGGCTTCCAAAGTTAAAGAGGTACGAGCATTGGCAATGTCAGATGATTCTGATACGACTGATGTTCAAAAGGGTGTAGCCAGTGTTGATGATTTGCAGAAACAAATTGATGACTTGCAAGCCCAATTAGATGCCGTTAAAAAGGCACAAGGTTTGTCAGATGATAAGCCTGATGATGCAGAACCCACAGATAAGAAAGGAAACAACAATATGCAAATTGACCCAAACAAAAAGCAAGAGACCACAGAAGTACGTGACTTCATTCATTATTTGAAGACAGCCGAAAAGCGAGCAAATGGTATCACTACCACAGAAGCAGGCGTTGTAATTCCAAAAGAGATTTTGGATATTCAAAAAGTACCGACTGATGTTCGTAATTTGTCAGCGGTTATCAATCGTGTATCTGTGACATCAGGTATGGGAACATTGCCTATCTTGCAAAAGAACACAGCACGTTTGACAACAGCCGAAGAACGAGCTGAAAACCCTGAAATTGCAAATGCAGTTTTGAAAGGTGTTGACTATAAGGCACTTACTTATCGTGGTGCTTTGCCATTGTCTATGGAAATGGTGCAGGACGCTCCTAACCTCAAGACATTGCTTAATACCTATGTTCAAGAAGCTAAAGAATTGACTGAACAATACCAAATTGGGAAGATTTTGCAAACAGCCACAGCCGTGTCAGCAAGCACAACAGATGCCTTGAAGACAGCATTTAACAAGGGATTGGCTAACTATGACCGTCAATGGATTGTGACTGAAAGTTTCTACAATGCCGTTGATTTGTTGAAAGATGCTAATGGTCGTTACTTGTTGCAAGACTCAATCGCTAGTGCATCAGGTAAGTCATTGTTTGGCTCAAATGTCTTGATTGTCGCTGATGACGTATTGGGCGCTGATGGTGATGCAAAAGCCTTTGTGGGAGACCCTAAAGCGTTTGTATTGGAAGCAATGCGTTCTGATGTTGCGGTTGAATGGGATCACAACGAAAACTTTGAGCGTATTCTTGCCGTTGCCTTGCGTGCAGACTTTAAGGCAGCCGACACTAATGCTGGTAAGTTTATCACTTATGCTGGTGTTCCAGCAGGTGAGTAACATCATGTACCCAGAGATGGGTACGTACATATTAAATAAATACAGGAGGTGGCACATGGCGTTAATTACACCACAGGAGCTACGAGATGAACTAAATATTGATGATGATAACAATGAGCTTGCAACGCTTACGAGCTTAATTAGTGGCGCTACTGCCATGATTAAGGCATCAATCCAAATGAAAATCACTGATGATGAGATTTTAGCAGTTGATGCAGAGTTATATAATCGTTTGATTAAAACATTGGCTACCTCAATGTATTATGACCGTGAGTTGAGTAATGGCTATTCAACTGGTGTTCGTATCATGCTGACGAATCTAAGAAGTGAGATTGTGGGGGCTACTGATGAATGATAAATATAAGCCAACAGATTTTAATAAGCGAGCCGTTTTTGGTGCATTTGAAATTATTGAAGATGATATAGGCAACCAGAAGCAAGGCGATTTTAAGGGTGAGTTTACACGCCATTATAAGACGACTAAACGAACCTTTGAACAGGAATATAGCGTACAAGCCACAAAATACGAAGATACAACCACGATTGTTGTTAGGCACGGTAAGCCAATTAGTGACCAGTGGATTGTTAAACTAGCAGACGGTAATTTTTATGAGATTGTCACGATTAGTCCTGATGATAGTAACAACGTTATCACTTATGATTTTGTCACGATTAAACGCAAGAAAGATTAGTTGAGGAAGATATTATGCAACAATTACAACGTTGGCCAAAGTGGTTAAACAGAAATGAAGCGCATCAATATATCAGTGTCGCTGATAACACGTTCATGAAGTATTATGTTAAGAATGGCAAGGTAAAGGCTTATCCGACAGAACATGGTATCAGATATGATCGTGATGAAATTGATGAAGCTGTGAAACATTACTACGATTAAAACGTGCAACCAGTCAAATAGTGTGAAATAATGAAAGCGTGTTAGTTTGAAATTACCACGCTTTTTTATTTTGACCTTTTGGCTCAATCATCAAAAGGAAGTAAAAAAATGCAGATAAAACAAGTTGATAGCAAACATGGTAAAGTCTATGAGGTTGTGGGCTATATTGGTAGGCATCAAGATGGAACACAAGCAAGAGCTAAGAAACGAGGTTTTGACAGTAAACGCAGTGCGCAACAGTGGTTTAATAATGAGGTGGCTTTGTTTAGCAATGGGCAGAGCAAATACAATAAAAAAACAACTCCCAACGTCATGACCGTTAAAGAGTTGTATGATATGTGGCTAGAAACATACCAGCACACCGTTGAAGAAAGTACACTCAATAAAACAATGAATGTATTCAACGTGCATATTATTCCTGCATGGGGTGATACACGTGTAACTGATATTAGGCCATTAGACTTACAACGATATATTAACACAATGCAAGGCAAAATATTACATTATCGCAAAATAACAGGATATTTAAGACGCTTGCTTAATATCGCAGTGCGTATGGATATGATACCAGTTGACCCATTTACGAAGATTGAGATGCCTAAAGAACGTAGACAAGTCAATAAGCGTAAGCAGTTTATGGACGTTGATGAATTTAAAGCCTTTGTAGAAGTTTTGGATAGCCAATACAAATACATCAATCAGCAAGCCTATACATTGCTTAGATTGGGTGCTATGACTGGTATGAGGACAGAAGAATTACTTGCCTTACAGTGGGAGCAGGTAGACTTTAATGGCGGTTATATAAGCATTGTACAGGCGCTAGGGCGTGGCTTTAATGGTGGTACGTATATCAAAGCCCCCAAAAGTCAAACTAGTAAGCGTACTCTCAAAATTGATAATAAAATGTTGGCTGTATTGTCTGATTGGTATGAAGTCAGTCATTATAATAGTAATAATGATTTTGTATTCAATAATCAGGGTAAGACATTGCAAGTCATGCGTCCTAATAAGTGGCTACATGATGTGAGCAATAAATATGGTGTAGCGGTTGGGTTGTCTATGCACAAATTACGCCATACATGGGCAACATTAGCATTAGATCAAGGGGCAAGCGTTAAACAAGTGCAGACTTATTTGGGACATGCAGATGTTTCTATGACGCTAGATGTTTATAGTGATATAACCAAGCGAGCCAGTGATGAGACTGGTAACATTCTATCTAAACTTGAACTATAATAACACATAAAGTAACACAAAACGCCTTATGTATTGGTATAAAAGGGTCTTAGTAAATCCCTTCTTCTCCACTCAGCATGTCATGGCGTTGCATCAGGTTTCAAAAACCTTGATGTAGCGCCTTTTTGTTGTAAAAAATTTATATTGTAAACGCACAATAGCTTACAGTTCAGCGTTGACTACGGGCTTGACATCTTTTAATAAGATGTGATGGTAAGAGAACCAAGCAAAGCCATTTCTATCTCGCCCAGACTGCTCTCCTGAGAGATTGTGACGATAATCGTAACAGCAAATAGCAGCGCGTGAGAGTGTATGTAGGTTTCCACAGCGGCAAAGAACCTGATTTTTACCGTCGAGTACAGTAACTTCTATTTTAGGATCGTCTTTAAACTGTAACTTGGCACCAATTGGAATCGATAGGTAATGAAAATTACGATTTGGACGTTGCCCTATTTTTCTGATGACATTTGGTTGATCGATTCCGGTAACTTTAGCATTGTAGGCATTTGGTTTAACAAACTCAGCATTGGGATCATTAAATAAGAGTAAGTCAAAAGCACTTTTAACCTGATTATAACTCGCTTTAAAGTATTCTTTTGAAAGGCTATCCCGTTTATCTGCGAGCGCAATATGCAATAATCTTTCGGCTCTTTTAAAATTAGTTATTTTGAGTGCAAATAGCAACAGAGTGGGCCTGCTATCTGGAATGCCAGTATCGTTGAATTGCTTTAATCTTTGGCTTAAATGAGCTGTTTGCCCGATTTTGATATAGCCAGGAAATGATTTGTTTTCGAGTGCATATACATAACCAATAGTCGTCATATGTCAACTTCTTTCTGGACTTTTTAACGTGAAACGCTTGGCACGTAGGCATTTTATCAGTATTTTATTTTTGAATTTACAGTTAATTCACGTTATCTATGACGCATATATTAATAATACGCCAATGACTACAAAAATAATCAGAAATAAAACATTTAGAAGTGTGAAAGTGATAAAGAATTTAAAATTAGTATGATTTCGAGAATATGCTGAATATTGTCTTAAGGCAAGTAGATTAGCTAGTGAAGCGATTAATGTGCCAAGACCACCGACTGAGACACCTAAAAATAGGGCATAAACATGATTAGTAAATTGAGATAATAATACCGCTGCCGGAACATTGCTGATCAATTGGCTTGTAATACTTGCTGATATAAATGTTGCGATTGGATTTTTAGTGCTGATCGTCATTAAATTTTGAACAAAAGCAACTCTGCTAATTGCACCAACGACTATAAAAAAATTAACGAATGTCAGTATAACAGCGTAATCAATATGTAGAAATGATTCCTTGCTTAAAAACAGACATGCTAGTATGCTGATTAGCAATGCAATATTTATGGGAATGATAGACAAAACGCCTAGTATGACAATGATACTTAAAATTATTAATATCACCAATTTTTTTGGATCAATTGTTTGATCATTGTCAAAACTAATATTAATTTTTTCAGAACGTATAAATAACGTGCTGAAGAATAATATACCAAGAGAGATAGCGCCAATCAGGAGAGACATACTTAGAAATTGAGAAACACTGAGCTTGTAAAAGGTAACCATATAAATATTTTGTGGATTACCAAAAGGCGTGACAGAGCTACCTAGATTAGCAAAGATTGTCAATAAACTAATGGTAGTCATACTTGGTAAATGCATATATTTTTTGATGTTAAAAAATATAGGAACGAGTGTTAAAATTGCGACGTCATTGGTTAATAGCATCGACCCGATAAAGGCGCATAGCATGAGTACTAGGAAAACTGTACGAGAAGAACTGCATTTGGAAACAATATAGTGGGCAATATGTTTTAAAATACCTAGTTCTTGGTAAATTGATACCGTGATTAGTAAGGCAGCCAGGGAATAAACCGTTTGAAAGTTGACATCTGTTGTTTTGACATGACCCACTAATAAGGCAATGATGGCTAAAATGAGCGTCACGAGGAACGTTTTATCAATTAGTGTTCGTTTAATCACGTTTAGCATGACATTTATACACTCCAGTTATAATTATATATCCATATCATAACAGACCAACACGAAAATTTGATTGAAACAGAGTAATGATGTTAAAATGAATAAAGTTAAATATCAATCGGTTGAGTGAAAACTTCAAGAATTGTTAGTCGGGGAGCTAACTATTTTTGAAGTTTTTTTGTTTTCAAAGGAGAAATTATGATTTATTTATCAATACTATTACTTATTGTTGTCACCATAATATTTGGCAAAATATCGGTTAAAATGGGGTTTTCATCAGTTGTTGGGCAATTATTATCAGGTGTTGTGTTAGGTGCGAGTTTTTTGAATGTGGTACAAGCGAGTGATTTAATGCATGTCATTTCAGAAACGGGTGTCTGCCTGTTAATGCTGAATTCCGGTTTGGAATCTGACCTCAAGGAGATGCGAAAGTACATCAAGGCATCGATGCATATTGCGGTACTGGGTGTGGTCGTACCGGCTATCGTATTTCCTCTAATTTGCTTATTACTAGGCTACACATTACCGATTGCTCTTTTTGCGGGTGTTGTTTTTTCTGCCACATCAATATCGATCACATTAGCAGTATTGTCTGAACAAAAGCAATTAGCTACGCCAATGGGCGCCATTATAATATCAGCAGCCGTGCTTGATGATATTATTGCGTTAGCAGCTGTCACGTTGTTTTCAATAGTTATTGGTGGCGGTACTTTAGGGATTAGTAGTTTATTACCATTAATCACTTTTGCTGTCGGTATTTTATTACGAAAATTGTCATTTTCAGTGTTTATTGGTAAAGGGACCACGAGGATAGGACAGTGGCTCTGCTATCCAGTCTTTTTTGGTTCGATTGGATTAACAATTACAGTTCAAGGATTAGGTGATAAAATTCTGCCAATTATTATTTTTAGCCTGTTAGCCGTCATCACAAAATTTGTCGGCTCATCAATTGGTGCTAGGCTGTCCGGCTTGAGTCGTCGCGTAGCTTATGCGATTGGTGCTGGCATGATATCAAGAGGTGAAATGGCACTAGTTATTATTCAAATTGGACTATCTTCACATATCATTAATTCTGCCACGTCTAGTGAGTTCATCGTGACTGTGATTATTTCAACTATCGTAGCGCCACTGATGATGAAGCCATTATTTGCAAAAGTTTAGCTAACTTATTTGTGATGAAAGTATGAGTTAAAAGCCCGATGTTTTAGACAGTGTTGCTTGTATAAAACATCGGGCTTTTAATTAATCCATACGACGAATGATTAATTGACTACCAAACGGATCGGTTAACCAGAGCTCGTTTGCTACAGGAGCAATGTTTTGATCAATTAGGTTGGTTTTAAGTAAATTAAAGTATGTGTGATCGACTGATACGGTCCAATTGAGCAAACCAGTATCATGTGCTTGGCGCAGTGTGGCATCAGGGCCTAACCAAGTATTATAGGCGTGATGATGGTGGTAGTGATTATGCGAATAGAAATGCGCACTGTCACCAACGGTTGATGTGAGTGCCATTTTCAAGGCGTCGATAAAAAACGCATCGCCACGGGTCAGATTATTACCAACAAAATGAAGATGACCGATGGCCATCTTAGCGGGGAACCCTGACCAATCAGTTTGTTTTTGTTGAAGTAATGCTTGAGCATCAACATCTTTTGTTCCCATTTGAACCAAGTCATTGTCCCATTGCCAAAGTTCTTTAGGGCGATCATGGTAAAGTTCAATGCCATTGCCATTAGGATCATTTAAATAAAAGGCCTCGCTGACATCATGGTCACCAGCACCTAAAGGATATTCAATTAATAGTAAGCGTTCAATGATACTTGCCAAGGAAGCTGTGTCAGGGAACAGTAGCGCGAAATGATACAGTCCTTGATGCGATTGGGTATTTTTATGACCATCAAATTGCAGTGTTAAAAATGGCGCATCACTTTTTGTGAAGGCATAAGAATAGACTTGGTGAGTCTCTTGGCTTTCTATCAAACCTAAAATATCGCGGTAGAAAGTACGCATCGCTGGTTCATTGTCTGCTCGTAGCGTTAAGTGTTGAATGTTATAAGTGATATTTAGCATGTTTTTTCTCTTTACTTATTATTTATAAGTAATATTAATGCTTTTTACAGGTTTTGTCTAGCAAAAAAATGACACCGATAATCATACCTTATCACTTGACGATATTGTAGAGGCGACGCATTTTATTTAACAGTATTTGCACCGAATTCATCGTCTTAATTAGTGTGTCAATATCAAGTTATTAAAAACTTGATATTGACACACACAATGACGTGGTGTACCATGAACGTATAATTAAATAAAGATATCTGGGGTGCCTAACGATTTCACAGGCTGAGAAATACCCATATAACCTGATCAGATTAGAATCTGCGTAGGAAGATATGATTGATAATATTATTTGTCGAACTGTTTTTTACGTGTTTTAACGTGAGGGGCAGTTTTTTTATGTTTTAGAATAGTTGACATAGTGAAAAGAGGATAGATAATTTTGGCTGATAAGAATATTGACTACACATTGTATTTAATTACAAACCGATATGATTATTCAGATGAGCAATTTTTGAATATTGTGTTTGAAGCTTGTGACAGCGGTGTAACCCTTGTTCAGTTAAGAGAAAAGGACGTCACAACAAAGCGATATTTTGATTTGGCAGTTGCGGTAAAGAAAATAACGGATAAATTTAAAGTTCCTTTAATTATCGATGATCGTGTCGATATTTGCTTGGCTGTCAATGCAGCTGGTGTACATATCGGGGATAATGAATTACCAGTTAAACGCGTACGTCAGTTGATTGGTAAAGACAAAATTTTGGGTGTATCAGTCAAAGATGTTCAACGCGCCAAAGAGGCTGAGGCTCAGGGAGCTGATTATTTTGGCGTTGGAGCGATTTATCCAACGAAAACAAAGGTCATTACAAAGCATACGACAATAGAAACCTTAAAAGATATTGTGAGTTGTGTTGATATACCAGTCAACGCTATTGGTGGCATTAAAGAAAATAATATTCTCAGTTTGAAAAATACAGGTATTTCTGGTGTTTGCATGGTGAGTGAAATCATGCAAGCGGAAGATGTACGTACGAAAGTGACTAATTGTTTAAAAAATGTTGAACAATTGATGTAACAATAAGTGTTCAATAAATAAAGAAAAGGTGGCGTAATTATGATTACAGTGAACGGCAAGACTGACACGTTGGCGCATGTTGGGCAAAGTATTTCGGAGTTGTTGAACTTACTCGAGGTACAAACAGCACGTGTTGTTGTTGAGCGCAATGGTGCGATTGTGACGCGAGAGGTTTATGATAGCTTATTGCTTGAAGACCAAGATGACATTGAAGTGATTTCATTTGTTGGTGGCGGTTGAGAAAAATGACGAGGATAAACAACATGGCAGAAATAAGTATTGATGGTGTAGCAGTCGATGACATTTATAAGCAAATGAAGACGCGCAATGTGGCTGGGACAGAAGATAAATTGGCACGTGCGCATGTCACAATTGCAGGTGCTGGCGGATTGGGATCTAATATTGCGATTGCATTGGCGCGTTCAGGTATTGGACATTTAACATTAATTGACTTTGATGTTGTTGATTATAGTAATTTAAATCGACAGCAATTTAAGCTGAGTCAAATTGGTGTGCCTAAAGTGAT
This sequence comes from Leuconostoc kimchii IMSNU 11154, assembly GCF_000092505.1. Taxonomy (NCBI): domain Bacteria; kingdom Bacillati; phylum Bacillota; class Bacilli; order Lactobacillales; family Lactobacillaceae; genus Leuconostoc; species Leuconostoc kimchii. Next base: position 764,761 of record NC_014136.1, read on the forward strand.
TGCCTTAAAGCAAAATATTTTAGAATTCAACCCATTTGTAGATATTACAACAGTGCAAACTCGCGTAACACATGAAAATGTTGAAGAACTATTTGAAACGAGCGATGTCATTTGTGAGGCGTTTGATGACCCAACAAGTAAAGCTGTTATTTTGCAATCGGCACGTGAATTCTTTCCAGAAAAACCGATTGTGATGGGCAATGGCTTAGCAGGGATACACAGTGCGAATCATATTGTGACTCGAAAGATGCGAAAAAATGTCTATATTTGTGGGGATCAAACAACTGCTGGGGTTGAAGGTTTGATGGCACCACGCGTCATCATATGTGCAGGGCATCAAGCAAACATGATATTACAACTGCTTGTTAACAAGATAGAGATTTAGTGATAAGAGGAAAAAATAATGGCACAAAATGATGATCTAATCATAGCAGGACACAAGTTTAGGTCTAGATTTATACTAGGATCAGGAAAGTATTCGTATGACTTAATTGATTCTGCTATAAAATATGCCGGAGCGCAGATTATTACGATGGCCTTGCGGCGTTCGAATGCTTCAGCAGACAATATTTTGGATTATATTCCAGATGATGTCACAATTTTACCAAACACTTCGGGATGTCGTAATGCTGAAGAAACAATTAGAATGGCACGGATTGCACGTGAACTAAGCGGTAGTGATTTTATTAAGTTAGAAGTGATTCCTGATACAAAGTATTTATTACCGGATAATTATCAAACTTTAAAAGCCACTGAAGTATTGGCAAATGAGGGATTTATTGTGATGCCCTACATGTTGCCGGATTTGAATATTGCCAAACAATTAGTGGATGCTGGTGCAGCAACGGTGATGCCATTGGGTGCTCCAATTGGGACTAATAAGGGTTTAGCCAATAAAGACTTAATACAAATATTGATTAATGAAATTGATGTACCAGTGATTATTGATGCAGGAATTGGTAAGCCAAGTCAGGCAGCAGAAGCAATGGAAATGGGTGCTGACGCGATTATGGCCAACACAGCCATGGCGTCTGCAGGTAACATACCGTTGATGTCTGAAGCCTTCAAATTAGCGATTGAAGCAGGACGCAAAGCTTATTTGGCAAAGCCGGGACGGGTCATTAACGATAAAGCTGAGGCGTCATCCCCAATATCAGGTATTAGTCGTACAAAAGAATGAAACAGGCTTTAAAAATAAGTGATAAAAGGTATTGGCTTAAAATTGTTGCATTGAATTTTTTTGGTTGGGTATTTATTTATGCTGATCGTACGGTATTGAATCCCATAATGCCTGAAATTCAAAAAGTCTTTGGTTTAAGTAATGTTGCGTTAGGCATGATTTCCTCTGTATTTTTTTTAACTTATACGGTATCACAAATACCTTTTGCTAGATTAGCTGACCGTGGTCATGAAAAATGGCTAATTGGTTTGGGATGTGTGTTTTTTGGTGGCATGACCATTGTTTCAGGACTAGCCACCAGTTTTGGCTGGTTTTTAGTGTTGCGTGCGTTAGTTGGTCTTGGTGAAGGGACGTTTTATGGTGCTTCATTTGGGTTATCATCACAAAACATACCTAGCAAATATCTGACAGTGGGTTTAGCATTTATTAATTCAGGGCAAGCAATTGGACAAATTACTGGGACAATCATATCAAGTTATGTTGTACTACAACATCATATGCACTGGTCTATACCGTTTATCATTGTTGGCATGCCAACGATAATTGTAGGTATTTTGTATATAACTGTTATTCATCATACACATCGTTTATCGGAGGAACAGGTAAGTACATCACAAGCGAAGGCTGTTGATAAAAAAGCACAAACGATTGATGTTTTGTTTACACGGCAGCTATTAGGCACTTATTTCATGTTATTTGCATCAATTTATGGTCAAATTACAATGTTAACTTGGTTACCTTTATTTTTAACGAATTATCGACATGTTAGTGGATCCAACGTTGCTTGGATTGCTTCAATTGTGCCTTTTATTGCTGTACCAAGCGCGTTAATTTTTGCAAGAGTAAACGATAAAATAACTAACACCAGGCGCTTGCTTTTGATTCTTGTACCTATTTCCAGTTTGTCACTGGTGATGGGCGTTATCAGTCATAGTCATGTAGTTTTAGTTTTATCGCTGATTGTGTATGGTATGACTGGAAAAATGACAATTGATCCCATGTTATTATATACGGTGAAAAAACACGCCCCAAATAATCAATTGGCCACAACGTTTGGTGTCTATAACTTTTTTGGTATGATTGCTTCTATTTTGGCGCCGACGATCATGGGATTTTTGATGGATTTGACGGGAAGTATGGTGATAGGATTTTATTTTTCAGCAATATTACTACTTATTGGCATTGCAATGTTGAGTTTAACAATGCCTAAAACAGAGATGTGAGGCATATGATTGATAAAAAATTAGTGACATTATTGCATGAATTTAAACAGATAGGACTCACATCAATGGGTGGCGTGACACGCTGTGTTTATGATGATAATTGGATATTAGCGCAAAAAAAATATGTCAAAATTGCTAATGACTATGGGCTGTATTGCTTTTGTGACAAAATGGGAACTATTTATGCAGCCACAAGCGATCATATCAGCCATAAATCAGTTATTCTCACTGGATCTCATATGGATACTGTTATAAATGGGGGTTGGTTAGATGGTATTTATGGCGTTTTGTCTAGTGTCCTGGCTGTTGGACAATTACTTCAGAAATTTGGGGCACCAAAAATACCATTGTGTGCCGTTTCTTTTTCTGAAGAAGAAGGGTCACGATTTGATACCACTTTTACGGGATCACGCTATCTGACCCATCAATTATCTCGTGGTGTTTTTGATTTGAAGGATAGCATAGGAATAATATTTGACGAAGAACGGCAAAAACGTGTGACTGAATTAAGCCAAGTGACACCGATCAGAACACCTGATTTTAAAATACGTTCATATATTGAGTTGCATATTGAGCAAGGCAATTTATTAGAGCAATCGCATACTAACATTGCCGTTGTGACAGATATTGTGGGTCAAAAACGTTTGTTGATCACAACAAACGGTATTAGTAATCACGCAGGAACAACTCAAATGTTCGGTCGCGCTGATGCCATGCAAAGAGCTGTTGACTTGATGACTCAAATTTATTCATCTTTGGGGATGATGAAAGGAGTGCGATTCACGATCGGAAAAATCATTGCTTTTCCAAATGTAGCGAATGTTATACCGGAAAAAGTTGATATCACATTAGATATCAGGCACATCGATCAACATGTTTTGGACGATGCTTTTGAGAAAGTGATTAAAATCACTGATGCTGTGGGGGCAACTTATCGGTTAACAACTAACGTTGAGGCAACGCCTATGGATAATCAGTTACAACAACAAGTCATCAATAGCATAAAACAAGAAAAACTAGTAGGAGAGAGGCTTTTTTCTGGTGCAGGTCATGATGCACAAGTCATAGCAAATAGTAAAATACCTAGTGTCATGATTTTTGTACCAAGTAAAAATGGCATGAGCCATGTGCCGCAAGAGGATACAGCTGAGTCAGATCTTTTAGCAGGGCAGCATGTGTTACAACGGTTGTTATATGAATTGGCATATTAAAGTTGATAGACTGTTTGGAAAGTTCACTTTACAAGTGGGCTTTTTTATGTTGTAGAGGTCGCAAAAATTGGTGAGATCGTAAAAATATGATAGACTAAAAGAAATAATTGCTATCTAGTTCACATGTTGAGACAGGCATTGATTATCTAAATATTTGAACTAGATTATATCATGAGAGGCGTGTGTCAAACATGCCGGAATAATTGGGGGGAATGACGTATGAAATTGAGTAGTGGCACAATAACTATTAGCGATTTTATTGGCAGAATGCATACAAACAAGCATTTCTTGAAATTGTTATTGGTTGTGTTTTTAGCATTAGTTACGATTAATTTTAATAACAAAATGGTTCAAGCGGATACCGCTTCACAGCCATCTTTAAAAATTAATAATGGTGTATTATACGGTTTTTCGGATGGGCAAGCGCAGCACATCGGTGCGACAGTAGTTATCCCAAGCAATGTTACTAGCATTGCTAATACGGCCTTTTATAATCAAGGCATCGGAAAAGTAGATTTTAGTTCAGCACATAATTTAAAATCTATTGGCGATTTTGCCTTTGCTAAAAATCATTTAAGCACGGTTAACTATCCAAATTTAGACGATAATAACTTAGGATGGTATATATTTTATGATAATGCGATTAATGTGGTCAGATTTGCTAACGGTGTGACGCATATTAATGACGGTACTTTTGCTAAAAATCCTAATTTAGCAGCTGTTAGGTTACCATCAACAATCACGGCAATAGGCGACTGGTCTTTTGCTGGCGATCGTTTAAATACAATTGATTTAACAACAATTAACGACAAGAATGATTTGAATGTTGGATCAGGTGCGTTTTATGGCAATCAAGCGTCTTATGTTCAGGTGCTACCAAATAACCATTTAAATGGTAGTGGTAAGCAACCAATTCGTTGGTATGGTTATGAGGCTTTCGGGAACAACACTGGTCAAGCTAACAATATTGCTAATCAATATGCGTTAAAGCACCAAACTTATGGTACCGGTACGCCAGGGAACATTAACTCAGCTAAAAGTTTTACCTACGATGTTCAAAATCCAACCGTGATTACAGGTATCAAGTCCGGCGTAACAACGCTTGGGAAAACCATTGTAATACCAGCTCATGTTACAAAAATTGCGGACAATGCGTTTAAATCAGTGGGCATTGTAGCGGTTGATTTTTCTAAGGCAGCAGGTCTTAAGCAAATTGGCAATTTTGCGTTCTATGATAATCAAATATCAAATACGTTGACTTTGCCTAACAGCTTGAATGCAGATATATCCGGTATTGGTTGGTATGCTTTCGCTTCGAATAATATTTCGACAATTAACTTGCCAAACAATAATATAACGGCGTTAAATGATTTTGTGTTTGCTAGTAATAAGCTAACAGGGATTAATTTGCCCAATACTTTGCAATCGATGGGGGATGGCACATTTTTGGATAATCAAATTAAGGATGTCACGCTACCATCAAGCCTACAACGTGTTGGTTCTGGTAGTTTTGCAGGTAATTCATTTAATCAGCAGCGTGCCATTGCACTAACTGCTGTTGTGAATCAAATGCCATCAGAAAAAAATATTTCAGCTGTTTTGTATCCTTTCGGTGTTGCAACGCCTCAAACCAATAGTACAATCAAAAATCGATTTGTGAGAATGGCAAATGGTGAGTGGCAGTATCTAAATAATAAAGGTCTACCATTAACAGGGCAACAAATAGTTGATGGTCATACCTATTATTTTAATCCAGATGGCACGCAAGTTAAAGGCTATTCAGTGACATTTAAAGATGGCAGTGTGCATGAATTTGATGCCAATAGTGGCGATAAATTAAAATAATAGTCAGCATAATATTTTCAATACAATAAGCCGTTAACTAACAAATTCATTTTTGTTAGTTAGCGGCTTATTATGCTGTTTGAGTCGTTGGTTTAATCATAGAAGCACTTTAGTTAACGCCGTTGACAATTTTGAAAAATTAGGTCATACTTTACATAATATAATTAAAATTAAGAGGTGTTTTGAACATGGGATTTTTAGATAATAAAAAGATTATCGTTATGGGGGTAGCAAATAAAAGCAGTTTAGCTTATGGTTGTATGCAGGCAATTATCGACCAAGGTGGACAAGTTATTTTAACGTATCAAAATGATCGTATGAAGCGCAGTTTGGATCGATTTGTTGACGATTCAGTTTTAAAAGTTGAATGTGATGTTTCTAATCCAGAAAATATAGAAGCCGCTTTTACAACTATTGTTCAAAAAGTTGGAAAAGTTGATGGTATCGTACATGCGATTGCTTATGCCGAAAAGAGTGACTTAGATAATAAAGTGACGGATGGGACACTCGCCAGCTTTTCATTAGCTCAAAATATCAGTGTCTATTCATTAATCGCTGCTGCCAAGTATGGTCGCGAAATTATGAATGACAATGGTTCAATTGTAACTCTTACTTATATGGGTTCTGAAAGAGCTATACCTAACTATAACGTTATGGGTATTGCTAAAGCAGGCCTTGAATCAGCAGTTCGTTATTTGGCACGTGATCTCGCTGATAAAAATATACGCGTTAATGCTATCTCAGCGGGTGCTGTTAAAACATTAGCCGTTACAGGTGTTAAAAGTCATAATGACTTAATCAGAATATCAGATGAACGCACTGTTGATGGTGTTGGTGTGACGATTGAAGAAGTTGGGAATACAGCGGCATTCTTGTTAAGCCCGATTGCTAGCGGTATCGTTGGTGACACGATATACGTTGACAAAGGTACCCACCTGATTTAATTAGTTGTGTAAAAGTCAGTTAATTGAACTTAGTTATTTCCAGGGCTAGGGCGTATATTTCATAGTTTAATTAAAAAAGCACATCATGGACGATTTTTTACCCATGGTGTGCTTTTTTTGATGTCAAACAAAATTAATTGAACAAAATATGAATCAAAATCACTGATAGAATAACTTGTATGGCACCAGTTACTAGGCCATATGCTAAGAATTTACCGCCGGATTTTTTGATCGTAGCAATTTTAAGATTTAAACCAATTCCCGCCAAGTTAACAACACCTGTGAAACTCGAAATTGATTTGGCACTATTATTGAGGATATGTGGTAAAGAAATAACACTATTGACACAAAGTAAAATGACAAAGACGATAATAAACCAAGGAATTTTAATACCTTTACTAGGTTTTGCAACGCTACTATCAATATTATTTTTTTGTGCCATCTTTGCAAATATCAGTACAACGACAGTGAGTAGAATAATACGCAACATTTTAAATAGTGTGGCGTAAGTCACAACAGTTGGGTTAATTAAAGCAGCAGTACCCACAACTTGACCGACTGATTGCACGACACCGCCAACTAATGCACCAAGTAATAAATTATTGTTGCCAACTAAATAAGGACCGATGACAGGGAGGACAAGAAGTAGTACGACACCTGTCAAACTGACAGTTGCCACGGCAGTTCGACGTTGATCATCAGTTGCACCGATTGCTGGTGATACCGAAGCAATCGCACTGGAGCCACAGACGGCGTTACCAGCGCCCATCAGCATGGCGGATTGCTTGGATACTTTAAAGAGACGACCACCTAGCCAAAGGACAATCACAATTGTTAACGTCATCTGAATTAAAATGAAGACGAGACCGTTAATACCTAGTTTTTCTATTGTTCGTAATGTGACAGTTAGTCCCATCAAGGCAATACCGATTTCAATTGGAAATTTTTCAGCCCATTTTATGCCTGGTGCCCACGTATCACCAGTTAAGACGGTATTTCCTAGAATAATACCTAGAAGCATGGCAATGGCCTCAGCACCTAGAAAAGGCAGCCACAAGGCCAATATTTTGGCAATAAAGGACAGGATTACCGTCGCGATGATACCATTAATCATATTAATTTTTATTCTCATCGATATTTCTCCTAAAAATTTTATCACATTTTATCCTACCGCTAAGTTTGCTATTTGTAAAATAAATATTTATAATGTGATTGATTAATAAATTAAATAGGAGAGCTTATGTTTAAGCTATTACAAACGTTTATTGCGGTTTATGAAACAAGATCATTTTCAAAAGCAGCTAGTCAACTGTTTATTTCACAACCAACAGTTAGTGTTCATATTAAACAATTAGAAGAAAAATTGACCGTACGTTTATTCGAACGTAATGGGCATACAGATCTTTACCCAACTAATAATGCCAGGCGTTTTTATCAACATGCGCTGCATTTACTAGATGATTGGCAGGCTGCAACTGCTAGTCTGACTATTGAAGCAAATCCAGTAAAAACACAAGTTGTCATCGGGGCTTCACAGACGACTGCAACTGTATTATTACCCAAAATTTTTGAGAAATTCCCCCAAGAAATACGACATCGTGTGCATTTTAAAATCGAAATGCATAATTCCGAAGAAATATTAGCAGGTGTATTGAATAAGCAATTCGATTTAGGATTAATCGAAAAGCCAATTACACATGATTTTATTGTGCGCGATAGCATTGCTGTCGATCAATTAGTTTTAGCAGGGGATCTGTCTTCTGATACTTGGCTAGTGCGTGAAAAAGGTTCAGGCGTTTACCATTATATGCAACAATACTTTAAACAAGAGTATATTGTACCGTCGCAATTTTTAACCATTAGTAATAATGACGTCATTGTTAAAATGTTGTCAGCAGGGATTGGTAAATCTATTGTGAGTATCCAATCATTACCCGAACATGTGCCATATAAAACTTTATCAACAGCATTTAATCGTGATTTTTATTTGATACATCATCAACATCAGCGTACTGATCTCAATGACATTATTATGGCTTTAGAAAGTATTGCTAAAAGTCTGTAAAAGAAAACATTAATATTGTATTACTGTTGAATGTTCGTGTTAAAGGGTGTTACAATGAGTAAGTCTATTAGGACAAATAAAAAAAGGGGTAGATATCTGCGCGTTAAGTGTGAAGGAGACGGAATGTGAGCCTTCAACGAAATAAAAATATCAGGTGTTTTGAATCAACGAAAACCAGTGATATTTTTATGCGATGCAGATATCACATTCACCACTATATTGTTTTGCGGTGAGCGCTCCACTCGGAGGTTCAGAACTATGGCAGTTCAAAATATTACTCATGGTGTCAAAGACACCTGGTCACTACCCAAGTTAGACATACGTCAATTTGTGGTACTTGCGTTGCTGATGGCGCTTGATATAGCGTTAGGCAAACTAACTGTGGGCACTAACGTGTTAAAAATTAGCTTTGTCTTTGTCGCCATGTCATTAATTGCAAAATGGTATGGGCCACTTTGGACAATGCTAATTGCAGCCATTCTAGATGTTGTCAATGCAACCATTATTACGCCTAGCGGTGCATTTTTTCTTGGTTTCACATTATCGGCTGTTAGTGCCGGTTTGATTTATGCGTTGTTTTATTATAATCAAGCGCATGTGAGTTGGTGGCGTATTCTAGGGGCAGTGGGATTAATAACGCTTGTTGTTAATATCGGTATGAATACATTGTGGCTGTTTATCATGTATTCACAGGTACAAACATGGCATACTTTTGTCACATTGTTATTACCACGTGCTATTAAATCGATAATCATGTACCCAATACAGGTTATTATTACCTATATTTTCTTGAACAATGCAGCCGTTAAGCAAGCGACAAAACAAATTTTTCATCGATGATGGCTAGAGGCAACTGAGGTTGCTTTTTTATTGCCATTAAAAATTAACAATGGTAGAATTAGAAAACGACTGTTTTAGGGGGAGAGTTATGTCAGCTTGGGGCGCACTAACAGATTTTTTTAAGCGATATACAAGTTTTCGTGGCACCAGCTCGCGTCGTGCATATAATTGGATGACTTGGTTTTGGGGTGTTATCTATGTGATGATCGCAGTGATCATCATTGGCGTTGCAGGCTTAGGTTCTTTTCTTGGTAAACATGGTGAAGTTGCGACTGATACGAGGCCACTATTAGGCACAATTATCTTAGTTCTTTTAATTTCACTCATGATGTCAATTATTGTGATTATACCTAATTTGGCACTGTATAGTCGACGATTGCATGATATGGGTTATTCTGGTTGGTGGCAAGTTGCACCTTTGATCATTAATGTGGTCATTACGCTGGGTATCATGTACTTTGGAAAATCAGAATCTGATTTGTCGTGGGGACCAAGTGTGATAAGTTTTGGATTCAATTTGTGGTTGTCGTTTATGCCCTCAAAAACAAATACACGCTACAGTTAAAAAGATATAAAAAACTGCTAATCATTAACGATTAGCAGTTTTTTTATGTTAATTACCTCTAATGTCACCGTGTACTAGGTGGGTGAAGATGTGTTTATCGGTCCAGGCAATATTGCGGCCCTGAAAGAAAAACGACAGTACTGTACCAAATCCCAACGCCACAAAGTGATGGCTAAAAGCAAAAGCTATCAACGATAGCGCAATGGCAGCGGCAAAATTACTCATTTGTGCTTTAGAGGCATTACCATGAAAATAGTCGAAGCGTAGAATGTTAGTGAGATCATCCAAAGGATGCATAATCCAATTCACACGTTGATAAATTGAAATCGCAACACCAATGGTCCAAATCGCAAAAACGTCTATTGGTATTCGTAACCACCAAGCTATTTCATGAATACCTATACTAATAAAATAGTTTGAAAAAAGGCTCACTAAGAAGCTAAATGATAAACCGAAAATAACATTTCCTATCAAGCGCAGCCAGTTGAAACTCATGGCTAGAAACATATTGAGGAAAGCAACAGCAATAGCAGTTAGTGCTAAGAAAATGCCAATTTGAAGTCCGGTGGCATTTGCTAAGTTAGCAGCACTAGCGGTCCACGGTGCAGAGCCCATAGTTGACGCCACACTGAGACCGTTTCCAAACGAATTCAGCACGAGCGAGATCATAAAAAAGCTGATCTTTTGTTTTAAACCGAGTTGATAAAATTGCCCATCAATATAGTACATACATTTCTCCCAAATGTCATAATATTCTCATTATAACTAATATTAGGATGATATGGTTGTTTTTATGTGAAGTTTTCAAAATGATATGTTTACATTTTCACAAATAAGGCGTATATTCTTATTTGTAAAGATTATTTTGTTGAAGAAAGGAAATTATTATGAGTAAAGTAGCATTAGTAACTGGTGCAGGACAAGGAATTGGTGAGGCGATTGCGCATCGTCTAGCAAATGACGGATTTAAGCTTGCGTTGGTAGGGCGTCATGTTGAAAAAGTACAGAGAGTGGCTGATAATATTAAAGCTCAAGGTGGTGAAGCGATTGCCATTAAAGCAGATGTTGCGAAGCGTGATGAAGTCTTTGCAGCAGTAGCAGCAACGCAATCAGAATTTGGTGATTTGAATGTCATTGTGAACAACGCTGGTGTTGCACCAACGACACCAATCATGGATGTTACAGAAGATGACATGAATTGGACATGGGGCATTAATGTCAATGGTGTTGTTTGGGGGACTCAGGCAGCTACTGAAGCATTTAAAGCTTTGGGACATGGTGGCAAGATTATTAATGCCACGTCACAAGCAGGTGTTGAAGGCAACCCTAATTTAACTGTTTATGGTTCAACAAAGTTTGCTATTCGTGGGATTACACAAACAACAGCCAAAGAATTAGCCCAATTTGGTATTACAGTCAATGCTTTTGCACCAGGAATTGTCAAAACACCTATGATGTGGGATATTGCTCATGAAGTCGGTCAAAATGCTGGTAAAGATGATGACTGGGGAATGGCACAATTCTCAGATGGTATTGCACTAGATCGTTTGAGTGAACCAGAAGAAATTGCTAGTGTCGTCGGTTTCTTGGCTAGTGATGATTCAAATTATGTGACCGGCCAAACAATTATTGTTGATGGTGGTATGGTGTTCCGTTGATTACTTGACTAACGTACAACATTTATGTTGTACTAGAGGGAGTTATTTAGGATAGGCTGGTGATTATATGGATTTTTCGGAATTTAATGTTATTGACAACAAAATATTGTCACAAATAAGTGGTGGTGCATCAAAGGATATTCAATATAATCTTAAAAAATATAGGACTCTGTCTGGTATTAGCCAAGATAGATTAGCAGATTTGTTATGTGTGAGTCAGGTAGCAGTTTCAAATTATGAAACTGGCAAGAGAATTCCGGATATAGATAATTTAATTAAATTATCTAATATACTGCAAACCAGTGTACCAGAGTTAATTGCACCTCATAACGAAACGTTATAATATATCTGATCATTTAATGGTAAAATTTATTTATCAATTAGAAAAAGAGGAAGAACAATCATGCAAGATGTTAAATACAGAGAACTTTCTGAAGCTGAGTTGAGTGTTATAGCTGGGGGAAAAAGTTTCTGGAGTTGGGCATCAGATGCGTCATCTTGGTTATCTGGACCACAACAACCTAATTCGCCGCTACTAAAAAAGAAGCGTTGATGAGCAATCATCGGAATAAACATTAATGTTTATTCCGATTTTGTCATTGATAAAGCATTTAAGGAAAATATGTTAAAACATTATTTAAAATCTGAAAAGATAAAATATTTATTTTGGGGCGTTGTGACGACATTAGTCTATTTTGTGGTACGTTTTATATCAATGGGACTCCTACACCAAGCTATGTTACCTGTATTGATTGCACAAATTGTGACGGTTTTGTTTGCTTTTGTAGTCAATAAATTTTTTGTATTTTCGACTGACCAAAATCGCCATATATTGGTGCAGTTATGGCGATTTATAGCTGGTAGGCTATTCGTGGCGGGAATTGATTTTCTGTTAACCTATATTATGATTGAACGGTATAGTGGTGTTTTCATTCACTTATTGCGACTGGACACCATTAACTTTCAACTATTTCCTTTTGGATTATCGTGGGTACACCGTTGGATTTATGATAGTATATCATTGAATAGTGTGATTGCTGTGTTTTTAATTCAGATCATTGCAATTGTGGCCAATTATTTTATCTCTAAATTTATGATTTTTGATTAATAAATATACTGATGTTGGTAAAAAATATAAAGTAACCTGCATACTATAGCAAAAAATGACCCAATAAGTTAGGTTTTACCTAATTTATTGGGTCATTTTTTTGTTATTTTAATGCATGTTCGTTCAAAATTCTGTAAGCCATGGCTTCACTGAGAATGATGTCAGTAATTAATTGACCGCGCAGGGCACCGATGACAGCTTGATATTTTGATTTGCCCCGAACTAAACAAATACGTTTTGGTACTTGTAATATTTGAGAAACAGATAATCTGACAATTTTATCATCGCCTTGGTTTAAAAAGCGGCCATTAATATCATATGGTCGACCAAAAATCATACCTACAACGCTTTTAACGTTTACTGAAGGAAAAATACCATTTAAATTATTATGCCAAATAGGAATTGAGTCTAGTGAGCGAATTGTTCCGACACCTGTAATTAGAAAATCCATATGATTGGCCAGCGCTAAGGTATTTTGTAACGAGGGTTCAGAGTATAAACCGCCACGCACAATGTCATTAAGAATGTAAAGCGGTGCTGGTAATGTTAAAAATTCCCCAGAAACTTTTTTGGCTGCACGTTCTACCATGCGCATAGATCCGGCGGTGGAATTATATTTCATGTTTTCACCTAAAAATTGTGTAAATTTAACACGTTCTAAGGGTGTGCTTTTTAAGCTGTCTATCATACTGTAGATTGTTTCGCCCCAAGTTAAGCCGACAACTTTATTATTCGTTTGTAATAATTCACCAACAAACTCAGCCGCAAAATTGGATAAATGAGTTGATGTTGTGATGTTATTAATGTCATCTTGCACAACATAGAAATTAACATTAGGAAACTTATCTTGTAGAATATGCTCTAATTGTGAATTACGATGAGAGTTTTCGGTAATTTCAATCTTAACCACCCCACTTTTGACAGCTTCGTTGAGGTATTTATTGACTAAATAACGGCTAATATTATATTTTTTTGAGATATCCCCGAACGGTAATTTGTTGAGGTAATAATCTTGAGAAATTTGAGAAAGCAATGCACGATCGACCATGAAACCCTCCATATAAATATAGTTTACTCGTGTTTTATTAATTAAACAATCGTTTAATTAATTGAACGTATTTTAAAAATATTAATTTAAAAAAATCAATCTATTTTAAATATTTAAAAAAGTGAATGTTTTTTGAGATTTATTTAAAAATTAGAGATAAAAATCATTGACTTGGATTTAGCTAATTACTAGAATGAGACTTGTTAATACCTGTACATGAGTACATTCAAGCAAGCACTAAATTAGAAAAGAGGCATATTTTGATAGATATGAAAGAAGTGCTGTCAGTCCATGAGGCACACACTGGGGTTTTAGATATAGAGTCACAGTTTGATATTACAACACCATCAGCATTGAGTGAGGCTTACACGCCAGGCGTTGCGGGTTTAGCGAAATTAATTGCTAAAGATGAATCGCAAAAAAATATTTATACGATGAGTGGCAAATTAATTCCAGTGATTACTGATGGTTCAGCTGTATTAGGCTTGGGTAATATTGGTCCTGCAGCTGGGTTACCTATTGTTGAAGGTAAGGCATTGATTTATAAAAACTTTGCTAATGTGAATGCTTTACCGATGGCATTGAACCAAGTTAGTGTCGATGAATTTGTCAAGGCAGTCAAAGCTATGGCACCATCGTTTGCAGGCATTCATTTAGAAGATATTGGTGCGCCACGCGTATTTGAAATTGAACGACGCTTGAGTGAGGAACTTGATATTCCTGTATACCATGATGATCAAACGGGCACGGCCATTGTTGTTCTTGCAGGCCTTATTAATGCCGCAAAAGTTGTTGGAAAAGATTTGCAACAACTAAAAGTGTTGGTTAACGGTATTGGTGCGGCAGGCGTTGCCACCACTAAAATTTTATTGGCAGCTGGATTAAAAAATATCACATTAGTCGACATTGATGGTGTGGTGCGATCAGATAATCAAAAATACAATAGTTATCAACGTGAATTAACGACTCAAGTAAATCAAAGTGATGGTAAAAAGCTTGATGACGTTATTTTAAATCAAGACGTTTTTATTGGGCTGTCAGATTCAAATGTGCTAAATGGTGGTCAAGTACGGCGTATGGCCAAGAAACCAATTGTCTTTGCATTAGCTAATCCCGTGCCAGAAATATTACCGGAAGAAGCTATTGATGCTGGTGCAGTGGTTGTGGCAACGGGATCTTCACAATGGCCGAACCAAGTGAATAACGTTTTGGTTTTTCCTGGATTATTTAAAGGGTTGTTGTCAAGTGGTCTGAAACATGTTGATATGCCATTACAGATACGTGTGGCACACGCATTGGCTAATATGATTAAAAATCCGGATACCACACATGTTGTTCCTGGTGTTTTTGGTAAAGGGATTGTGCATGCAGTGGAACAATCAGTTTTAGATTATGCAAAACAATAGTGGTAATTAAGGTCATGACAAACACAGTACAAGATATTCATATATCAAATACCACTCAAAAAAAGAATTGGCAGGCATTTTTGAGTAAACTTGGCATTACGCAATTTAATGATCAAGAGTTAGATGTTATTGAGCAAACAATTGGTATTTTTGAGAATGATCAACTAGTCGCGACGGGATCGATTGCAGGAAACGTTATTAAATATGTTGGGTCTTGTGCCATTGGCGAAATATCAAAGGGTGCGAGATTTAATCAATTGATGACGGCTTTAGATAATCGTATGGCTTTGTTAGAGCGATTTCATCAGTTTGTCTATACGAAACCATTATATGTGCAAAGTTTTGAACATATTGGCTTTAAGTTATTAGCTGATTCCAGTTCAGGTGTGCTTCTTGAGAAAGGATCACCGGACATTCAAAATTTTTTAAATACGATTCCAAAAGCGCCGCAAGGTGTGCAAACAATTGGGAGTGTTGTTGTCAATGCAAATCCATTTACGTTGGGACACCGATACCTAATTGAGAAAGCAGCCAATGAAAATGACTTAGTCTATGTATTTGTGGTGAATCAAGATGTTTCTTTATTTCGCACGGCGGAACGTTTTGATTTAGTGAAACAAGGGGTTAAAGATTTTAAAAATGTTATCGTTGTTGCCGGTGGCGACTATATCATTAGTTATTTAACTTTTCCGTCGTACTTTATAACTAATACACAGCAAGTTATCAATTATCAAACGACAATAGACGCACGCATTTTTAAGAATATTATTGCGCCAGCCTTGGCCATTCAAACGCGTTATGTCGGCAGTGAGCCACTGTCTTATACAACTAATTTATACAATCAAACATTGGTACGTGAATTAGAACCAGAGATAAAGTTAACGATTGTACGTAGGATAGCGCAAGGTAATCAGACAGAAATAATATCAGCACGTAAAGTACGACAAGCGATTGCGGAAAACGATTTTGAAACGTGGTCTGAGATAGTGCCTGAGACCACAAAAAAATTTATTAACCAACATTTAGCTGAATTGCAAATGCGCATTAGAAAGGGACAAAAGATTAATGGAAATTAAGAAAACCGCCATAGCGGGAACATTGGAATCGTCTGATGTTCAAATTATGTTAACTCAGGGAACGGATGGCATTGTATTTGATTTAGTATCAGATGTTGCTAAACAATTTGATGATGCAATTAAGCAAACAATTAATCAAGTCCTGTCAGAATATGGCATTCAAAATGTCATTGTCAAAGTGGTAGATAAGGGCGCCTTAGATATGGTCATTAAAGCGCGGACTGTTGCAGTAGTGCAACGGGCTCTCGATACTGTAGATGAACCTAAGTGGGAGGTGCTGTAATGGCTATAGAAGAAAAGTTACGTCGCACCATGATGTTTGTGCCAGGAAATAATCCGGCAATGGTTAAAGATGCGGGTATCTTTGGGGCTGATTCTATTATGTTTGACCTTGAAGATGCCGTATCGCTTTCAGAAAAAGATGCTGCACGATATTTAGTATATGAGGCTTTGCAAACAGTTGATTATGGTCGCTCTGAACTTGTTGTTCGTATCAATGGTTTGGATACACCCTTTTACCTTAATGATATTAAAGCAATGGTAAAAGCAGGAATTGATGTGATTCGTTTGCCTAAAGTTGAAACGGCAGATATGATACGAGATCTTGAAAAACTAGTCGTTGAAGCTGAGATAGAATTCGGTCGTGAAGTTGGCACAACTCATCTCATGGCTGCGATTGAATCTGCTCGTGGCGTGGTTAATGCAAATGAAATTGCACAAGCTTCCAAAAGGATGATTGGTATTGCGTTATCAGCTGAAGATTATACAACGGATATGAAAACGCACCGATATCCTGATGGCCAAGAGTTATTATATGCACGAAATGTGATTTTACATGCAGCTCGAGCTGCTGGTATTGCTGCCTTTGATACTGTGTTTACTAATTTGAATGATGAAGCAGGATTCAAACGTGAAACTGAGTTGATTCATCAACTTGGTTTTGATGGTAAATCATTAATTAATCCGCGACAAATTGACCTAGTTAATCAGGTATATCAACCATTGAAAAAAGAAATTATAACGGCTCAAAATGTCATTGCAGCTATTGAGGATGCCAAACAAAAAGGGTCAGGTGTGATTTCTATGAATGGACAGATGGTTGACAGACCAGTTGTATTACGTGCTGAACGTGTTATGCGCTTAGCTAAAGCTAATAATTTAGTTGATGAGGAGGGAAATTACATTGAAAAATAAAGTGGAACGTGACATACCTGACGACATTTTAAAACAATCAAAACGTCAAGTATTTAAAGGTGTTGACTATGGTCAACCAACGATTCAGCGGGTGGCGCCTAAAGTTAAAGCAACAACTGGTCAAAATAAAATTTTAGATTCAATAGATGACGTTGTGACGCAAACTATCAAAGATGGTATGACAATTTCATTTCATCATCATTTTCGTGAAGGCGATTATGTCTTTAATAAGGTCATGCGTAGCATTATTGACCATGGTTATAAAAATCTTACGTTAGCACCCTCATCTTTGACAAATGTGATGAATGATATTGTCGTTGAAGCCATTCAAAAGGGTGTTGTAACTGAGATTACTTCGTCTGGCATGCGAGGTAGTTTAGGCGATGCTGTGTCACATGGTATTTTGAAAAAACCTGTTGTATTTAGATCTCATGGCAATCGTGCCCGCGCTATAGAAAACGGGGAAATCAAAATTGACGTTGCTTTTCTGGGTGTACCAAACACAGACGATATGGGAAATGCTAATGGTATGGATGGTGTAGCGGCGTTTGGTTCATTAGGATATGCCTTAATTGATGCCCAATATGCGAATACATTAGTGCTAATTACGGATAATATTAAGCCTTATCCTAACACACCGGCATCTATTAAGCAGACGCAAGTTGATTACATTGTGCAAGTAGATGAAGTGGGCAATCCAGATAAAATTGGCTCAGGTGCAACGAGATTTACTAAAGATCCTAAAGAACTTAAAATTGCTAAAACAGTTAACGATGTCATTGTTAACTCAAAATATTTTAAAGATGGATTCTCATTTCAAACTGGTTCAGGTGGTGCGGCGCTTGCAGTTACAAGGTTTTTACGCACAGCGATGATTGAAAAAAGTATTAAAGCATCTTTTGCTTTAGGCGGCATTACTAAACCGACAGTTGATTTGTTAAATGAAGGACTCGTTGCCAAGGTGATGGATGTTCAGGATTTTGATAAAGGTGCGGCTGAATCAATGAAAGATAATCAATATCAACAAGAAATTGATGCTTCTTGGTATGCTGATCCAGCTAATAAAGGGGCTATGGTTGACAAATTAGATGTCGCGATTTTATCTGCTTTGGAAATTGACACAAAGTTTAATGTTAATGTGATGTCTGGCTCGGATGGCATCATTCGTGGTGCTATTGGTGGGCATCAAGACGCAGCAACGGCTAAATTAACCATTATTTCAGCGCCACTTGTTCGCGGACGCATTGCAACAATTGTGCCTGAAGTTACTACAGTTATTACACCAGGTGACTCAATTGATGTGATTGTCACAGAGGTTGGTATTGCGATTAATCCAAAACGTCAAGACCTAATAGATCAATTAAAAGATGTGCCAGGGTTACCTCTTTACACAATTGAAGCACTACAAGAAAAAGCAGCAAAAATTGTTGGTACACCAAAACCATTACAGTTTACAGACCGTGTTGTTGCAGTTGCTGAATATCGTGATGGGACATTAATTGACGTTATTAAACAAGTGAAAGAATGATTTTAAAAAACGAACCTTAAGGTTCGCGTACATAGATTTAAAAATGAGAAGAGGCAGTAACATGAACGTCTTTGCAAATGGTCAATCAGTTGACCTGATGACTGTATTAAATAATAAGGAATGGCGCAGTCACTATCAAGAAAGCTTAAAAATACAGTATCCAACGGCAATCATTATCAGTATCAAATTAAATATACCCGGACCCATTAAAAACAGTCTCCTACTCAAAGATAGTTATCATCGTGGTTTGCGTGATATTAAACATGATTTAAAGCAATTTGAAACCGTTCATGAACAACTATTTATTGAAAGGATAACTGGTCCTGAAGGATTTTTGGTGGTTTTAGGAGATTTGAAAGCGGTTAAATTAGCGACAATCTCCTTTGAGGAAAAAAGTATTATTGGGCGCTTGTTTGATATAGACATTATGACTGAAAAAGATGATCAGCAATTGTCGCGACGTCGTTTAGGGTATCCTGCACGGACTTGCCTTATTTGCGATAAAGACGCGAAAATATGTATTAAACAGGGGGCGCATACACTTGACTCAGGTTACGACGCAATTAATAACATTTGTACAGATTATATGAAAAAACAGATAACGATTCCAAAACAGTCACAAGATCAGATTGTGCGAGCCGCTATGACAGGCTTACTGTATGAAGTATCATTGAATCCAAAACCAGGGTTAGTGGATCCTGTTAGTAATGGCGCACATAGTGATATGACGGTTTTCACATTTATAGATAGCAGTCTAGCAATACAACAGTATTTTAATCAAGCTTACGCCTTAGCACATGATTTTTCAGGGGATGATTTGACGGTGATGTTTGATACATTAAGACAATTGGGCATACATGCTGAAACAGAAATGTTTGATGCAACAAATGATGTCAATACGCATAAAGGGGCAATATTTTCGTTGGGTATTTTAATTTCAGCGGTTGCTTATGGTACCCAAGTTCGTGATGTCACTGTAGATGACTTACAAAAAATCATCACAAAAATGACAGCTGTTTTGGTACAACGTGATTTTGAAAATTTATATGAAAAAAAACAAAAATTAACTGCAGGTGAAAGACAATATCAACAATACCAGTTGCTTGGTATTCGTGGTGAGGCTGCAGCTGGCTTTCCCATAGTGATGGATACGGCGTTGCCGTTTTTATTAAAATCATTAGGAACAACGAGCCAGCGTTTACTTGATACACTGATGAAAATTTCAGGCTCGATTGTTGATACTAATTTAATTAAGCGTGCAGGTAGTCCTGATATTTTAAAAGAACTCAAGCAATGGTCAACGATGTACTTTTCATTGGGTGGTAGCCAAACGCGTGCTGGGATCGCTTATTTAGAAAAATTAGATACAGAGTTTGTGCAACGGCATTTAAGCATAGGTGGCACAGCGGATAATTTGATTTCAACGATTTTCCTTGCAAGACTGGTTGGTGGCATATGACAAGTTTTGTAACAGGTGACAAAATCAAGCTATCTTATACAGATCAGGGCAAGGGTCAGGCGGTTATTTTGTTAACTGGCTACGCTGGCGTCAAAGAAGAATGGTATTACCAATCGATATATTTACTCAAATGTGGTTTTCGGGTAATTACCTTAGATTGGCGTAGCCATGGTGCCTCAACGCGTACCACAAAAAATTTAAAAATTATGCGATTAGCCGCAGACTTACATGAATTAATTGAAAATTTAAAGTTAACAAGTGTCGAATTAATAGGACACTCCATGGGCGCCAGTGTGATATGGGCGTATACAGTACTTTTTGGTGATCAAATTATTGATCGCATGGTAACAATAGACGAGTCGCCTAAATTGTTAAATGATGAGAGATGGTCAGGTGGTTTAGCTAACTTAAAATGGGACAACTTTTGGCTGATTTCTGAACAAATTCCCTTCTTAAAAATGAACAAACAGCCAATATCTGATGAGTTACGGGAAATACTGAATCGTGTTAAAAAAGAAACGCCTTTTGATGTTGATTTAGGTCATGAATTACTAATTGACCATTTATTACAAGATTGGCGTCAGGCAATTAGAGATATTAAAGTACCACAGTTATTTGTAAAAGGCGCATGTACAGAAATATGGGGTAATGATTATTCTATTTATTGTGAAAACATAAACAATGGATTTTCAAAAGTAATAACTATTGATAATGTTGGTCATATGCCGCAAGTAGAAGACCATAAGTCTTTTAATAAAGCGATTATAAACTTTTTAAAAGCGTAGATAAATAAAAATATAACTAAGAAGGTGATTGCTATAAAGCGATGAGTCTGTCGAATTTTTCAGTCTTTTGTGATTTTTATAACTAATGAATAATGGAGAATTTAAACAATGTTAGATAATAATGGCAGTAAAACTACGAGGCATAACTGGCGTAGCCGACTTGCACAATTGGATGCAAGTCAAATCAGTGGTATTGGCATGGTTGCTTATATTTTAATGGCTATTTTACTAATCGTAGCAATAGAGACGCATACTTTACCAAATACAATGATCGGGGCTATTCTAGCGTTGGTTTTGATGGGACATATTTTTTATTACTTAGGGGCACATCTACCTATTTTTAGGTCGTACTTGGGTGGCGGATCAGTATTTACTATTTTTGCAACAGCTATTTTAGCCACAACGGGTGTTATTCCCCAATCAGTCGTTCATACTGCTTCAGGTTTTATTAATGGTATGGATTTTCTGGGATTGTATATTGTATCATTGATTGGTTCATCAATTTTTAAAATGAATCGTAAAATGTTGTTAGGTGCCGCTATAAGATTCTTACCAGTTGCTTTCATTTCAATGGCAATCACATTCTTTGGTGTTGGGTTAATGGGCATGTTGATTGGTGAAGGATTTGATCACTCGGTTTTGTACGTCAGTTTGCCCATTATGGCAGGTGGTGTCGGTGCAGGTATCGTTCCTCTATCAGGCATATATGCGCATGCATTTGGACATCCAGCTGCAGCAATACTGTCTCAATTATTTCCGGCAGTTATTTTTGGTAACTTATTAGCTATTATTAGTGCAGGTTTAGTTTCTAAACTATTTATGACGAGTAAATATAATGGTCACGGAGAGCTGTTACATACTAAAAATAGCAGTGAAAAGGCCGCAAAAGAATTGAAGCCCGACTATATTCAAATGGGTGTTGGTCTTGTTATTTCAGTATCGTTCTTTGTATTTGGTACAATGCTGAGTGTCGTTTTTCCAAGTATTAATGCCTACGCCTTTATTATTTTAACAATTGTATTAATTAAGGCACTTGGTTTGTTACCCACCTATTATGAAGAATCAGTGATTATGTTTGGGCAATTAGTAGTCAAAAATATGACACATGCTTTACTGGCTGGTGTCGGATTATCGTTATTGAATATTAAATTATTATTGAGTGCATTATCATGGCAATTTGTTGTTTTATGTGTCACTAGTATTGTGATCATATCATTAGCAAGTGCTGTCCTAGGTAAAATTTTCGGGCTTTATCCAGTTGAATCAGTTATTACAGCTGGATTGGCTAACAATAGCATGGGGGGGACTGGAAACGTTGCAGTTTTGGCTGCATCAAATCGCATGCATTTGATCGCTTTTGCACAGATGGGCAATCGAATCGGCGGTGCACTCGTTTTGGTTATTGCAGGAATTTTAGTATCGTTTATGAGATGAAAGTAAATACATCTGACAGAGAAGTTATTGATAGCTTCTTTTTTTGTACTTATTGATACTAATTATAATCGTAAATAGATGTTCTATGGGTTTATTGTAAAATAATACACAATCAATAAAATTAACATAAAACGCTTACAATTATATTTATATCAACGATTTAAAAACATTTTTTAAAATACTTGCTTTTTATATTTGGGTGTTATATACTTATATTGTTAATAAATGAGCAAACGATAAAAGGAGTACATTCACTATGGTAGAAACAATGATAAAGAAGCCCGCAAAGAAGGTTTTGACACCCGAAGAAAAGGCAGAATTACAAACCCAAGCAGAAAAAATGACGGCAGAATTAGTTGAAAAATCACAAAAAGCTTTAACAGCATTTTCAACATTTACACAAGAGCAAGTTGATAAAATCGTCGCAGCAATGGCATTAGCTGGCTCAGAAAATTCACTCGTACTTGCTCATGCAGCTCATGATGAGACTGGCCGTGGGGTCGTTGAAGATAAGGATACAAAAAATCGCTTTGCCTCTGAATCTGTATACAACGCTATCAAATTTGATAAAACAGTTGGTGTAATTAGTGAAGACAAAATACAAGGGAAAGTCGAATTAGCAGCGCCACTCGGTGTACTAGCTGGTATTGTACCAACTACGAACCCAACATCAACGACGATTTTTAAAGCCATGTTGGCAGCCAAGACACGTAACACAATTATCTTTGCATTCCATCCACAAGCACAAAAGTCATCAGCACTCGCTGCAAAAATTGTTTATGATGCCGCTGTTAAGGCTGGTGCACCTGAAAACTTTATCCAATGGATTGAAAAGCCATCACTTTATGGCACAAGTGCATTAATTCAAAATAAGGGCATTGCCTCAATCTTGGCAACTGGTGGACCAGCGATGGTTAATGCAGCCTTGAAGTCAGGTAATCCATCAATGGGTGTTGGTGCTGGAAACGGTGCGATTTATCTTGATGCGACAGTTGACACTGACCGTGCCGTGTCTGATTTGCTTTTGTCAAAACGTTTTGATAATGGTATGATTTGTGCCACTGAAAACTCAGCCGTTATTCAAGCACCAATTTATGATGAAGTACTACAAAAAATGCAAGCGCAAGGCGCTTACCTAGTCCCTAAAAAAGATTATAAGAAAATTGCTGATTATGTGTTTAAGCCAAATGCAGAAGGATTTGGTGTTGCTGGTCCAGTTGCTGGTATGTCAGGTCGTTGGATAGCTGAGCAAGCTGGTGTTAAAATTCCTGAAGGCAAAGATGTCTTGCTATTCGAATTGGATCAAAAGAATATTGGCGAAGCACTGTCATCAGAAAAGTTATCGCCTTTACTATCAATTTATAAAGTTGAGAAGCGTGAAGAAGCGATTGAAACAGTACAGGCATTACTGAGTTATCAGGGTGCAGGACATAATGCTGCTATTCAAATTGGTTCACAAGATGATCCATTTATTAAAGAATATGCTGATGCTATTGGTGCATCACGTATCTTAGTTAACCAACCTGATTCAATTGGTGGTATTGGTGACATTTATACAGATGCTATGCGCCCTTCTTTGACGCTTGGTACCGGATCATGGGGGAAGAATTCATTGTCTCACAACTTATCAACATACGATTTGCTCAATATTAAAACGGTTGCTCGCCGCCGTAATCGACCACAATGGGTTCGCTTACCTAAGGAAGTTTATTATGAAGCAAACGCTATTACTTACTTACAAGAATTACCAGCAGTTAAGCGTGCCTTTATTGTTGCTGATCCAGGTATGGTGCAATTCGGCTTTGTTGGTAAGGTATTGAGCCAGTTAGAATTACGCCAAGAACAGGTTGAGACAAATATCTATGGTTCAGTTAAGCCTGATCCAACTTTGTCTGAAGCAGTTGGCATTGCACGTCAAATGGCTGCTTTCAAGCCTGATACAGTGATCCTATTGGGTGGTGGTTCGGCATTAGATGCGGGAAAGATTGGTCGCTTCTTGTATGAATACTCAACACGTCATGAGGGTATTTTGGAAGACGAAGAAGGGATCAAAAACTTATTCATGGAATTGCAACAAAAGTTCATGGATATTCGTAAGCGTATCGTTAAGTTCTACCACGCCCGCTTGACACAAATGGTCGCTATTCCAACAACGTCTGGTACTGGTTCAGAAGTCACACCATTTGCGGTAATTACCGATGACCAAACACATGTTAAGTATCCATTAGCTGACTATGAGTTGACACCAGAAGTAGCCATTGTGGATCCAGAATTTGTCATGACAGTGCCAAAGCGTACAGTAGCCTTTTCTGGATTAGATGCACTATCTCATGCGTTGGAATCATATGTATCAGTTATGTCTTCTGAATTCACACGACCATGGGCTTTGCAAGCGATTAAGTTGATTTTTGAAAACCTAACAACGTCATACCAATATGACCCTAAAAATCCAACCAAGGAAGGTCAAAATGCCCGTTCAAAGATGCACTATGCTTCAACACTAGCAGGTATGTCATTTGCTAACGCATTCTTAGGCATTAACCATTCATTGGCCCACAAAACTGGTGGTGAGTTCGGTTTGCCTCACGGATTGGCTATTGCCATTGCGATGCCACATGTGATTAAGTTTAATGCCGTGACAGGTAACGTTAAGCGCACGCCTTACCCACGCTATGAGACATATACAGCACAAAAAGATTATGCTGATATTGCGCGCTACCTTGGCTTGAAGGGCAATACAGATGTTGAATTGGTCGATGCTTTGATTGCTGCCGTTAAGAATTTGGCTAAGTCAGTTGAAGTTGACCAAACATTAACAGGTAATGGTGTTAAGAAAGTAGATCTAGAAAACAATATTGAAAAATTGACGGATCTTGTTTATAACGATCAGTGCACACCCGGAAACCCACGCCAACCTAGTTTGGCAGAAATTCAACAATTGTTGAGAGATCAACTTTAATAAACGATGAAAAACATCAAATTTTGATGTTTTTTTGTTTGCAAATTTCTTTAACCGTGTATATAATATATCCATAGACATTTAAAGTACATGGAAAACGAGGGCTCAAAGGCATGAAATTTTGGAAAAGCGCAGAGTGGCAGCGCATTGGTAAACTACGTGGTTTAAAGTTACTGTTATTGGGGATTACATTGATTCCTAGTATCTATGCAGTGATTTTTTTGTCATCACTGTGGGATGCGTATGGGAATGTAAATAATTTGCCAGTGGCCGTTGTTAACCAAGATCAATCGGCTAAGATTAATGGTAAAAATCAGCATTTAGGTTCTGATTTAGCTGACAAGTTAGTCAAAGAGCAACCCTTGAAGATCAGTGAGGTATCTAATAAGAAAGCACAGGATGGCTTGAAGCAAGGCAAATACTATATGACCATCACGATACCAAGTGACTTTACCAAGAACGCAGGGACATTATTAAGTGATCAACCTATAACGTCAAAAATTAAAATTTCGCATAATGCAGGGGCCAGCTTCATTGCCGAAAAAATGACGAGTTCAGCAGCTGACAAAATCCAAACAAGAGTGACGCGGTCGCTTCAAAAAGTCTACAATGAAACCATTCTATCAGCCACTAAATCATCACAAAAAGGCCTACAAGCGGGATCAGATGGTGCCAGCAAACTCAACAATGGTGTAGGTCAATTGTCTGACGGTACCAAAAAATTGAATGATGGCGCAGAGTCATTAACGTCTGGAACATCTACTTTGGCTCAAGGGGTAAGCCAATACACAAATGGTGTATCACAAGTCAATAATGGTGCTAATCAACTGGCTGGTGGTGCGAATTCAGCAGCTACCGGTGCTAACCAATTGGCATCAGGCACATCACAACTAGCCCAAAGTACACCACAATTAGAAGCTGGTAGCCAACAATTGGCTGCAGGTGCACAAGAACTAGCTGTACAACTGCAGAAAGTTAGTGCGCAAATTGATAGTCAGCAAAAGGCAAAATCAGCAGATCTCAATAAGTTAGATACAGGATTAGCGCAATTAACAGAAGGTTTAAAAAACATACAAAATACGTTGAATAGTAATTCAGTACCAAATGTGACTGTTGATGATGGTGCGATTAAAAAGGCAAGCAGTGATCTAAATACTGGTTTGACAAATTCAGGAGCAGCAACTGCCAAACTCAAGGGACAGCTTGAACACATGACAAAAGATCCAAAATTTGTTACGTTTTTACAACAAAATCCAGAAATAGCACAACAAATTCAGGGAATGTCTGAAACATCGCAACAATTAGGCAGCGGGCTAACCAGTAGTGTTGTGGCGGCTAAAGAGATGAATGCTGCCTTACAACCATTACAAGAAGCTTTACCATCTTTGAAAGCACTACAGTCACAACTAACCACAGCATTGCCCAAATTAGAACAATTGAGCCAAGGTGCACAAGCAACAGAAGGTGCTCGTCAAGCAATCAAGCAACTTGACGACAGTCTAACAACGATAAGTACTGGTTTGTCACAACAAGCAGTGCCAGGCGCTCAAAAACTAGCTGATGGCGCAGCCACTTTAAATGCCGGTCAAAAACAAGTCACTGCTGCCTCATCACAACTCAGCAATGGTGCTAGCCAACTAGCACGTGGTAATAGCCAGTTAGCTACTGGCACAAGTCAACTAAATAGTGGCTTGGGACAATTAGCAAGTAAAGGTGGTGCTTTGAACAATGGTGCTGGTCAGCTAACTCAAGGGGCGCAACAACTAGCGACTGGAACGTCACAAGCTGCCTCCGCATTAGGTCAAGTACAAAATGGCACGGAAACACTAGCAGCTAAGTTAGCTGATGGTGCGATTCAATTGAATGCCGTACACAATAATAAAGGCAACGTCACGGCACTCACACAACCAGTTAAAAGTTCACAAAATAATTTATCTCATGTGGCGAACAATGGCACAGGTATGGCACCGTACATGATGTCAGTTGGTTTATTTGTCGGAATGATTACATTAAGCACGATTTATGACTTCATGACTGTTGCTAAGAAACCACGTAGTGGTTTCGCATGGTGGGCAGATAAACAAACGGTTAACTTTCCAGTATGGATTGGTCAGGCACTTGTGATGACAACATTGTTGATATTAGTTGACGGCTTAAATGCTGAAAGACCTGTAATGCTCTTTGTTGTCGCGCTAGTAGCAGCATTCTCATTTAACCAATTAGTTCTGCTTTTCAATGTTTTGTTTGGTAAACTGGGTTCGGGGATCATGTTAGTTTTGATGGTACTGCAACTGAGTGCCAGTGCTGGATCGTACCCTATAGAGTTATCGAACGAATTCTTTAGGGCAGTCCATCCATGGATGCCAATGACTTACTCAGTTCATGCGTTCCGTGAAACAATATCTATTGGTGGTAGCGTCGCTACAGATTTGACGGTACTATTATCAGTTGGTATGATATCAATGGTGTTGACATGGGGTGTCTACCACTGGAAATTACAACATAATCAAATGCTATGGGCGGACTGACATTATTTGAATGGTCATATCTTGTCTGCTAAATTTAACTGATTGATTTTAAATTGGAGAACATTATGAAAATGTCAAATGCCGTTGAACAAAGTTTAGTCGTCTTAGTGATGCTTGCTTTGCAAAAAGATGAGTTGCCTGTTAAAAGTTACTTATTAAGTGATCGGCTGGAAGTGTCAGAATCATATTTGAAAAAAACGATGCGCAAATTAGTCGTGGCTGGTATTGTGCAAGCGATTGCGAGTAAGGAGGGCGGCTTTAAATTAGCGCGCCCTGTTTCTCAAATTACATTATTAGATGTCTATCAGGCAATTGAAGGTATGGGAAGCTTTATTCATTCTACGCAACTTGCTGATCGTATTTTCTTAAACCAAAAATCAAATAAACGCATAGAAGATGTTCAGCAAGCATTAGCAGTAGCTACTAATGATGTTTTGACAGTGTTCAATGAGGCGGAACAAGACTTCAAAAACCGATTAGAAAATTATACAATTGCTAAATTATTACAGCACATTAATGTTGATGCTTTTGGAAAAATTGATTGGCGACAAGTTCATCTTAATGCTGACTAACGACTTTCGGGTCGTTTTTTTTTGACTAGACGTGTTGTTAATGTAAGCGCTTTCTAAATATGCTACAATCTTCTTAACAAACAACAAAATTTAAGCGTGATGTGGAGGCTACGGTAGTATGAATTTAAATTATTTAGCGATTGATATTGGTGGGACAAATGTGAAATACGGCATTGTGAACCGGGCTGGTCAACTGATTGAAAGGCATAGTGAGCCAACACAATCTGAAAATTTAACCGTATTTTTGGCGCAATTACAACATATTATTAATAGGTACGCCAAAACAATCAAAGGGTTAGGAATTAGTGTGCCGGGTAAGGTCGATCATCATGATGAAACGATTTATGGTGGCGGGGCACTTACCTTTTTGGATAAGATAAACTTACCCAAAATGTTAGACATTCAGGTACCTGTGGGTATCGAAAATGATGGTAAAGCAGCAGCACTTGCTGAACTATGGTTGGGTAATTTAAAAGGTATTAGTAATGGCGCTGCTATCGTATTAGGAACGGGTGTTGGCGGTGGACTAGTTTTAAATGGTGAATTATTCACTGGAACACACTTTCAAGCCGGCGAGTTGAGTTTCTTGTCGTATCATTCAAATATGTCTTTTGATCATTTTGAAGGGTCCCTTGGCAGTGCTGTTAAGATGATTGAGCGTGTAGCTGTTGCTTTGAATATGCCTGACAAGCACGATGGCTTGAAAGTATTTGAAGCTATCAATCAACGTCATGAAGTAGCATGGCCAATTTTTGAGGCGTATGTTATGGAAATTGGACTATTGATTTATAATGTCCAGACAGTGGTTGACCTAGAACGTTGTGTCATTGGTGGCGGTATTTCTAGTCAACCGATTGTAACAACTGAGATTGAAAAAGCTTATCATCAACTATTTGAGCGTAATACTGTCGTGGCACAGACATTAACCAAAGCAGAAATTTTGCCAAGCCATTTTAGTAATGATGCTAATTTATATGGGGCAATTTATAACTTACTGCTAAAAATTGATATTAAAGTTTAATAATTTGATATACGATGTCAGGTTGGCATCTGTAGTATCTTTTTTAGGACTTGTAAATTATGTCGTGTACGATATAATTTATATATACAACATATATTAAGGAGTTAAGATGGCAACAGATAAACATCTTTATGATGAACTGTGTTTATCAGTTTATAATACAAATCGCTATTTTCATCGATTATATGCGCAAGTTTTAGAGCCATATGATTTATCTTATTTACAATATATGAGCTTGCTCATTATTGATAGGCGTGGTGCAGTAAATATGATGGACATTGGGACGGAACTTGAGTTGTCAAGTAATACGTTGACGCCAGTTATTGATAAGCTGGTCCAAAAAGGCTGGCTTTCAAAAATTCAAAGTAAACAGGATAAGCGAGTTAAACTTTTGTCCATAATTGTTGATAAAAAACAATTATTTCAAAAAATTCTTAATGAAGTCGATGCTATACGTGCAGTTTTACTTAAACGTAGTAATCGACCGCTAAGCGATGTCTTAGAAGACAACCAAGCGCTTAATCTTGTGTTACAGCAAATAATAGCAGAAAAGGAAGAAAAGTAGATAATGTATGATGTGATTTTTATTGGTAGTGGGCATGCTGCCTGGCACGGTGCACAGATATTAGCACGTGCTGGTAAAAAAGTGGCACTTATTGAAGAAAATAAAGTTGCGGGGACATGTACAAATTTTGGTTGTAATGCTAAGATTTTGTTAGATGGCCCAGCGGAAATGATTCATCACTTGCATCATTATCATGGTATTGGTATTAATCAGACACCAGATATTATTTGGCCAGAATTGATGGCGTACAAACATGAGGTGATTGATCCATTATCAGATGGCTTAGCTCATATGTTGTCAGTCGATGGTATTGATATTATCGCAGGTCATGCTAAATTTATGACAGCGCGGTCAATCACAGTCGCAGGTGAAACGTATACGGCTGAGCAATTTGTCATTGCAACTGGCCAACGTCCAGCTAAATTGCCAATTGTTGGTTCCGAACTAACGCACGACAGTACAGATTTCTTAGATTTACCAGATATGCCAAAATCAATGGTATTCATTGGTGCCGGTTATATTGCGATGGAATTTGCATCAATTGCACACGCTTCTGGTAGTCATGTGACACTGATTGAACATGGTGATCGCGCATTGACTGGGTTTGATGCCGATTATGCAAAAGTTGTGGTGGCCGATATGACAGAAAAAGGTATTAAATTTGCCTTTAATCATACAGTTTCAGGTGTGTCGGCAGTTGAAAATGGTCAATATCTTGTGACAACAGCACAGGGTGATAGCTACCAAGTTGATTATGTGATGGATACAACTGGACGTGTGGCGAATACAGAAAACCTTGGTTTGGAAAATATTGGGGTGCTATCTGATCGTCAAGGTATCTTAGTTGATCATCATTTACAAACGCGTGTACCTAATATTTATGCGAGTGGGGATGTTATTTCAAAGCCAATTGCACGGTTAACACCGACAGCAACTTTTGAATCACATTACATTGCTAGTATGCTACTTGGGGACAAGAAGCCAATTGCCTACCCAGCTATTCCAACAGTTGCTTTTACGCTACCGCGTATCGCACAAATTGGCGTGACAACGGATGAAGCGAAGAAACGATCTGATTTAACAGTTATTGAAATACCTTATGGTCAAATCATGCGTTTCCAGACGTTAAATGATGTGCATGCAGCCATCAAAATCGTGATGAATCAAGATAAACATTTGGTTGGTGCCGCTTTAATAGGCGACTTTGCACCAGAAGTGATCAATGCATTGGTACCAGTCATTAATAAGCAATATACAAGTGAAGACATTAAGTCTCAAATTTTTGCTTTTCCGACACATACTGGTATTGTGTTACCCATGATCGCGAATTACTTAGCTTAAAAGTTAGGAGAAAAAATATGCGAGCAGCAGTTATTAATCAATATGGAGATAAGGATCAATTAAAAGTTGTTGATATAGTCGTACCCACAATTGGAGATGATGAAGTCTTGGTTGAAAATGTAGCAGTAAGTATTAATCCAATCGATTACAAGGCACGTCAAGGGTTGTTGCAACAGATGTTTCAATGGCAATTCCCTGTTGTATTGGGCTGGGATATTGCAGGTACAATCATAGCAGTTGGTGACAATGTAGATAATTTTCATGTTGGTGAAGCAGTTTTTGCACGACCAGATACTGACCCAACAGGGAAAAATGGCGCATATGCTGAGTACACGGTAGTTAAAGCTGATAAGTTAGCGCGCAAACCGGACAATATTAGTTTTGAGGAGGCTGCAGCTGTCCCATTAGCTGGGTTAACAGCGTTACAAATGTTACGCCAACTGAAAGTAACAGCTGGTCAAAAAGTGCTTATTCAAGCTGGTGCAGGTGGTGTGGGAATTTATGCCATTCAACTTGCTAAAAAATTAGGTGCGTATGTGGCGACAACTGCTAGTGAAGCTAATCGTGAATTTGTGGTGGGACTAGGTGCTGATCAAGTGATTGATTATCGGCAGGCAAATATTGTTGATGTGCTGTCAGATTATGATGCTGTGTTTGATATGGTTGGGGATGTTGATAACGGTATTGCTATTTTGAAGCCTGGCGGTCATTTTGTTACCATATCAACAATGCTTACTGAGTCTCAAAAGCAAACGGATGGCAAAACTGTTGAAACAGGGTGGTTAGATACCAATGGGCAAGATTTAGAGCAATTGGCTAATACATTTGCTGAGGGAACATTAGATATTGTGGTTGATTCTGTTTATCCATTAACAACAACGGGTATACGAGCAGCGCATGAGCGTAGCGAAACGCACCATGCACGTGGTAAAATTGTGGTACAGATTAAAAATGCTGTACAAGAGGAGAAATAAATGTTTGGATATATTGTCACTGGATTAGTTGCCATTGAAGCTATTGTTATTATGGGTATAGAAATTTTTGGTTCAGCCCCACAACAAGCGAAAGCATTTGATTTAGACGAGTCTTTTGTTAAGATACCTGAAGTGAAGGTATTATTGGGGAACCAAGGTGTCTATAATGGCTTACTTGGCGCCTTAATTTTTGCCACAATGTTCTTATTGACAGGGCACCAACAGATTTTAATGTTGCAATTAGAAATGCTATTTGTTTTAGTTGCCGCAATATATGGTAGCCTAACGGCTACACGCAAGATTATTTTAGTTCAAGGTTTGCCAGCAGCTATTGCTTTGCTTGCACTGTACTTTAACTGAATGATACGTTAGTTCAGAATCTGTTATCTCTTGAAGTGAGCGATATAATGTAATTTGATAAAACAGTGGATAACAATGACTTTAGTGATTGTTATCCACTGTTTTATTTTAAAGATCAGGGATAAATTGTTATTTAAAAAAGATCGAATTAAAATCGTCCTTGCGGTAGAATATAAGGGTTGATAAATAAAAAAATAGGTGTTTAAATATGGCAGTTAATCAGTACAAAAAGACAATTGTTTTAGTCATTTCAACGATTTCACTTGGCTTAATCGTTGGTTTGAGCTCAATGCTTTTAGGGTTATTTTTGGATTTAGTTGAGCGTGTATTTTTAAAATACGAAGAAACTGCAAAAATACCAGCGCCACTGGGAACATTCCCCACTGATCGGTTACTGTCAGTCGTCGTTGGTGCCATAATCGTTGCCGTAATTTGGTGGTTTTTGCGAACGCAAACGAAGACACCAATTAGCATCAAAAAAGCGCTCAATGGCGAGCAAATGCCATTTTGGCAAACAATATTACATGTGATGACACAAATATTCTTTGTCGGTACAGGTGGCTCTGTTGGTCGTGAACTTGCACCTAGAGAAGCAGGTGCATTATTTGCTCAAAAATGGGCTAATCTACTGCAAAAACTACATATACCAGCGTTATCACAGTCAGACAGACAACTATTAATGACCGCAGCAGCAGGTGCCGGTTTTGCAGGGATATATATTGCGCCATTTACTGGCATGCTTTTTTCTGTCGAAGTATTACTTAAAAAATTAACCTTACGCACAGTGGCTGTGAGTTTGACAATGTCAACGATTGCCATGTTTGTAGGGTCTTTGGCGAAGGGCTTTCGACCCTATTATCTCATAGGAGATGCTAAATTTTCTGCCATCAGTTTTCTGCTGATTTTTATTTTGGCACCAATTGCTGGCGTAGTCGGTGCGCTATTTAGAAAATTATGCCAATGGGCTGAAAGTCATCAAACAACAAATAAACTCATATTTTGGCAATTACCAGCTATGGGTTTAATAACCGGATTAATCGCTTTATTATTACCTGAAATCATGGGAAATGGTCGGTCATTGGCGCAATTGGCTATGAGCAGTAGTAGTCAAAAGATGGTTAGTATTTTATTAGTTGGTGGCCTATTGAAGACATTTGTCACGGTATTGACGATTCGTGCTGGTGCGGCTGGTGGCACGTTAACACCAGCAATAGCCATTGGTGCAGTTATTGGCGCAATCGTCGGATTGTTCCTCATGCCATGGCTACCAGCAGTGTCAATTTGGCAATGTGCTGTAATAGGAGCAGGTGCGCTATTAGCAGCATCTCAGCAAGCACCATTTATGGCCATGTTGATGCTAATTGAAATTTGTCATTTGGATTCATCAGCTTTATTACCAATGGGTATGGCTATTTTAATTGCGACAGGTGTCTCGAAAAAGATGCTGGTTAAATAGCAAAATGTTAACAGTGCGCAATCTGATAAACACTAATAAATCAACGCTATAGGAGTATTAGCAATCTATCCGTGCGCACTTTAAGGTTGCTGATTGCGTTTTTTTGACGTTTAATTGCTACCTTTTTGATTAACCATGTTGCATAATTAAAGTAATCAAATAAAAGGAAACGAGGGTAGCATGATGGACATCTTATTCCCGCAGCAACTAAAAAAATACCGTACTAAGTTAGGCATGTCTCAAGAAGATATCGCTGATAAATTATTTATTTCACGACAGGCTATATCTCGCTGGGAGTCAGGGGATGCAACGCCTGACCTAACTAACCTGATTAAGCTCACTGATATATTTGACTGTTCGCTGGATAGTTTAGTATTAGGTGTGCCACAACAACAGACAGATACAAATGGTCAAGATAAAATAGATAATTCAGAATTTACATTCGATCCGCGCAAGGGTGAGTATATTCGTCGTCATCATAGTATGAATTTTTGGGAATTCTTAGCGAGTTACTGGTGGTTGATTTTTCCTGTAGGTGCTTTCTTAAGTTGGCTCGTGCCAGCATTAGTTGAACCATTTAAGTAAAATAAAACAAAAAAATCGTAAACAACGTGTCAATTGTTTACGATTTTTTTGTTTTATTGGTTAGCTTCTAGGGTAATGACATTACCTTCAGAATCTTTGATTTTAAAAGCGATTTTATGACCAAAACGCATCTCAGGTTCATCAATAATTGAGATGAAGTTATTACGCAAATGTTTACGTAAATCAGTCTGATGATCCCGAACCAGTATCTCAAGATTATGCGTTGGTGGCCCAGATATGAAGGTGATATCTTCACCATCAATCATGAGGTGTCGGCCACTTTCATGACCAGATTGTGGCAAATCGAAGACGTCGCGCCAAAATCTGTAAGCACGATTTGTATCTGTTGCGGGAACTGTTTTAATGTTAAGTTTACGTGGTTTCATAGTAATTATAGTATATATTAATTTAAAAATTTTTCAACAGACAAATGACCATATTATTCAAAAATATGTTACACTTAACTTTATGGCATTATTAGAAATCAGTGGGCTCTCAATGGCCTACGCAGAAAAAACTTTATATGAAGACGCAGAATTCGAATTGCAACAAGGCGAACATATGGGTATTGTTGGGCAGAATGGTGCAGGTAAGTCAACGCTTATCAAAATCATAACTGGTCAAGAATTACCATTGTCTGGTAAAATTGAATGGCAAAAAGGACTCAAAATAGGTTATTTGGATCAGTATGCAGAGATCCCAGATGGCATGGATTTGGTGGCCTTTTTGCATACTGCTTATCAAGACCTATATGACAAGCAAGATCGTATAACAGAACTTTATAATGATTATGCGACGTCTATGAATGATAAATTGTTAGAGCGCGCGGGACGTATGCAAGAAGAGCTTGATGCGGCCGGATTTTATGATGTGGACACGAAGATTGAGCGTGTGATATCTGGTCTTGGTTTGGAAGCCATTGGCCGTGATCGTGAATTAGATCAAATGTCAGGTGGTCAACGTGCTAAAGTGATCTTAGCGAAGTTATTGCTTGAAAATGACGATGTGATTATTTTAGATGAACCGACAAACTATTTAGACGTGGCCCATATTGAATGGTTAGAAGACTTTCTGCAAAGTTATGAAGGATCAGCGATGATTATCTCTCATGATTTTGACTTTTTGGACAAAGTGACAAATGCGATTATTGACTTATCGTTTGGTAAAATCACTAAATTCCGTGGCTCATTCAAGAAAGCCATGCGCCAAAAAGATGAGCGAGCAGAGCAACAGTTACGTCAATATGAGAAGCAACAAGGTGAAATTGAAAAAGCGCAGAAGTTTATTGCCAAAAATAAGGCGCGTGCGTCAACTTCAAAGCAAGCGAAATCACGTGAAAAGATGCTAGCACGTATGGACAAGGTTGATCCGCCATCTGAAGCACTACAAGCAAAATTCAATTTTCCTTATGTTAATTCACAATCGGCTAATGCCTTATCGGTTAATGAGTTATCTGTTGGTTATGTGACACCTGTTTTGGAGCCAGTTACTTTTTCGATTACGACTGGACAAAAGCTTGTTTTTAAGGGATTTAATGGTGCGGGTAAGTCAACATTAATTAAATCAATTTTAGGTGTTATTCCAGCACTGCACGGTCATGCAGAATTTTCACCTTCAGCAATTGTTAATTATTTCGATCAAGATTTAGAATGGGATAATGATACTAAAACGCCATTGCAAGAGATGCAAGATCGTTTTCCAACATTAGAACCTAAAGCCTTGAGGACGCGCTTAGCTGCAGCTGGTATTACCTCTGAGAATGCGCAAAAACCATTGCAACAGCTTTCAGGTGGTGAACAAACCAAAGTTAAATTAGCAATTATGGAAATGAAACCTAGTAATTTCTTGATTTTAGATGAGCCAACCAATCACTTAGATGAGGGTACTAAAAATGCATTACGTGCAGCCATAGACAAGTTCCCAGGAAATGTTATCATTGTTTCCCACGAAGTGAGCTTTACTAAGGGGTTAGGTGATCGTGAATTGAACGTTGCTGCGCTTTCCTTTAAGAAAGATACAGAATAATAGAGACCAAAAACGCCGGAAGGCGTTTTTTATGTGGTAAAGGTTGACATTTCACTTTTAGTAAACCATAATTATAAACAAGTTTACTAAAAACAACTAATCAAACATATGGTCAGGAAAAAATATGAAAACAGATGAACGAATATTACAATATTTTGCCGAACATGAGGGAGACTATTTAAGCGGGGAAACACTGGCTCAAGAATTAGATATTAGCCGCGCCGCTGTATGGAAGGCAATTAAAAAATTAACGGCACAGAGGCATAATATTACAAGTCAACATCATGTGGGTTACCTGTATCAGAGTGGTCAAGTATTGAGTGCCCCGATGATTACACAATTGGCAACAAGTCGTTGGGAAATTCGCTTACTTGATGTGGTTGATTCAACGAATGCTTATGCAAAAAAAGCGCTGACCAATGGCGATATTACTGAACCAACTATAATTATTGCTAACCACCAAACGAATGGGCAAGGCCGTTTGGGCCGTCCCTTTTTATCACCTGCGGACAATGGGCTGTACATTTCTTTTGTATTACCATTGGCCGTGGGGACCTCTGTGATACCAGGGCTACTCACGACAAGTACGGCCGTTGCTGTGGCACGTGCAATTAAAAGAACATTGGCGATTGATTTGAATTTTAAATGGGTCAATGATTTGTTGTTTAACTCGCGTAAAGTTGGCGGTATTTTAACAGAAGGTGTGATGGATTTTGAAAGTCAGCAGGTATCAGCCATTGTGGTGGGGATTGGATTGAACTTGTTACGGCCTCAAAACATGGACGTCTCACTAGAGCAAAAAGTTGGTGGTATGGTTAGTAAACTAACAGTGTCACGTAATACAATCGTTGCAGCCATACAGGATGAATTTACACAATTGTATGGGAACTATACAACAGGCACATTTTTACCGGAATATCGTGCTCACAATATTGTTATTGGTCAGAACGTGTCAGTTAAATATGGTCATGACGTGGTGACGGGTGTTGCCAAAGATATTAATGAACAAGGTCAATTATTGCTTGATACAGGGAGTGATATGATAATAATTGATTCTGGCGAGGTGCTAAAAGTTAATTTACCAGATAATGTGTACAAAGGTTGAGCTTTACAATTGAGATAAATACTAGGAGATAAGAAATGAATTCAAATACACAACGTATTGCCATTACTGCGGTACTCACAGCGTTACTATTAGCAGTCGGTCCCTTAGCGATTAATGTTGGTCCGATACCGATGACCTTGCAAACATTGATTATCGCTTTAGTTGCTTCAGTATCGTCAATGCGAGTTAGTCTGACCGCAATTGTTTTATATTTAGTATTAGGGGCATTAGGATTACCAGTTTTGGCAGGATTTAAAGGCGGCATTGTATTATTTTTTGGACCAACAGGTGGCTATCT
This sequence comes from Leuconostoc kimchii IMSNU 11154, assembly GCF_000092505.1. Taxonomy (NCBI): domain Bacteria; kingdom Bacillati; phylum Bacillota; class Bacilli; order Lactobacillales; family Lactobacillaceae; genus Leuconostoc; species Leuconostoc kimchii. Next base: position 803,119 of record NC_014136.1, read on the forward strand.
ATGGTCATTCTTACTTTTTTCACCAATTATTGGTTTATCGTTTAAAAAATGGCGAACGGTTACGGGCTTAATAGTGACAAACTGTGTGGCAACGATTCTTAATCTGACCTTAGGTACAATTTGGCTCAGTATCAGTGCACATATGTCGGCTCAAGCTGCAATAGCTGCCGGTGTAACACCATTTATGGTTTCAAGTGTTCTTAAAATTGTTATTGTAGTGGTTGTTGCCTTAGCGATTAGGCAACTACAGTCACGTACGTTGGTGGCTTTTTAATCAGAATGGTTAGGACAACTAGTTTTAGTGGTGAAAAATGAAAATTAGAATTATTGGCCCAGTAGGCAGTGGTAAAACAACGTTTGCTTACAATTTAAGCCACAAGATGAATGTACCGGTCACATCACTGGATGATCTTAATTGGATTCGAGCAGTTAATGGGGACAAACACCGTACAGTTTCAGAAAGGCAATTATTGATAAATAAGGTGTTACAGCATGACAGTTGGATTATCGAAGGGGCACAATATCGAGAGGGGCAAGCACTTTTTGCAAATGCAGACAAAATTTTTGTATTAGATCCACCATATTGGCGTAATATGATTTACATTTTCAAGCGTTGGCTAAAAAATTGGCTCTTTGGTGGTCCACCACAATATCGTCAATTACGCATCTATTTGCATTGGCAAAGGAAGTGGAAAAATACACATCGTGCGGCAATTTTTAATTTATTGCAACCATATCAGGCTAAAGTAACTGTGTGCAAAGGTTTAAAAGGTTTGACAAAAGATAAAAATTAGAATAAAATAAAAACCATGAGAAAATCATAGAGGTTGCCATAACCAAGAGTCATTCGTGGAGTATTGATAGATACTGCGAAACGAATAAAAGGGGGTGTGGCCGAAGTGCTGATACTATCATATCAGTTAACTGGGCCAATAGTTAAGAGCTATTGGACTGTCGCGATTGCGCGGGGTGCTATGACAGAAACGATTGTTTTACTGCGATCCGTGACTGCCACATCCGGCAATCATGGATTTTTATTTTATTTGAAAAGGGTGTAACCATGGTAGAGGCAATAACACGACCAACACAAATTGAAATTTCCAAACAAGCTTTAAAACACAATACGGAAGTGGTCAAAAAAACATCAGGCGCTGATAAAATATTTTTAGCTGTTAAGTCAAACGCCTATGGTCTGGGTTTAATTCCGACATCTAAAGCTGCAGTAGCTGGTGGTGTGTACGGCTTAGCAGTGGCTATTATTGATGAGGCATTAGCACTACGGCATGAACGGGTGACTGCGCCAATTTTAATTTTAGGTATTTCACCAGCAAAGTATGCTGAACTCATGGCAGTGCAGCATATTTTGACAACAGTTGTGTCCTTGTCATGGCTAAAAGAAGCCGCACAATATTTGAGTGGCGAGCAACGGCTACACGTGTCATTAGGTGTCGATACTGGTATGGGGCGCATTGGTTTTCGCGATCGAGAGTCGCTGGCTGAGGCGATTGCTTATTTGCAGGAAAATAAGCAATTATTTGACTATGTTGGTTTGGCGACACATTTTGCCGAGTCAGATTCGTCGAACAATGATTATTTCTACATGCAACTTAAAAGGTGGCATGACATGACAGATGGTTTACCAGAACCTGAATTTTATCACGTTGCTAATTCTGGTGCTGCGATGTATCACGCCGATGAAGTACCACACGAAGTTGTACGGGTAGGCACTGTTTTATATGGGGTGGAGCCTTCCCGTGGCGAATTGGCAGATGGCAAAAACTTACAGCCTGTCATGGCGTTACGCAGTGAAATGAATTTTGTGAAATTGTTACCAGCGGGTGAAGGCATTAGTTATTCACACAAATACACAACCACTGGTGATGAATGGATTGGCACTGTGCCTATTGGTTATGGGGATGGCTGGTTAAGAAAGATGACTGGGTTTAAAGTCATTGTTGACGGTCACTACGCGCCAATTGTTGGTCAAGTTGCCATGGATCAATTGATGATTAGGTTACCACGCCAATATCCAGTAGGCACGAAAGTGACTTTTATTGGAAAAGATGGTGGGCTAGAAAATACCATAGAAGATGTCGCGCAGCATGCCGGATTAGCGCCTTGGGAGATTATGACAGGCATGCAGGACAGATTACATCGTGTTTTGGTAGATTAATAGGTACTAAATTATAGTAGTGATAAAATATTAGGAGAGAAAATAAACATGACAGAGCGGAAGTATAATATTGCAATTCTTGGTGCAACAGGTGCGGTTGGTACCCGGTTAATTGAGCAACTGGAAGCATCAACAATCCCAGTTAATCAATTAAAGTTACTGGCATCTGCCAAGTCAGCAGGCAAAAAATTAACGTTCAAAGATCAGGAAATCATTGTTGAAGAAGCGACACCAGAAAGTTTTGATGGTATCGATTTGGTCTTAGCATCAGGTGGTGGTTCTGTCTCACACAAATTTGCACCTGAAGCAGTTAAACGTGGCGCTGTCGTGGTTGATAATTCAAGTTACTGGCGAATGAATGACAATGTGCCTTTAGTTGTGCCAGAGGTAAACGAAGCTGATTTGCAAACACACAATGGCATTATTGCCAATCCAAACTGTTCCACAACACAAATGGTTGTTGCACTTGAACCAATTCGTCGTGCTTATGGGTTAAGCCGTGTGATCGTTTCGACATACCAAGCAGCCTCGGGGGCTGGACAATCAGCTTGGGAAGAATTGGTAGCGCAAACCACTGCACATAATGCAGGGGAAGAAATGGTTGCCAATATATTGCCAGTAAAAGGCGCTGAAAAGCACTATCCGTTAGCATACAATCTATTGCCACAGATTGACGTCTTCGAAGATGACGGCTATACACATGAAGAGTGGAAAATGATTCATGAAACTAAGAAGATCATGTTTGGTAACAAAAATTCTAAGTCAGTTAAAGTGACTGGAACAGCGGTCCGTGTACCTGTACCTGTTGGTCACGGCGAAACGGTTTACTTTGAAACTGATCCTAATACGGGTGCAACCGTGAAGGGTATTCAAAAAGCTTTGAGTCAAGCTGAAGGTGTTATCTTAGAAGATGATCCTAAAACACAGCTTTATCCACAGCCAATTAATGCTGAAGGCAAGCGCGAGACTTTTGTTGGTCGTGTCCGACCAGATCTTGAAAATGATGATTCGTTCCATATGTGGGTCGTGTCCGACAACTTATTAAAGGGCGCAGCATGGAATACTGTTCAAATTGCTGAGCGTTTAGTTGCTTTGGATCTTGTGCGTGTGCCAGAAGGTGCTGCAAATAAATTTATAGCGGGATAGCATGGTACAATAAGGTTATGGAAACGATAATCTTAATAGTGACAATTATTTTATTATTGGTGGCGTTATGTCGTCAAATCAAGCAAAATCCCGCGACGATGAGAATCGGTACGTATGGGGTTTTTATTGTTTTTGGGGTCTTTTGGCTAGCCATACATGTCATTAATGTGACTGATAAAAATTTAAATTTGATTCTGAAAAGTGGCTACGTGATAGGGACGGTATTAGGTGTTGTGTTAATGTTGAATATGGCAACGCATAGCTGGAAGAAATCGCATGATTTTGTTTTACCCGTGTTAGTGGTTAGTTACGTCACTAGTTTGGTTATTTTCTGGGGTTGGCCATTATGGCGACTAAGTATGCCTTGGTTGATGTTATATTTTGTGTATCAGTTTATACGTTTTACGATGAGTAGTATGGTCTACAAGCATGTTACTAAAGCACCAATGACAGGGCCGTTAGTTGTTTTAGGCGGTGGATTGGTAGATGGTTATCGTGTTGGCAATATTGTGGACCAACGCATTCAAGCCGCGGTAAAAGATGCACGACGATTACCGGACTATCCAATAATGGTTTTTTCAGGCGGGCAGGGAGAAGATCAGCTGATTAGTGAGGCGGAGGCAATGCGGCAATGGGCTGTGACAACCTATGGTGTACCGGTCAAAAAAACGCTGTTAGAGAACCAGTCACATAACACTTATCAAAATTTAAAATTGACATCCCAGTTATTAAAGGGCAAAGCGTTTACATTTTACACGAGTAACTATCATGTTTTCCGTGGTGTACTATTAGCAAAAAAACAACACATTATGGCTAGTGGACGAGGCGGTTCAGTGCGATTGAGTTACCAAATACCAGCCTTTTTACGTGAATTTGCTGGTGTTATGAGTATTAATAAAAGGCAACATTTTTTATGGGGGATGATCTGGTTGATTTTTGCTTTGATTGTTAATAGTTTAATGTACCATTAAGAAGTTTGTGAATCATTGCAGACACTGACAAATATGTTTTTAAGTATTTGTTTATAAATGTTAATTTTCTCACATTAACATGTCATGTTTTCTATCACAACTTTGACGGAAATACGTTTAAACAGGTACAATAGATTATAGAACACAATTAGGCAAGCAGACGATAAACCTTTAAAGGTGGTTCTGATGCACCCCTTTTTAGCGTTAATATATGTATGCGCTAAGGTGAACATACATGAATAAGGAGAGATTTAGCATGTCAATGATTGAATTTAAAAATGTCGAGAAGTACTACGGTGACTTCCATGCACTCAAACATGTCAATTTAACAATTGATGAAGGTGAAACGGTTGTTTTGATCGGTCCTTCCGGTTCCGGTAAATCAACGCTTATTCGTACAATTAATGGTTTAGAAGAAATTCAAGAAGGCCAGCTCTTAGTTAATGGTTTTGATTTACATGATCCTAAAACAGATATGAACCGTATGCGAAAAAATGTTGGTATGGTTTTTCAACATTTTAACTTATATGATAATAAAACAACGTTAGAGAATGTGATGTTAGCACCTCGATTAGTTTTGAAACGTGACGAAGCTGAGAATAAAAAGATTGCGATGGAATTGCTAGAGAAAGTTGGCTTAGCTGATAAAGCAGCTAACATGCCTTCAGAACTATCAGGTGGTCAAAAGCAACGTGCAGCAATCGCGCGATCATTGGCAATGCGTCCCAAAGCACTTCTGTTTGATGAACCAACATCAGCTTTGGATCCTGAAATGGTTGGTGACGTTTTGGATGTCATGCGTGACATTGCTAAGGATTCATCAATGACAATGTTAGTGGTTACCCATGAAATGAGCTTTGCTAAGGCGGTTGCTGACCGTGTGATCTTTATGGCTGATGGCGAAGTGTTGGAAGACAGTACAACTCAAGAATTCTTTGAAAATCCAAAGGAAGTTCGTGCACAAAAGTTTTTGAGTCAAGTTGAACATCATTAAAATTATGGAGGAAAAGCGTCAGTGTGCTGGCTTACATTATGATTATAAAATCATGTAAGCTAGTATAGACGTATAAACATTATGGAAAAAGCTAAAAAACGACAATTTGGTATTATTGCCACAATTGTCTTAGCTGCCGTTATTGTCCTCGGTTTAATGTGGGCAACAGCAACTGCTAAGAAAAATGAAGAGCATCAGGACACTTTGGCACGCGTCGAAAAACTTGGGCGTATTGTCTGGGGCGTTAAAGCTGATACCCGCTTATTTGGCTTAATGGATACTAAAACTGGCATTTCGCAAGGGTTTGATATTGACATTGCTCGCGCAATTACAGTACAGATCTCAAAACAAACCGGTGTACCCATGTCAGCAGAATTTGTGCCAGTATCATCATCGTCAAAGATGCAATTAATCAAAAATACTAATATTGATGGTTCTGTCTCGACTATGACCATCACGCCAGAACGTGAAAAGATCATTGATTTTACGAATCAATACTTTGATGCCGGACAATCAATTTTAGTTAAAAAAGATTCTGGTATTCGTTCAATTAAAGACATGAACGATTCAAAGTATACGATTATTGTGGTGGTTGGGACAACGGCTGCGACTGAATTGAAAAAGTTTGCGCCTAAGGCAAAAATGCTTGCTGTTCAGGATTATGCAACAGGAATGCAGGCATTAAAGAGTGGTCAAGGTCAAGCTATGTCAACTGACAATGCTATTTTGTATGGTTTTGCCACAGAAAATCCAGAGTATCATATCGCTGGTGAGGCGTTTACACATGGTCCCTATGGTATCGCATTTGATAATAATCAAAAGCCTATGATAGATGAAACAAACAAAGCATTAGCTACCATTAAAGAAAATGGTGTTTATAATAAACTCGTCAAGAAGTGGTTTAGTAATGTACCAGGGCTTGATTGGCATAGTTTGGAGGCGAAATAATGAACTTATTACAAGATAATTTCCCAACATTCTTACAGGGATTTGGTTATACGCTACTTTCAAGCTTGATTGCACTAGTTGGATCGATGATACTCGGTACAGGGTTTGCGATTATGCAGATTGTGCCACAAAAATGGGCTCAGAAGATTGGCAATATTTATGTGCAAGTTTTCCGAAATATTCCATTATTAATTATCACTTTTTTCTTCTTCCTAGTTGTCTCAAAATATATTAAAATGAGTGGTTTTACTTCAGGAACCGTTGCGTTGATGTTGTATACATCAGCTTTTATAGCTGAAACAGTACGTGCCGGTATCTTGTCTGTTGATTCTGGACAAATGGAAGGTGCACGTGCCAATGGCTTGTCATTTGCACAAGCCATGCAACATATCGTATTGCCACAGGCGTTTCGTATCTCACTACCATCTTTGGGAAACCAGTTCATTAACTTGGTGAAGAACTCATCTATTCTGGCTTTTGTTGGCGGATTAGATTTGATGTATCAAGGTAATATGGTTGCTGCTAACACATTTGATACGTTTAGTACTTATATCATTGTTGCAATCTTTTACTTAGTTATCACATTACCGTTGAGTTATTATATGCAACACCTTGAGCAAAAGCTCAAGCGCGCAGCGTAAGGAGGAATTATGGTTACATTAGGAATATTTAGTGCCTTCACACCACAAAACGTCCTTTATTTGCTGGGCGGGTTGGGTATCACGGTTGGTGTATCAGTTATATCGGTAATTCTAAGTCTCATTTTTGGCTCAGTCGTTGGTATTATTCAATTTGAACGGTTACCATTTTTCTCTAAATTTGTTGGCACGATTAACAACGTCATCCGTAATTTACCGTTATTATTGATTATCTTCTTTGTTTACTTTGCATTACCAAAAATTGGCATTCACTTACCTATCTTTTGGGCGACTGTGATTGCCATGAGTACCTTTGAATCGGCCATGTTAGCTGAAATCGTCCGTGGTGGTCTGGAGTCGGTTGACATTGGGCAGTTTGAAGGGGCCCGTGCAAACGGATTAAGCAATATGCAAACGATGATTTACATTATTTTGCCACAAGCATACAAAAGAATGATTCCACCGATTATTTCACAACTCATTTCCTTGGTCAAAGATACCAGTTTGGCTATGGGTATTGTTCTGTCTGAAATGACATATCGTGGTCAAATTGTTTATGCACAAAATTCAACTTATATCATACCTGTGTTAATTGCAATCACATTAGTCTACTTCTTATTGAATTATGGCTTATCACTCATTGCAAGATGGGCTGATCATAAGCTGGCATAGGCTGTTAAGTCCGTATATTTAATCAATAGCTAACAATTGAAATAGTTATTGATTATTTTTTAAAAAAGAATATTACAATTAATAATGAGTTGTATATGAGAAAAGCACATGGTATACTAATATCTGTTAATTAGAACCTTAAAATAATCAAATATATCTTGGGAGGATATGAGCAATGGAAACATGGAAAAAAGTGGCCATTGGTGCAGCAGCGGTAGTTGTTGTCGGTGGCGGTACACGTGCAGCAGGTCTTTGGGGTGGTGGTTCAGCAGGAAATAGTAAAAATCTATCATTCCAGTTACCCACGCCAATTCAGACATTGGATATTTCTAAGAATACTGATACTTATTCCGGCACAATCATTGGTAACTCCGGTGCCAACTTAATGCGTGTTGATTCAAAGGGTAAGGCCCAGCTTGAACTCGCCAAATCTGTGAAGCATTCAAAAGATGGCTTGACATACACTGTTGTTTTGAAAGATGGTTTGAAGTGGTCAGACGGATCAAAGTTGACTGCTAAAGATTTTGTTTATTCATGGCAACGTATTGTTAATCCTAAAACAGCCTCACAATATGCTTACCTAGCATCTGGTGTTAAAAATGCAGATAAGATTGCTGCAGGTAAGGCGGCTGTTGATACGCTTGGTGTAACAGCAAAGGGTGATACAATAACGTTTGAACTCGAACGCCCAATGCCACAGTTCGAATACTTGCTAACATTCGCTAACTTTATGCCACAAAAGGAAAGTTATGTTGCTAAGGAAGGTAAGAAATACGCTACAACTGCAAAAACATCACTATACTCTGGTCCATATAAAGTTGAGGGTTGGAATGGAACCAATAACACCTTTAAGTTAGTTAAGAATGATAATTATTGGGACGCCAAGAATGTTAAAACAAAGCAAATTGACATTCAAGTTGTTCAAAAGCCCGAAACAGCTGTGCAATTGTATAAGCAAGGCAAGATCGATCGTGTTTCCATTGCTAATACACCTGAATTATACAAAGCAAACAAAAATAATAAAGATGTTGTGAAGGCACCAGAAGCTACAACGGCCTTTATAGAATATAACCAAACAGGTAAAAATAAGTTCTTAGCTAATGCTAAGATTCGAGAAGCATTGAACTTAGCCACAAATCGTAAAGAACTTACTCAGCAAGTAACTTCTGGCATTTCAACCCCTGCAACTGGATTGGCACCGGAAGACCTGGCTAAGACAGCATCTGGTCAAGACTTAGCTAAAACTGTAGCGCCAGGTTATAAGTTTGATGCTGCTGCTGCCAAGGTCGCTTTCCAGGAAGGTTTGAAAGAGTTAGGTGAAACTCAAGCAACAATCACAATTACTACTGATGCTGATGCACCTGCAGGAAAGGCTTCTGTTGATTACTTACAAGGTTCTTGGGAAAAAGCATTGCCAGGTTTGAAAGTTAACCAAAAGTTAGTGCCATTTGCACAGCGTATAAAGGACTCACAAACTCAAAACTTTGATGCTGTCATTACACTTTGGGGTGGTGATTATCCTGAAGGTTCGACGTTCTATGACTTGTTTAAAGATGGGGCATCATATAACAACGGTCAATTTAAAAATGCTGCCTACACTGCTGCAGTCAAAAAGGCAGAAACGACCGATGCTTTGAGTAACTCAGCACGTGATACGGACTATAAGAATGCTGAAGCTGCTCTGTTTAAGGATAACAATATTAATCCATTGTATTTCCGTTCAGGATATTCTTTGCAAAATCCTGACGTGACAGGCATTGTGCTTAATACAACAGGTTTGAACCAAGACTGGAAATCAGCTGTCAAGAAGTAACATTATTAAACAATAAAAAATCAGGTTGAATGAGTAAATTGAGAATTGACGTTAGTTAATTCTTATTTTATTTAAGAAGACAATGATAGTCAGCACATAATCATATTCGAGCGATTAACATGATTAGGCAACATGTTTATGGATGGAATTATATTATGAGATATAACGACTAAGTATGAGTTGTATATGATAATGCTAAGTGATATAGTATTATTTACTAATGTGTATTTAAAAAGGACTGACATATCTTGGGAGGATAGTAGTATGGATACATGGAAAAAGGTGGCTATCGGTGCAGCAGCGGTTGTTGTTGTCGCCGGTGGCACACGCGTTGCAGGACTTTGGGGCAGTGAAAAGACTGCTGCAAAGGGCACATTAAATTATTCATTGCCAACAGATATTCAAACGTTAGATATTTCAAAAAACACCGATCAATACTCTAATCAAATTATTGGTAACTCAGGTTCCAACTTGTTGCGCGTTGATGCTAAAGGGAAGGCAGTTTCTGATCTTGCTAAGTCTGTCAAGGTGTCGAGCGATGGTTTAACTTATACTGCCACATTGCGTAATGGGTTAAAGTGGTCTGACGGATCAAAATTAACAGCGCAAGACTTTGTTTATTCATGGCAGCGTATTGTTGACCCTAAAACCGCCTCACAATATGCTTATCTAGCATCAGGTGTTAAGAATGCAGATAAAATTGTTGCAGGCAAAGAAAAGGTAGCTAATTTAGGTGTGACCGCCAAAGGCAACACGGTGACTTTCACTTTGGAACATCCAATGCCACATTTTGAATACCTGCTCACTTTTTCAAATTTCATGCCTCAAAAGGAATCGTTTGTTACTAAGCAAGGTAAAACATACGGCACAACATCTGATAAACAATTGTACTCAGGTCCCTACACCTTTAAGGGTTGGAATGGGACTAACGGGACATTCGAATTGGTGAAGAACAAGAACTATTGGGATGCTAAAAGCGTCAAAACACAAACATTAACCTATCAAGTGGTCAAAAAGCCTGAGACAGCTGTTCAACTCTATAAACAAGGCAAATTAGATGAAGCACCATTAACCACAACAGAGCTTTATAGTGCAAACAAGGGCAATAAGAACAGTGTTAAAGTACCAGAAGCACGAACGGATTATATTGAGTATAATCAGACAGGGACTAATAAATTTTTAGCTAATACTAAAATTCGACAGGCTTTGAATTTGGCTACAAACCGTGATGAACTTGTTAAAGAAGTGACCGGTGGTGTATCTACAGCCGGAACAGCTATCGTACCAACAGGGTTAGCCAAAACAGCAAGTGGTGCTGACTTAGCTAAGTATGTTGCACCTGGATATACGTATGATAAAAATCAAGCGGCTAAACTATTTGCTGAAGGATTGAAAGAAATTGGCGAAACAAAAGCGACTTTGACAATTGAAGCAGCTTCGGATCAGCCTGCTAACAAAGTCGTTGTTGATTATTTGCAAGGCTCTTGGCAAAAGGCACTGCCAGGTTTGACAATCAATCAAAAATTTGTACCGTTTAAGCAAAGATTGCAAGATGCGCAGAACCAAAACTTTGAGATCTTGCTAACAGCGTGGGGTGGTGACTATCCTGAAGGATCCACTTTCTATGACCTATTTAAAAATAATGGGGCTTATAATGATGGCAAGTTTATCAATGATACCTATACTGATGCTGTCAATAAGGCTGAAACAACAGATGCGCTAGATCAGAAAAGCCGAGACGAAGATTATAAAAATGCGGAAGCATCGTTGTTTAAAAATGCTAACTATAGTCCATTGATGTTCAGAGCGCATTACGCTTTGCAGAATCCTGATATTAAAGGTGTTGTGGTAAATACAACAGGTTTGATTCAAGATTTCAAATATGCATATCGTAAGTAGTCATAGGTCGTACAAATACTTAATTTCAAATAAGAGGTAACGTGAATTGATTCTTATTTGTTTAGGAAGATGATATTATGTGGAAATATATTTTAAAAAGACTGGTACTTCTCATTTTCACGCTTTTCTTAGTGATTACAGTGACATTTTTCCTGATGCAGATTATGCCAGGAACACCGTTCAATAATCCTAAGTTAACACCAGAAGCGCTAGCACAATTAAAGACAACTTATGGTTTGGACTTACCGTTGTGGCAACAATATCTCAATTATTTGATTGGCGCAGCGCATGGTGATTTTGGGACGTCATTCCAATATCAAAACCAGCCGGTCAGTATGTTGATTGGACAACGTTTGCCTGTTTCTGCCCAACTAGGCGCACAAGCATTAGTTGTCGGTGTCATTGCAGGTTTGATTATGGGTGCTGCATCTGCAAGAAACAAGAATAACAAAATTGATGGGACATTGGGTGTCATCTCAACGTTAGGGATTTCAATTCCTAGTTTCATTTTGGGTATTGTTTTGGTCTACGTATTTGGGTTCAAGTGGCCATTGTTCCCTGTCTCCGGTTGGGGTGATTCGTTTTCACAAACGATATTACCAACAATTGCGCTAGCTGTGAGCCCTGCAGCTGTTACGACACGATTTGTGCGGTCTGAAATGATTGAATCACTAGGGTCTGATTATGTGCAATTAGCTAAAGCCAAGGGATTAAGTGCCAAAGAAATTGTTAATCAACATGCGTATCGTAATTCGATGATTCCGGTATTGACTTTAATTGGACCAATGGCTGCTGGATTACTGACAGGGTCAACGTTGATTGAACAAATTTTCTCAATTCCTGGTATTGGTCAACAATTTGTCTTGTCAATTCCATCAAAAGACTTTCCAGTGATTATGGGTACAACAATTGTTTATTCAGCAATGTTGATGGTTATGATTTTGATAACGGATATTTTGACAGCAATTATTGATCCGCGTGTTCGTTTGCAATAAGGAGGCTTATGATGGCAGCAAATACTCAAGATTTTGTCATCGTTGGCGCACAAAGCTCTGAAGCCAACGAGCATATATCAAAGCCAGCCTTGTCATTTTGGCAAGATGCTTGGCGTCGACTCAAACTTAATAAACTTGCAGTGATTTCAATGTGGTTCCTAGTGCTTATTTTGGCATTTGCAGTCTTGTCAAATTTCTTTGTACCACAAAAACAAGCAAATGCCTTTAATTCTGATAAGGTTGGTGTCTACAAGAACTTACCACCAAATTCTAGTTTGCCAATTCCGGGTTGGAACGGCAAAATAAAAGCACCTGGGGACACAACAGCAACAGATGTTTATGAATCACAAGGTGTGCCGGAAAATAAAAAGTTCATTTTAGGAACTGACAATATTGGTCGTTCAGTCGCAAAGCGTGTCACTGTCGGTTTGCGTATCTCATTATTAGTAGCCATTGTTGCAACTTTGATTGATTTGGTTGTTGGCGTTGGTTATGGTGTCTTTTCCGGTTGGAAAGGTGGTTGGGTTGACAATGTGATGCAACGTATCATTGAAATTCTATCATCAATTCCGAACTTAATTATCGTGACGATGCTTGGTCTGCTATTAGGTGGTGGTGTATTATCTATTATTTTGGCTATCGCTATGACTGGGTGGTTAGGCATGGCGCGACAAGTTCGAAACATGACACTGACATTAAAAGAACGTGATTACGTATTAGCGGCCAAATCTTTGGGTGAAAGTTCATTTAAAATAGCTGTGAAACACTTAATCCCAAACATGGCTGGTACAATCATTGTTCAAATCATGATGACAGTACCAACTGCGATTATGTTTGAAGCGGTCCTATCTGCAATTAACTTGGGCGTTAAGCCACCAACCGCTTCGCTGGGATCGTTGATTTCAGATGCTCAAGCGATGTTACAGTTCTATCCCTATCAAGTATTAATTCCATCTGCCGTGTTGGTTTTGGTATCATTGGCTTTCATTCTATTGGGTGACGGTTTGCGTGATGCTTTTGACCCACGTGCGAGTGAAGACTAAGAGGTGTGCAAATTATGAGTAATCCAATTTTAAAAGTTGAAAATTTGCACGTGAACTTCAATACGTATGCAGGAACAGTGCAAGCCATTCGAGATGTCTCTTTTGATTTGAACGAGGGCGAAACACTAGCTATTGTCGGTGAATCAGGTTCTGGTAAATCAGTTACGACCAAAACGTTAATGGGACTGAATGCCAAAAATGCTTCAATCCCTGATAATTCACGACTACTATTTAAAGATCGTAATTTATTAGATTTAAAAGAATCTGAGTGGCAATCCGTTCGAGGAAATGAAATTGCTATGATTTTTCAGGATCCAATGACAAGTTTAGATCCAACAATGAAAATCGGGATGCAAATTGCCGAGCCATTAATTAAGCACCGTCAAATGAAAAAAGAGGACGCGTTGGCGAGAGCGTTGGAGCTGATGAAGGGCGTAGGCATTCCGAATGCTGAAGAGCATATCAATGATTATCCACATCAGTGGTCTGGTGGGATGCGCCAACGTGCAGTGGTTGCTATTGCGTTGGCCGCTGATCCAGAAATTCTGATTGCTGACGAACCAACAACAGCACTTGATGTGACAATTCAAGCGCAGATTCTGAATTTAATGAAAGAATTACAAAAAGACACGGGTAGTTCAATTATCTTCATTACCCATGATTTAGGTGTTGTAGCTGGTATGGCTAACCGTGTGGCGGTGATGTATGCTGGTAAAATTGTTGAGTATGGTACAGTAGATGAAATCTTCTTTAATCCACAACATCCTTATACATGGGGATTGTTAAACTCTATGCCGACAACTGATACACAAGTTGGCTCGTTAGAGGCAATTCCTGGCACGCCACCTGATTTATTAATGCCTCCTAAAGGAGATGCGTTTGCATCGCGAAATGCGTATGCATTAGCGATTGATTCAAAAGAAGAACCGCCATTTTTCCGAGTAAGTGATACACATTATGCTGCGACTTGGTTGCTTGACGAACGTGCACCGAAAGTAACACCACCATTACAGATTCAGAAACGCTGGGCACGTTGGCAAGAAATTCAAGGGCAGGAGGCGTAATCATGACTGAAAATACACCAAAAAAGTTAGTTGAGCTGAAAGATTTACAACTCTATTTTAACAAGGGCAAAGCCAATGAAGTTCGCGCGATTGATCATGTTACTTTTGATATTTATGAAGGTGAGATATTTGGGTTGGTTGGCGAATCGGGTTCAGGAAAGACCACCATTGGGCGTACCATTTTAAAATTGCATGAACCAACTGCTGGTCAAATCTTGTTTAACGGTGAGGATGTGACACATCTGAAAGGAAAACATTTATCTGAGTTTCGTAAAGACTCGCAGATGATTTTCCAAGATCCACAAGCCAGTTTAAATGGGCGTATGAAAGTGCGTGACATTATTGCTGAAGGCATCGATATTAATAAACTAGCAAAGACTAAGTCAGAACGTAATGCGAAAGTTCAAGAACTACTTAAGCTTGTTGGATTGAATGAAGATCATGCAACACGCTATCCACACGAATTTTCTGGTGGACAAAGACAAAGAATTGGTATTGCACGTGCGTTGGCAGTTGATCCAAAGTTTATTATTGCCGATGAACCAATATCAGCGCTAGACGTTTCAATTCAAGCACAAGTTGTTAATTTGATGAAAGAACTGCAAACTAAACACTCATTGACATACTTATTTATTGCTCATGATTTATCAATGGTAAAGTATATTTCTGATCGTATAGGCGTCATGCACTGGGGTAAGTTACTTGAAATCGGTTCTGCGGATGCGGTTTATAATCATCCGTTGCATCCGTACACTAAAAGCTTGTTGTCAGCTATTCCAGTACCAGATCCAGAAGTTGAAAGTTCACGTCAACACGTTGCATATGATACAAGTGTTGAAACAGATGGTAAAGAAAGACAAATGATTGAAGTTAATCCAAGACATTTTGTTTTGGCAACAGCTGATGAAGCGGCTGTCTATAAATCACAACAACTCTAAGTCAATAAAAACTGTGTACCCTAAGATTAGGATACATAGTTTTTTTATGATCATTGTCGACGTGAAATCCAAATGGAAAATGTGTATAATTATAACCAGTTATTAATGAAAAATTAATAAGAAAGTGAGTAACTATGGTTCGATTACAAGATAATTTTTATGAAGCAATTAATGGCGAATGGGAAAAAACCGCCGTTATTCCTAATGACAAACCACGAACAGGTGGGTTCAGTGATTTGTCTGATGATATTGAGCAGTGGTTAATAGCAACAAGTAACGGTTGGTTACATGGAAATGATCTCCCTGAAGATCAAATCTTGAAAAACTTTGTGGCTTATTACCACCTAACTGCTGATACAAAAACACGGGACGCATTAGGTGTTGAGCCTGTATTACCGCTTATCGCGCAATATCAGAGTTTTAATTCTTTTGCAGAATTTGTAAGTCATATTGTGACGTTAGAAAAATCTGGCTTTCCAAATGCTTTACCATTTGGTATTGAACCAGATTTTAAAGATGCACAGACAAATGTTTTGTGGGCTGGCGCGCTTAGTCTACTGTTGCCCGACACAACATACTATGAAAAGGATCATGAACAGGGACAAACTTTGTTAAAAAAGTTCCGTGAAGAGCAAGAATTATTATTACCACATTTTGGTTTTTCAGCGGCAGAGACAACTGATTTAATTGACAAATATTTAGCACTTGATGCGCGAGCAGCAGCGGTTGTCTTGAGTCAAGAAGAAAATCATGAATATGCGAAATTGTATCATCCATATGACTGGAAAAAATTCACAAAATTAGCACCAGAATTGCCCTTAGATGATATTTTAACGGATTTGATCGGTCAACATCCAGATAAAATTATTGTGCCTGAGGAACGCTTCTGGGCAGCAGCTGATCAATTCTATTCAGAATCAGCTTGGCCTTTGTTAAAGGCGTATCTGATTGTGACAGTTGCTAACCAATTTACTGGTTATTTGTCTGATGACATTCGCATTTTAGGTGGGCAATATCAACGTGAATTAACTGGTTTACCAGAAGCAATGAGTACAGAGAAAGCTGCTGTTTATTTGGCAGCGCAACCATTTAACCAAGCTATTGGTTATTATTACGCACAACAAAAATTTTCACCAGAAGCGAAAGCAGATGTTGAAGCTAAAGTAGCGACAATGATTGATGTCTTTAAGCAGCGATTGCAATCAAATGATTGGCTTAATGAAGAAACAAAGCAAAAGGCAATTGTTAAACTTAATACGATTGTGCCACACATTGGTTATCCCGAGAAATTACCAGCTAGATTATATCAAAAGGTGGTATCACCAGAAAAGACATTGTTTGAAGTGGCTACGCAGCTAAGGCAGGTTGAGATTGCTTACTCATGGTCTCAGTGGCAACAACCTGTCGATCGTAGTGAGTGGCATATGCCTGCACATTTGGTTAATGCTTACTATGACCCACAACAAAATCAGATTGTGTTTCCTGCGGCAATCTTGCAGACACCTTTCTATAGTCTAAATCAATCGTCATCTGCAAATTATGGCGGTATTGGTGCAGTAATTGCCCATGAAATTTCGCACGCATTTGATACCAATGGTGCATCTTTTGATGAATATGGCAGCCTTAATAATTGGTGGACTGATGATGATTTTGCTGCCTTTCGTGAGCGTACGGATAAGGTCGTTAATCAGTTTGACGGGTTAGACTCCTATGGTGCAAAAGTTAATGGTAAATTAACTGTATCTGAAAACGTGGCTGATTTAGGTGGCCTAGCTGCAGCGTTAGCAGCTGCTAAATTGGATTCAGATTTCTCTGTGACCGACTTTTTTGATAGTTGGGCAACAATTTGGCGTATGAAGGCGCGTCCAGAATATATGAGATTACTTGCGGCAGCTGATCCTCATGGCCCAGCTGAATTACGTGTTAATGTACAGGTCCAAAATTTTGATGACTTTTTTGACGCATTCCATGTTAATGTTGGCGATAAAATGTGGTTATCACCAGAATCACGTGTTCAAATTTGGTAAGGTATACTTAAAAACGCTAACCACCTATGGTTAGCGTTTTTCTAATAAATTATAAAATCAGTAATTAGTTTTGGTATAATAGTGGGAGTATAATTTTTTGGAGAGAACAAAATAATGAATATAAAGAAAAGCGCGATTATTTATGGTGTAATAGCTGTGTTAATCGCTTTAGTACCTGTTATAGAATTTTATCACTCTAACACAGTGTACTCTGGTGCAGATTTGCAGTTTCATGTTAATCGAATTTATGAATTAACAAGACAAATTAAATCGGGTAATATTAGTTTAATTTCTTACTCATCTTTTAATTCGGTCGGTAGTGGCGTGCAATACTTTTATCCATCGTTGACACTGATACCTGCCGTATTTGTTTTTCTGATCATAAAAAATAGCATTATGGCATATTATATGGTGCTAGTCGTTTATGGACTAATTGCTTTTGCGATATCACAGTACGCTTTTGGGGCCGTATTAAAAGATAAGTGGTTAACAATACTAGGTAGCATTCTGTTTTCTTTGTCTGCATATCGCGTTTTTTCTATGATTGGTGTGTCCGCCTTTGGAGAGTTTATTGCTATTGGGTGGCTACCGCTAGTATTTTTAGGATATTATAGGATAATCCAACGACAAGGTTGGCGAACGCTTTGGATCTCTGTGACCTTGATGGGGTATACACATCTTCTGAGCCTAGTCTTAACAGTAATAGTTTTAGCAGTAATTACTGTAATTAGATTAATTTTGAGGTATAAGTTAGTAATAGAAGAAATACCTAGTTATATTAAAGTGACGTTTGCCTTTACAATGAGTTTTTTGGCTTTTTTAGTTCCTTTTATCGTGTTATCCAAACAAAACAACATTATTTCACCTGATGCAGTGCTTCACTACCAATGGGCTAAAAGTTTTGCAGGGTATTACGTATCTAGTGTTCGTCTGTCGTCAACACGAACACTAGGATTTGTCTTTGTGATTACCTTGGTTGGCATGTTTGCTATTTGGAAGATACTTTCCAAACAAACACGACTGTACTTTTGGATTGGACTAGTCTTAACATTTATTGCTTCCTCTGATTTTCCGTGGTTTCTATGGGAGCATACTGCAATTTCGACATTGCAATTTCCTTATCGTGTATTGCCATTTGGTATATTGTTCTTAACAATTGCTAGTGTTTTAGCTA
This sequence comes from Leuconostoc kimchii IMSNU 11154, assembly GCF_000092505.1. Taxonomy (NCBI): domain Bacteria; kingdom Bacillati; phylum Bacillota; class Bacilli; order Lactobacillales; family Lactobacillaceae; genus Leuconostoc; species Leuconostoc kimchii. The sequence goes on from NC_014136.1 coordinate 821,614, forward strand.
TTATGGATATGTCTAAAAATTATGGGTATCAGTACACTAAGTATGTATTAGTTGTTTTATTGAGCATCATAACTGTAGGATCAACGTTAATTAGTATTCACGAGTATAAAAAAGATATTAGTAATACTTATCGCATAGAAAAAATAAGTAAGGGACATTTGAACTACACGCCATTTGCAGCATACCGTGTGACATCAAATACGTTTGATAAACAATATAATAATTATTTTAATACATACGGGGCTTTTGATTATTGGACAGGAAAATCTTTGCAAAATAAGTCAACGATAGTGGGTCATAAGGTATTAAATGTTGTAGGGAAACCAATATCTTCTAAGACAGTCCACGGGGAAGGAAATATTAGTTACATTGTTAATAACCCTAAACAACAAAAATTAGATTTACCATTTTTAAAATATAATGGTATGAGTTACTTAGTGAATATTGATGGTAAAAAAGCAAACGTTTATACATCAAAACGTGGAACGCTGGCTGTTGCAGTGAATAGTGGACAACATCAAATTATGATACAGACCAAAATTAATCGGTTATTTGTCATTAGTGCGACAATTAGTTTGCTTAGCATGGTGACTATTATTCTTTTTCCGTATTGGCGAAGACATCAATAAGTCTTATTCTCAGTATTAAGCATACCTTAGTTGAGGTGTTCTTAATACTTTTTTAATTATAATATTCAAGAAAAAAGGAACTAATTTTGATACAATAATAGGTATTGTATTTTCGAAATGAGCAGATAATATGTCAGAAAAACTTGTGTTGTTAATCATTCAAATTGTATTAGTTTTGGTGATGTTAGTGATGATTATCATCGTAACCAGGGCTTATGTCGTTCACAAGGAACCACTTTTTAAGCGGTTTGGTTTGGGGATGCTTATTGGGTTTGTCACTGATTTTGGTGATACACTAGGAATTGGATCATTTGCGACGACAACAGCTGCATTTCGTATGACAAAGTATGTTGAAGATGATCGTCAATTGCCAGGGACACTCAATACAATGCATGCGATACCAGTAATTATAGAGGCTTTGTTTTTTATCACGGCAGTTAAAGTTGAGCTGATGACCTTGATTCCAATGACGACAGCTGCAGTTATTGGCGCCTATGTAGGTACGCATGTGACAAAAAATTGGCATGCGCCAACGGTTCAGCGTGTGATGGCTGGCGCATTATTCATTGCTGTGGTGATTATGATTATTCGTATGATAACAACGCCAGGATCAAATAATGCTTTAACGGTTCATGGATTACATGGATGGTGGTTGGTTTTAGGTATTGTTTTCAATTTAGGCGTGGGTATATTGATGACAATGGGGTTGGGTAATTATGCCCCTGAATTAATCTTTTTCTCTTTGATGGGTGTTAATCCTGCTGTTGCTTTTCCTGTGATGATGTTAGATGCAGCTTTGATTATGCCAACCACAGCATTGAATGTCATTAAAATGAATCGGGTATCATGGCGTGGCTATGCAGGTGTCGCCATTGGTGGCGTTCTAGGTGTAATCGTCGCAGCTAAATTCTTTACAAGCTTAGATGTTGCGTTACTTAAGAAACTGATTATAGTGGTGTCGCTTTGGACGATAGTTGGATTATTACGTGATTCGTATAAATCTAATTTGAAAAAAAACAGCTAAGGGTCTTGCTAAGTGCCTTGAAATTTGGTATTATTATATAGTTGTTTGAGATATGGGAGTGTAGCGAAGTCTGGCTAAACGCGACGGACTGTAACTCCGTTCCTTCGGGTTCGTAGGTTCGAATCCTACCGCTCCCATAGCCGATCTAATAGTTAACGGCTAAATAAATTAGCTATTGCCCCTTCGCCAAGTGGTAAGGCATCGGTTTTTGGTACCGACATGCGCTGGTTCGAATCCAGCAGGGGCAATACAAATAAAAAAGAATTCAATCAATTTTGATTGAATTCTTTTTTATCTCATTACTTTTTTGGCGGATGAAGAACTAAGCCATGTTCGGGCGTTCGGGCATTAATAACAATGTCTTCTATCTTAAAAATGTGTGTTAATTGATCTGGTGTAAAACAGGCTTTCTTTTCAGCAATTTGACGTAATGATTTACCAGTACGAATAGATTCTTTAGCTAATTTTGCTGCTTCTTGGTAACCAATAATTGGTGTCATAGCGGTAGCAAAGCTCACAGACAAGTCAATATCTTGTGCTAATCGTGATTTGTTACTTGTAATACCATCAATGGCATTCAGCCGTAGGGTATTCATAGCAGTTGTGAGGTGTTCAATACCAGAAAAAAGTGAGCGGAAAATAATTGGTTCAAACGCGTTGAGTTCTAACTGACCAGCTTCAGCAGCAGCAGTGATTGTCGCATCAAAACCAAACATCTCAAAAGCAACTTGATTCACAACTTCTGGAATAACAGGGTTCACTTTGCCTGGCATAATTGATGATCCTGCTTGTTTTGCTGGTAAGTTAATTTCAAGCAAACCAGACCGTGGGCCAGAACTTAATAAACGTAAATCGTTGGCTATTTTTGATAAACTCATGGCCAATGTTTTTAAAGTCCCTGATAAGGCAACCAGACCATCAAGATTTTGTGTTGCATCGAATAAATCATGTGACTGTATCAAAGGTAATTTTGTAATACCAGCTAGATTTGGCACGATATGAACTTGATAGTGGTAACTCACATTGATGCCTGAACCAATTGCTGAACCACCAAGATTGAGTGAGTATAAAGCTTCACGTGCCGTTTCAATGCGTATGCTGTCGCGCCGTAATGGTTTGAGCCAGGCGTGAAAACTATTGCCTAGTGTTGTGGGCACAGCATCTTGTAATTGTGTCCGTCCCATTTTATACGTGGTAGAAAATACGTCTGCCTTATTTCCCAAGGCATCAACCAGCTCATTTAATTCCAACAATAAGGGATCAAGTAACCGTAACAGCGCAATTTTACCCGCACTGGGATAGGTATCATTGGTACTTTGTGCCATATTAACGTGATCATTGGGATTGATATAATCATAATCGCCCAACGGACGGCCTGTCTGTTCTAGAGCAACATTCGCAATCACTTCATTAACATTCATATTAGTTGATGTGCCGGCACCACCTTGAATATCACTAATCGGAAACATACTGACATCAATTGGATTGTTTAAGAGTGTTTTTGTGGCACTGACGATGTGTTTTGCAATGGAACGATCAAGATTACCAGATGTGGCATTTGTTTTAGCTGCTGCTTGTTTGATTTCGAGAAAGGCGCGAACTAATTCAGGATGTGTCGCCTGTGAAGAAATAGGAAAATTATTTAGCGCACGTTGGGTGTGAATACCATAGTAGGCAGTTTGAGGGATGTTGATTTGGCCGAGTGAATCGGATTCAGTGCGCATGTCGTACTCCTTATGAAATAGTATATCCTTATTTTATCTCTTGTTATAACTAGACCAATTAACTATGTTACTTATCTTGACATGCTTTAGTGATTGATATAAAAGTTCTTATATCAATAAAGGGCATACATTGATATAGTAAACCAAATTAAAAACGTATATCTTGCGATACACGTTTTGGACTTAATTAATATCTAATACCTGGACAGTATGGTCATCCTCGCCGATCACCACACGATTAACAACATCAGTAAACAAGCCGTGCTCAACAACCCCAACCATTTTAATTAATTCATCTCCAAGTTCGCGAGGATTTTCAATGAGTGGTAAATGTAAATCAATCAAAAAATTTGCGGAATCAGTACGTACAGGGTTACCATTCTGATCTAAACGCCATGTCGGATGAAAGCCGTCAGCTTGAAAACGTTTAAAAAGTTGGTCTGAACCATAAGGAATCACCTCAACTGGTAAATATTGGTTTAGTTTAGGCACCCTTTTGGTTGCGTCAACAACCCAAATGTTTTGTCGTGAATTGAAAGCGACAATTTTTTCCCAAAGTAAGGCGGCACCCCCACCTTTAATTGCGGAAAAATCATCGGCAATTTGGTCGGCACCGTCAATTGTTAAATCAATTTTATCAATATCGTCAACATTGTACATTGGAATGCCGAGTTGTGCAGCATTTCGACGTGTTTTTTCAGAAGTCGCCACACCAACAATTTTTAAATTTTCTTTCGTTACTCGTTCGCCAAGTGCCTCAATGACATGAGCAATTGTTGATCCGGAACCAATACCGACAACCATATCATTTTGGACAAATTCGGCAGCGCGTCGGCCGGCAATAATTTTTTGTAACTCTTGACTCATGGTTTATACTCAATCTCCTGATATTTAGCGGGGTTTTGGGCAAATGCCTTTTTTACATAAGGGCAAACTGCTTTGATTGTCATCTGATTGGCTTGTGCATCTTTGATGACGGTGTCAAGGAGTTGAGCGGCAATACCTTGACCGCGTAGAGAAGGATCGACACGTGTTGCGTTAATTGCATAAGTTTTGCCATCATTAATGGTCGTAAAAACAATTTCGGCTAGCGTCTTATCATTGTCTTGCAAAAAATAACGTCCTGGTTCATGTTGAAAGTCCATAATTTTCTCCATTCTGTTGCTGTCGTGCAACTTTTTTAATGGTCGCTTTAATATCTTAATTGTACCGCATAATCTCGTGCTTAGCGATTGATACGTGAAGTTATATCACGTCATGTCATCACATCACAAAATCCTTCTTAAAAATAATATGTTTTTACCGTATAATAGGTAAAGAACACTTAACTATAAATGGAGGAAACGTATGGCTTTATGCATAATTTGAGCCGTACTTTGATATAATATGCGTGGATTTGAAGTTGTTTCAACTAAAGCTCAGGATGGTCTGAACTTACCAAAACGTAGTACACAATCAGCCGCTGGATATGATTTTGAGGCTTCAGAAGATATTGTGATTCCCAGTGCGACAAGTAATCCCTTTTTTAAGGGATTGAGTATTTTGTCATTAGGCAAATTAAAAGGGGTACGTGACAATACTGATTTACAAAACATGCTCAAGCCAGTGCTGATTCCAACAGGGATAAAGGCTTATATGGCAGAGGGTGAATATTTACAATTGGTATCAAGATCAAGTGGTCCGATTAAAAAGCGCATCATGATGCCTAATGCTGTGGGCATTGTTGATGCCGATTACTATAATAATCCTTCAAACGAGGGCGAAATTTTCTTTCAATTTATTAACTTTGGTATGAAAGATGTGCATATTAAAAAGGGAGAGCGTATCGGGCAAGGTATTTTCTTACCTTACTTACTAGCTGATGGTGATGACAGTGTTACCAAAGCTTCACGTCAGGGTGGTTTTGGATCGACGGGTCAAAATTAATGGCTGACGAAGAAACAGACATTGTTTGGCGAGGCGATCAACATGATTTTAAGTTACGCGTCACAGGTATTTTTTTCAATGATAAGCACCAAGTGGCGGTGAATGTGAGCAAGGGCAACGAATTTTCAGCACTTCCAGGTGGCAAAATAAAATTTGATGAAACCAGTCAAGCTGCGATTGAACGCGAATTTGTTGAAGAGATGGGTATTCGTGTGAAAGCTAAGCGTTTGATTGCTATTACAGAAAATTTATTTGAATGGGATGGCAAGCGTACAAATGAAGTTAATTTTACTTGGCTTGTTGAGCAAATTGATCCAGCGACATTATTTGCTAAAGATGGTTGGGAACAAGAGGTGTCATGGCGAAATGTGACTGATTTATCAGACTTTAAACCAGCGGCTTTACAGTCATTTATACGTGATTTACCATTGACACCAATTCATCTTATGAATCGAGATTTGGAGAGTAATTGATAACATGCAACAAAAAATTGGGGTTTTAGCAGATGTACACGGTAATTTGACGGCATTAAAATCCGTTATTGCTGATGCCAAAGCAAATGGTGTAACAGAATTTTGGTCGTTAGGTGATATTGCGACCTATGGTCCTGGTACGGTGGCGAGTTATCGTCTTCTTAAGCAGGAAAATACGACCATTTTTTTGCAAGGTAACTGGGAATCTTCATATTTTGAAGTTGAGACAGGTACGGATGTAAACTTTAATGATGCGTCGGATGTTGCTTTTCTTGATTGGATGGCCCAAGATTATAGTGATTTTACTAATGAAGAAATTGCGGCGATTAGACGGTTTCCGATGAAGTACCAAGTGCAACGGGCTGGTCTCACGATTGAACTCATGCACAATATGCCTAATAAAAATTATGGTAGTGATTTATCACCGGACGCACCACAAGCTAATTTTAACAATATATTCCAAGATATTGACGCTGATATGGCGATTTACGCGCATATTCATGCACAAATTATGCGTTCGGATAATATTACATATGAACCGTACCGCATGCATCGGATCTTGAATACTGGTACAGTAGGTCAGTCCTATCAACTTACCAAAACGGGGATGGTGGCACAGTATTTATTGCTAACATTAGATGATGATATTGGCGTGACGAGTGCCGATTTTCGTCGCGTTAATTATGATACGGCCCAAGAAATTGCATTTGCCCGACAAGTCGATTGGCCATTTTACGAGGCGTATGTTCGTATGTTAGAAACGGGCCAATTCACACGTGATGCTGATAGTTTGGCAGCGGATAAGCGTTTTCCTGAATATCAGGCCCAAGCTAAAATATTTTATCAACAACTTAAAGGAGAATAATTATCGCTAAAGTTAAAACACAATTTATTTGTTCGAACTGTGGCTTCACATCAGCACGTTACCTTGGCCGGTGTTCAAATTGTGGTGAGTGGGGTACCTTTGTTGAAGAAAAAATTGCGCCTGAAGTTAATGATCGTAAAAGTCGTGTGAGCCTTGATGGACGCACGGCAAAAGTTGAGAAAATTAACGAGATTACTTCTGAAGAGACACCACGCGTGGCAACGAATCTGAAAGAACTTAATCGTGTTTTAGGTGGCGGTGTTGTTCCGGGATCCATGGTGTTGATTGGTGGTGATCCTGGTATTGGAAAATCAACGCTGTTGTTGCAGGTATCAGGACAATTGGCACATGAGGGACGTGTTTTGTACGTTACTGGTGAAGAATCAGCCACACAAGTCAAGTTGCGAGCTGATCGTTTGGGTGTCGGAAACGATGAATTTTATTTGTATCCAGAAACTGATATGACGGCTATTAAAAAACAGATTGATGAATTACAACCTGATTTTGTCGTAATCGATTCCGTGCAAACGATGCAGGAGCCAGATGTCACATCTGCTATTGGATCAGTATCACAAATTCGTGAGGTGACGGCAGATCTTTTACAAATTGCTAAAACAAATAATATTTCTGTCTTTATTGTCGGACATGTGACCAAAGATGGTGCGATTGCAGGGCCTAAAATTTTGGAACACATGGTTGATACGGTACTTTATTTTGAGGGCGATAGTAATTATAAATATCGTATCTTACGTGCGGTGAAAAATCGATTTGGCGCAACCAACGAATTGGGTATCTTTGAAATGCGTGATGGTGGCCTAATTGAAGTAGCGAACCCCTCTGAAATTTTCTTAGAGGAGCGGTTGGCTGGTGCAACTGGTTCAGCAATTGTTGTCGCACTTGAAGGCTCACGACCGATTTTGGTGGAGTTGCAAGCTTTGGTGACACCAACCGTATTTGGGAATGCACAACGAACGGCTTCGGGATTAGATCGTAATCGTGTCTCGTTGATTATGGCGGTGCTGGAAAAGCGCGCGAATTTGTTGTTACAAAATCAAGATGCTTATTTAAAAGCAGCGGGCGGTGTTAAATTAGATGAACCAGCGATTGATTTAGCAATTGCTGTCGCGTTAGCTAGTTCATATCATGACAAAGAATCACGTCCGAGCGATGTGTTTGTCGGCGAAATAGGGTTAACCGGTGAAGTACGAAGCGTTGCTGATATTGAGGGACGATTAAAAGAAGCGCGTAAACTCGGATTTAAGCGTGCTATTGTGCCTAAGAACAATTTAAATGGTGTCGAATTACCCGCAGGTATTCAAGTTGTTGGGGTGACAACCTTGAGTGAAGCTTTGAAATTGGCTTTGGAGTAGAAGTTATAAAAATGGGGGAGACTAATGGGTATAGAGATTTTATTTGATTTTGTGTTTTGGTTTTATAATTACGTTTCACGTGGGACAGCCTATAGTTTGAGATGGTGGTTTGGGTTACTTTTTTCGATCATACTTTTCATTTTAACGGTTGGCACCATGTGGCTACTCGTATTAACAGTAACAGCGACAACACTGTTTGTTACGGGGAAAATTGCGTTATCTGTGCTACTATTAGTTGTTATGACAGGCATTGGGTTCGCCTTTTATCGCTGGGGGATGCTATTATACCAATTGACTCAGCAAGAGGGTGAATCAGGTCGATTGGTTGCTAAACGAATCACCCAAGAAGATGGCATTGTTTAGTACGTGCTAAAAATAAGATTCTACAAAAAGACTGCCATTTAATTTGGCAGTCTTTTTGTAGAATCAAGCAGTTAAATGAATCACAGTTATAGAGTGTGATTTGAGTAAACGTTTTGCTTATTAAATGCTTGTCTCATACCCCTGATTTAATTTGTCGTTAGTTTTTTAATTTTTTCAAATTTCGGATCATTCTTATATTGCATATAAAGTGTTTTTAAACTTTTTGTGCCTAATAATTCTGCACCAGCATCTTGCGCTGCACCTGATACACGTGTTCCTTGATTCTTGTAGGTAATGAGGTCATCATTGATTGTGAAGTAACCTTGTTTATATAGCATATTGTTAACCGTAAGGGTTCTTGAAAATATATGGGGAGACGTTCTGTAATTCACTTACCGATTTGTATCGATGTTATAAATATATGAAAAATAAGTTAAGTCATCATCAAATATGATGATTTTTTGAAAAAGACTGCCCGATAGGGCAACATGAGTGCCTCATAGTACAATGATTCTTGTGACATAAGTTGATATATTAGACATATACCAATTTTAAGGAGAAACATTAATGGGCAAGTTACTTGCAAAATTAGGAGCATGGATTGACGGTCATGCGAAAATAACAATATTGGGGTTCATTATAACAGTCATTATTTCTGTTGTTGCGGCATTAAGTATGGGAATTAACTTTGATAGTGCTGGTATGTCGATTCAAGGATCGCAATCAGAAAAAGCTAACAAGTTGATGGAAAAAGAATTTCCTAATACGAAGCAAGATGGTGGACAAATACAAATTGTTTTGCATTCTAGTAATGGCGAAGCATTGACTACTGTTGATAATCAAAAAACCATGAATGATATGTTTCAAGATGTGAAAAAAAATAAACATGTCAAAATGGTTGTTGTGCCTCAAATGCTACAAAGCTTTAGCAAAAATAACATGACAGCTACTGCAAGAGTAATTTACAAACAAAAAGGAGATAACGTTTCTTCTGAAACGGTAAAATCATTAGAAAAATCAATTAAAATGACACGTGCTAAAAGCATTCAAACTGAATTAACATCTCACGATGTGACGATTTCAGGTATGGATAATGGCGAGCAAGCGGAGATATTTGGTCTAGCCATTGCGTTTATCATTCTCGCAATCACATTTGCATCATTAATTGTGGCAGGCATTCCAATTGTATCAGCTATTCTTGGACTGATTGCAGGTATGATGCTGGTGTTGATTTCAACAAACTTCTTATCTGTTGCAACTTTTTCAATGTCACTAGTTGGTATGATGGGGTTGGCTGTGGGGATTGATTATGCCTTATTCTTAATTTCCCGTTATCGTCAGGAATTACAAAACAAAAATAAAAAAGAGGCCTTGATGACAGCAATGTCAACCGCTGGAACGTCAGTTATTTTTGCAGGAGTTACGGTCATCGTGGCACTACTAGGCATGACAGTTCTTGGAATCGATATGTTATCTGTTATGGGAATTACGGCCGCCATGTCGATATTGACAGCCATTTTAACATCATTAACATTTGTTCCAGCTATGCTTGTGGTGTTGGGCGATCGTGTGACAGGAAAACGACCTAATCGCGCGCTCTACCTATTGAGTTCGTTGCGCATAAAAGGTGGTTGGGGTAAAGTAGTCACTAAGCATAAATTTGTCTTGACTGTTGTAACAGTCGCTATTTTGGCTGTTGCAGCAACACCTTTTGCTCATATTAATCTTGGATTACCTAACGATTCAGTTAAATCAGAAAAATTGACTGAAAGACGTGCCTATGATTTATTAACTGAAGGTTATGGGCAAGGTAGTCAGGCAACACTTGTTGTGTTAGCTAAAACTGATAGCCAACAAAAAATGAAAAAAGTTACCGAAAATATTAATGATTTAAATAACGTTGTATCAGTTTCACCAGCATCGCCAAGTAAAGACAAAGATTATCAGATGATTACTATACAACCTGGAACAGATGCTAATGCAGTAAAAACTAAAAAGTTAGTCCAAAATATTCGTCATTTGCAACAGAAAGAGGATCTACCTGAGATATATGTCACTGGCGCAACAGCAATCAATATTGATATGTCGGATGCTTTGATGAAAGCTTTGCCTAAGTTTGCTATTCTAATTGTGCTATTTGCCTTTATCTTGCTAACTGTTGTCTTCAGGTCATTATTAATACCTGTTGTGGCAGTTGCTGGATTTATATTATCATTAGGCGCAACCTTAGGGACAGTTGTATTTATTGTACAAGATGGCCATTTTATAGATTTCTTTGGTATACCGGCAAAAGGTGCAATTCTTAACTTCTTACCCGTACTAGTAATTGGGATTATGTTTGGTCTGGCAATGGATTATGAAGTATTTTTGGTTAGTCGCATTCGCGAAGAATACATGAAATCACATAATCCTAAACAGGCAGTGATAGCAGGTATGAAAGATAGTGGCCCAGCAGTTGTCGCAGCGGCACTCATCATGATGGCTGTGTTCTCAGGATTTATATTTGCCAGCGATGCCATTGTTAAGTCTATGGGTCTTGTATTAACATCAGGAATTTTGTTTGATGCACTACTTGTAAGACTCATTTTAGTACCTGCAACAATATCTCTATTTGGCGAAGCGAGTTGGTATCTACCAAAGTGGTTAGATAAAATATTGCCAAATGTTAAAATTGATTAATTGAAAAAAATCTAAGCTATAATAAAATAAGCTTAGATTTTTTTGCCACAGAGGAAATAAATATGAAGACTGATATTAAAGCAGAAATACGAAATCATTTTTTAATACTTTATAGATGGCCAATGATTTTTTGGAGTCTCATGATGTATTTTTTATCTTTTTACTTGAGGACAGAGCAGAATACGTTAGGTAATGTCAATTCGGCAATGTTTTTTACCTTGTTCTTTATACAGGCACTTGTAAATTTTAACAATATTAAATTTATAAACTTCAATAAATCAATTTATATCTTACTCCAAATCGTCATTATTATTGGTGCAGGCATGCTAATTTCTCCTGGAGAAATTATTTTGTATTTGAGCATGTTACCGGTACTTAGTGTGCAAATCATGTCTTTGTTTGATATAAGGTTAAAAACCTTACTATTGTTATTAGCACCAGCGCAAATAATTGTTATTGTCATTCAAGTAATCAATAGTGGCTTATTTTTAGCTTTAATGGCTGCGGAAGCATCTTTATTCTTGAATGTTGTATTTTTCTATGCTTGGCAGTTTTATCATCGGCAAGTCAGTCAAATGGTTAAGACAGAACATATTCTTCAAGAACTACAGATTACTTATACTGAAGTTAAAGAAATTTCACAACAAAATGAACGAAATCGTATCGGTCGTGACTTGCATGATACGTTGATGCAAGGTTTGGCCGGTGTTACTATGCAACTAGAGGGTATTAAAGCATTGTTGGCCAATGGTAAAATTGATCGGGTAATGACAGAAATTGATAAAACAATTGACTTATCGCGAACTTCTTTAGTTGATGCTAGAACAACAGTTTATGAAATGCGTCAAACTAAAACAAAAGATATAGATTTATATAATAGATTGGATAAATTAACAAAAGTGTTTTATGAAAATTATGGTTTAAGTGTGAATATAAAGGTTGGGGCTAACATGACATTGCCGCAGGAACCATTAGATGAAATACTAAGAATTATTTCAGAAGCATTAACTAATGTTGTTAAACATTCAAAAACAGATGTTGCCATTGTTAAAATTAGTTTGGATGATTTTCTTAATATTGACATCATCGATTACGGTGTTGGGTTTAATGTACGTGCAGGTGAGAGCAAAAAGAATCACTTTGGTTTGAACTCAATTTATGAAAGAGTGGAAAAGTTGAAAGGCAAGGTTCATATTGATAGTCATGTCAGTGAAGGTACTAGAATTCAAGTAAAAATTCCACAAAAATTAAGGTGGCAAAATGACTAAAAAGATTATGGTAGTTGATAATCATTTTATTATTCGGGAAGGGTTAAAGTTAATTTTCGAAAGTATTGATGATTTTGATGTCATTTATGAGGCAAATGATGGGCAACAAGCGATTAATATGCTAAAAAATAAAAAACCAGATTTAATATTGTTGGATATTATAATGGAAAATATTGATGGGTTTGGCGTTATGACTTATGTGAATCAATATTGTCCAGAAATTCCGGTTGTCGTTTTAACGACAGTAGACACTGGTGAAAATATCAAAAAAATGTTATTATTGGGTGCTAAAGGATATTTATTAAAGGATGCTAGTACTGAAATGATTGCTAATACAGTAGTGAATGCTGTCCAAGGAAATACGATCTTACAAAATAAAATTACAGAAATAATTTCAAATGATGAGCTATATGACACGCAAAACAATCAAAATATATTCAACTTGAATCCTACGGAAGTTGAAATACTTAGTGCGATTAGCCAGGGTTCCAAAATTAAAAACATTGCCCTGAAGTTACATTTGTCTGAAAGAACTATCAAAAATCACTTGACTGTAGTTTATGATAAAATGAATGTATCCAGTGGTGTCGAAGCGATTGCATTAGCAGTGAGAAATCATATCATTTAGCTGGTATGATTTGTCATTTATGGATTTAAGAATTGTTATCATATATATGATAACAACAAAAGTGATGATTAAATGAAAAGGCCAATTACCTGATATGGTAATTGGCCTTTTTGTACTATTCATGACGCATTCAGTTTCTTCTGTTGGTCTGTTGTAAATTAACCTGGTTTGACGATACCAGAATTATTTTTTTGAAAAGCGACAATCACCAAATGAAGTGCTATTGCAGCGATTCCAATCATCAGGAGTTGTAGCCATAAGGTTTGTGTGCCGTTACCGCCATATAAAATATTAAAATCAGATTGAATCGCGTAGAAACTAGGTGAGATGTAGCTCATGATTTTAAAGAAATCTGGCAATATACGTTGTGGTATCATACCAGCGCCTGAAATAACCTGTATAAGCATAAATGGCATGTTAACCATGATACCAAGTTGTCCTAAAATTAAGGAAAAAATGAGGTTAACGTTTAATGCGCTAAATAATTCAATACTGTGTGTTAACCACAGCTGCCAATAGGTACTTGTATTAAAGTTCAACATGTATTTAGCTAAGCCTATTATGATTAATGGTGTGAGAAGCGATAAGAGGCCAATTGTTATTTCAGTGTATAGATAGGCACGCCAGCGACCAATTAATGGTGAAAATGACTTATAACTTGTGACAATTAGCATCGCAGCGATCATAGAGCCAATGTAGAACGATAAGGTTAGAAAGAATGGCGCCATGCTGTGATGCATGCCTAAGGGAACAGGATTGATTTTAATGATGTTGCTGTTATATGAGTTAGCGATCTTGCCATAAGTACTGTTAATTTGATCAACAGCCTTAGCTTTTGTTGCGTTTGCTTGTTTTAATATTTTTTCTTGTTGGTCAGGATTAGCTGTAACAGCTTCTGTGACTTCTTTTTGTAATTGGTTGAGTTCAGCTGCAGTTAAAATACCTTGACTCTGCTTTAACAAAACACTTTTTTGAATTTGACTACCCAGTGCTTTTGAGGCACTTTCCATAGTCGTTGTCACAGTTGTTGGGTTAGAGTAGTTAATATAAAATTTGAGGTTAGCGGTACGATTGTGCGTGACATCCTTAACGTTATTGTTGAAATGTTCAGGCACATTAATAATGAGATAAACTTTGCGATCTTTTAATTGTGCCTTGGCTTCACCTAGCGTTAAATTTGTTTTAATATGTTTGAATGGTAACTTATCCTTCATTTGAGCTGTTAATGGTCGACTATCAGAATCTTGATTAACAATAGCAACGGGAAGTTGATCCACTTTATTGGGAATTGCTTTATAGCCAGAAAAGTAAACACCCACCATGAGTAGACCATAGAACAAGATAATAATCAAAGATCCGATGACACCTTTGCTTTGTAAAAATTTTTTAAAAGACATGCTATTTCTCCTTTTATTTTTCTGACAAAATCTTAACACTTTTCATAAATGCATGCAAGTACACGCATGCATTTATGAAAATGTTGGAGAGCAACTGTTATTGGTAAAATATTATGTTAATATAACTACAAAGAGGTGTTGATATGTCTAAAGAAATTGAAGATAAGAATTATGAATTGATTTTAAACGCCTTTGTGTCCTTACTCATTCAGGTGGGGTATCAGGCGACAACAATTAATAAAATAGCTGAGGCGGCTCATGTTAATCCGAGTACAGTCTTTAGAAAATTCAAAGATAAAGAAGGCCTTTTAGATGTTGTGATTGATAGGCACTTGCAAGATTTATCAACGATATTTGATGATTTTTCAGTCACAGATAATATTGAAAATGATTTGGTAGCGATGTCAAAGTTATATCAAGAATTTCAACTGAAGCACCAAGAAATTTTTGTTGTTGGTTTTCAGGAATCATTCAAAAGGCCAGACATTGCGAAAGCTGTTGAAGATATACCGATTCAATTTAAAACAATTTTATTGACTTACTTTGACGAAATGAAACGTCAACAAAAAATAGCTGCTACAATTGATACGGAAGCTGCCACGATGAATTTTGTCTGGTTGAATTTTGGCTATTTTATATCCGGTATTCGGTTTAGCAATCCTAACTTGTTGGTGACACCAAACGAATTTTACAATAAGCAAATTCGCTTTTTTGCTAAGAGTTTGCAGTGATATTAATAATCTTGGTTTAATTGACCAGAAAAAGGTCTATAGTAAAATTTTATTGTTTCTAATGGTTTGTGTCCTTGATACAGAAATGCCCCCCGCCTTACTATAATCAGATATTCTGACAGATAGTTTAATTAGTTCACTCAAACAAATATTAGTAAATGGACAATAAACGATTGAATTGTTGTCCAAACATCATCGGTTTACAGGACACAACATAGCTTATTTTTACACGCATGAACCATGATTATCAGTGTGTCAACGCGTGTTATATCGAGGCAATTACATTAGATAGGTTGAATTAGTTGAGAGTGATCGTATCATACCAAGTAACATAGCTCGTCATAATCTCCTATGTGAGCGGTGGGATGTTATCTATTTGTAGGAAACTCATAACAGGGGGCACTCAGAGGCTAATTATGATAGCACAGTTAGAGAGATAGACGAGTGGTTAAAAAGAAAGGGAAATTAAATATGACAACTTGGCAATCGTTTAAAGGTAACATTAAGTCAATTAGTGAAGATGAAATGTCGGTAATCGATAAACGTTCGGAATCCACGCCATCTTTAACAACGCTAAATAGATACGCAAATGGATTAGGGCTCGAAGTTAAAATGCAAGTTGTTGGTTTGCATCACTAAAATATAGAAGGCGGAAATTTTAAAAATGTTTTGGATTATAATAATTGTCGGTTTTATT
The DNA here is from genome assembly GCF_000092505.1 of Leuconostoc kimchii IMSNU 11154. Taxonomy (NCBI): domain Bacteria; kingdom Bacillati; phylum Bacillota; class Bacilli; order Lactobacillales; family Lactobacillaceae; genus Leuconostoc; species Leuconostoc kimchii. Next base: position 837,388 of record NC_014136.1, read on the forward strand.
GTTTTAATGGCTATTGGACAAGCTGTTGAGGGAATGAACCGTGCACGCATGGGAACTAATATTAATGATATGCGTAAAATGATGAAAAATGGTGGACCGCAACAAACAAATGTTAAACAGCAGGGTCCGCGAGTTGATGCAACGGTAACTAATAATGATCAATTGATTATCAATAAATTATTGCAAGATAAAGATTTTATGAGTACTGTGGTCCAGTACGAAGATTATGATAATTACAATGCCATTAATCTCAATTTGCCGTTAGAAGATTTAAATGAAGGGTTAAATTTGTTTTCAAAACGAGAAGCAACGGTTAGAGATTTGTTGTTCGATGATGAAAACAGAATTTATGTGTACGCACTGCCTTTTGTTAAGAATATTGCGGCACAAATGGAAAAGAATAAAATTAAGGCAAATTCTACGGCTAGCTATTATAAACAAGGTGAAATGAATAAGATAACTGATGCCGAATTAATTGATAAAGATAAAATGATTGGTCTTATTAAGGGTACAATGAGTAGTAATTCAAAGAGTTTATTTAATAAATCTAGAACGAAAGTCTGAAAATAGTAAGGAGAAATATTATGAATAAGAAATGGTTATCAGTAATAGGAATCATAATTACTGGTATTATTATCTTTTATGCAGGTTTTGCATATGGTTCGCATGGATCTAACAAATCTGAAAAAACAAGTGAAACAAAAATAGTTAAGCCAAAAGCAGTTGAATCGCCTGTTAAAACAATCAATCAAGCTAAAAGCAATGAAACATGGAATGTAACTCTTGATACTATTACAACAAAAAAAGTTAAAAAAACAGACGAGCAATTTACTGCCATGAACGATTTCAATATTAAAAAGTTACTCCCTAGCTCTTTCTATATGACAACCGTGGAATTTACGCTTGAAAATAAAACAGATAACGATATTGATGGGATGCGTTCTTCTGGCGACTTTACTTTTGTTGATGGCGATGGTAATTCTCGAGGTATAAGCGGTACAACATTAAGTTCTTATGCTGATATTAGACCATATCCAATTGATTTATTTCCATCAAAATCTAAAACGAAAATTCAATTCGTTGTGTTAAGTGATAAAAACAATTTTAATAGTAATGGTAGTATGAAAATATCTGTCCCTGATTTCGATAAGGGCGAAAAAATGGAAGATGTTTTTGTGGGCGGTACATTTGATTTTGGAAAATGAAAAACTAATTTCAAAAATTTAAAAAGTGAAATAAAAAATATACCCCAGAATTCAGATATTCAATTATTTTCTTGTGTAACCAAGGTTGTTTGGCTGACTCGATAACTGAAGAATAATGAATGAATCAGTCTAATCTTTTATGCACGTTATCGCAATGATTTGAAATGAACAGTTATAATATGTACAATAGAACATGTAAATAATTGCGGTAAAACCGCGTAATTAGGAGGAAACGTGCTTAATTTTAATTGAGTAAGCACGTCATAAAACATGACTGAAGAAATTCGTGTTCGTTATGCACCATCACCAACGGGCCACTTACATATTGGAAATGCACGTACAGCAATCTTTAACTGGCTTTTTGCGCGTCATTATAATGGCAAATTCATTATCCGTATTGAGGATACTGATACAGCGCGTAACATTGCTGACGGTGAAAAATCACAACTGGACAACCTAGCTTGGCTTGGTTTGGACTGGGATGAATCACCAGCAAATCCTGGTGAATATGGACCATATCGTCAGTCAGAACGCAACGAACAAGGTGTTTATCAACCCTTTATTGATGAGTTGTTAGCCAAGGGGCTTGCTTATAAGTCATATAAGACAACGGATCAAATTGCTGCTGAACGTGAAGCGCAGCAGGCAGCAAAGCAAGCACCACACTATGTCTATGAATATGAAGGCCTAACGAATGACGAACGTGAGGCTAAGTATGCTGAATTTGAGGCGCAAGGCTTAAAACCTGTTGTGCGTTTCCGTGTGCCTGAAGAAAAAACTTATGCCTGGGATGATATTGTTAAGGGGCATATTGAAATTGGTGCTAAAGAAGTGGGTGGCGATTGGGTTATTCAAAAAGCCGATGGTATGCCAACTTATAATTTTGCTGTCGTGGTAGATGACCATTTGATGAAAATTTCTCATGTACTACGTGGTGATGATCATGTATCAAACACACCAAAACAAATCATGATTTTTGAGGCACTGGGTTGGCATGTGCCAAAGTTTGGTCACATGGCGTTAATTATTAACGGTGAAACAGGTAAAAAGTTATCAAAACGTGATGAAAATCTGTTACAATTCGTCGAACAATATCACGAATTGGGCTATCAACCACAAGCCATGGTAAACTTTATTGGTTTGCTAGGGTGGTCACCAAAGGGTGAGGACGAAATTTTCTCGCTTGAAGCGTTTAAAGAAATGTTTGACGAGACACGTTTATCGAAAGCAAATGCTAAATTTGATCAAAAGAAGTTGGAATGGATTAACAACCAATGGATGCGCCGTGATTTAGATCACGTGATGCCACAATTAATTCAAGAATTAGTCAACGCTGACTTTGTTTCCGCAAGTGATGCAGAAACTAAAAAGCATTGGCTTGCTGAAGTGATCAAAGTTGCGGGTGTGGAAGGTATTTCTTATACACGCGAAGTTGTTGAATTAGTGCGTCGACCATTCTTTGAATTAGGAAATATCACTGATGAAATGGTTGATTATTTGACATCAGAGGATGGACGTAAAGTCTTTTCTGCCTGGGAATCAGCTTATCAAGCACTACCAGAATCAGCAACTGCAGAAGATTACATGAGCACCATTCGTTCAATTCAAAGTCATCTTGAAATCAAGGGTCGCAATCTTTGGAATCCTATTCGCATCGCGACAACACATGAAATTCAAGGACCAAACTTACCAGAAATGTTAGTTGTTTTGGATAAAGCACAAGTCTTACAAACAATGTCTGATGTTAAGGCTAAATACTTAGTTTAAAGCAGCAAAAGTATCATTTGTTTTTTCGCGTTTACAGGCGATTAACAGATGATATTTTTTTGAGTTAAAAATAAACATTTTGGGGGTGATTTGCGATATAGTGGCACTAGATAATCATGTTAAAAAAACGAGAAAGTGTGAAAAAATGTATGCGATTGAAATGAACAATTATGGGGATGTTGATGTTTTAGTTGAAACGACAACAGCGCCCAAACCAGAAATTAAGCCCAATCAACTATTAGTCAAGCAGCACGCAACGGCAATTGACCCTTATGATGTCAAATTCAGACAAGGACTAATGGGTAGTGAACGTGAGGTACCTTTAATTCCGGGTTCTTCTGTTGCTGGCGAGGTGGTCGCGATAGGCACAGAAATTACCGATTTTTCGATAGGTGATCGTGTTGCTGCTTCGCCACATTTGAAAAGTTATGCTGAATATGTTGCGTTGAGCCATTCAGCTGTGGCTAAGATACCAGAAAATGTGAGTTATGCACAGGCTGCCGCTGTCGTATTGGGCGCGCAGACGGGTTATCAAATGATAACAAAGGATCTCAATATTCAACCCGGTGAGTCTGTGTTAGTATTGGGTGGTTCCGGATCTGTTGGGTTAACGGCATTACAAATTGCGAAGTTACGTGGTGCGAGTGATATTTATACTACAGCTATTGGTCACGGCGTAACATTTCTCAAATCATTTGATCAGACGATTCATGTGCTTGCTTCCCAGAATCAAGCATTGGTGACAGCTATTCCAAATGGCGTAGATGCTATTTTAGATTTGATTGGTGGTGAAAATCTAATAACGGCATTACAAGTTTTGAAGCCTTCTGGCCGTTTAGTGTCTATTGTTAGCAACAATGAAGATGAGCGTGTGGCAAACGTGTATTTAAAGTCAACAGGAAAACAATTAGCAGATTTGCTTAAATTAGTTTCTGATAACCAAATTAAAGTCGTACTTGCTGAGGTGTTGCCCTTTAATGTCGAGAACCTAAGAAAGTTTCAATCGGCAAAACACGTGCTTGGTAAACTTGTTTTAACTTTTGAATGATTTTGCAAATACATGTGGATGCATGTATTTTTATTTTGAACAGTAAAGTGATTATTATCACGTGTAAGGGAAAAACATTTTAAAATACTTTACAAGATTAATTAAAACGCGTACAATATATTTGTAAAATAATTCACATAAAAAGATAAAAAAGAGGTTTAATAATGAAAGCAGCAGTTGTACGTCAAACACCAGATGGTTATGTTGATTTAATTGATAATTGGCAACCTAGAGCACTAACTTTCGGTGAAGCGTTGGTAGACGTTGAATATGTTGGTTTATGCCATACGGATTTGCATGTTGCTGGAGCTGATTTTGGCAACCCTAATAAGATGGGTCAACGAAATGGTGATTTTCGCCGCGTGATTGGGCATGAAGGCGTTGGTCGTGTGTCTAAATTAGCTGAAGGTGCTGGTGATTATTTAAAGATTGGTGACCGTGTGTCGATTGCTTGGTTTTATGATGCTTGTGGCGTCTGTGATTACTGCGTGTCAGGAAATGAAACGTTCTGCCGTAATGTTCGTAATTCTGGCTATACAGTTGATGGTGCCATGTCACAGCAAGCAGTTGTGAATGCCAAGTATGCAGTCAAAGTACCAGAAGGTTTGGACCCGCTTGAAGCCACATCAATTACATGTGCTGGTGTCACAATGTATAAATCACTTAAAGTTGGTGAAACTAAGCCTGGACAATGGGTATCAGTTCATGGTGCTGGTGGTTTAGGTAACTTAGCTGTACAATATGCGCATAACGTATTCGGTGCCCATGTTGCTGTTATTGATGGTAATGATGACAAACTAGCAGCAGCACATGCAAATGGCGCAGAAGTTTTGATTAATCGTAAGAAGGTTGATGATGTTGCTGCTGAAGTGCAAAAAGCAACTGGTGGTGCACATAACGCCCAAGTTACGGCAGTTAATGCTGCAGCCTTTAACCAAGCGGTAGGTTCATTACGACCAATGGGTAAGTTGGTTGCTGTGGCGTTACCAGAAGGTGATATGGCATTAAACATTGCTAAAACTGTGTTAGATGGTATTGAAGTACGCGGCTCATTGGTTGGTACACGTGCTGATTTGAAGGAAGCCTTCCAATTTGGTGCTGAAGGTAAAGTTAAGCCGATTGTTGAAAAAGTTAACTTTAAGGATATGAATGACGTGATTGACGAAATGAAGGCTGGTAGTATTACTGGTCGCAAAGTATTTGACTTTACAACACTTTAAGTTAATTAGACGCTTGGAATATTAATTCCAAGCGTTTTTATATACCTTGCCAATCCTATTAGGTTAAAATACCGGTCATCATGGCGATTAACGATAGCTTGTGTTAGAATTGGGTAACGAATTTATTGGAGGAAATACACTTAATACTGATAACGTAAGGGTTATCAGTATTAAGGTACTAGCAAATCATGGCATATTTTACACAACAACTTTTTAATGGTCAGAGGGATCGTATTTTACGTGTCGTCGATTTAGCTGATGAATCGCAGTCTACAGCAGGATTTATTCATATTTTCGATGAGCGGCGGGCGTTTGATTTTGATTATGCGCTTGAATTAACAGATGGTCAGATGACACAGGAAGCATTTGATCAAGAGGGTGAGGCAAACAATACATTTAGTGTTAATTTTATGCCGATCACAGATAACGATGATGAAGTGCCCGAAGAAGTATTTGAGGAATGGGCGGCGCTTATTGGTCGTGATTATGCATTGATGCCACATGTGCATATCAATATGTACCAACAAGGTTTGAAATCAGCCATTGAAGAAATTGAGAAAGACACATTTGAAGAACGCTTATTAGAGTTAGTAACACGTATTTTAGGATCTTCAGTGGTTGGGTTTGAAGAAAAATCATTGACATTATTTCCAAGTTATTTGGTTCAAGAACAACAAGATACGCCAGCACCCCAAGGACCTTCAACACAAATTATTTTACCTGATTGATTGGGCTTAAAAAAATTGACAGGTAATCAAATTTGTATTAAGATAGTGTTATGTTAATAAATCGATGAAGCGAAGAGTAAATATGGCGTGTTGATATAGCGAGTCGGGGTAGTGTAAGCCGATACAATGCAATATATTGAAGATGAACGTGGATGAGGTAAATGGTGGAAGCTATTTATCCGGTGGGCGCCGTTATAGACCAAGAGTATTCAATCTCAACAGGTTTGTTTGTTGTTAAGTTTGAATTGAAGTTGGGTGGTACCACGTTTTACGTCCCTGTTAATCAATATGATTAACAGGGACTTTTTTATTAACATAACATTTGAAAGGAGATATGTTTCACGCAATAGTCGCACACTCGTGACGACTATTTAAGTGCAAACATACCGATAATATGACAAATAAACACCTTGTTTTACAAACAGATTTTGGTTTGCAGGATGGTGCAGTGAGTTCGATGCGTGGCGTTGCTTATAGCGTTGCCGATGATATTTTAGTGAGTGATTTGACACATGGTATCACCCCATTTAACATCTTTGAAGGGTCATTTCGTCTGTTGCAAACGGTTCATTATTGGGCATCAGGGACGGTATTTGTCTCTGTTGTTGATCCAGGTGTTGGCTCAAAGCGCTTGTCTATTATTGCTAAAACAGTCGCAGGGCACTACATTGTGACTCCAGATAATGGCACTTTGTCACATTTGTTGGCACATGATTTGATTGAGAGCGCTCGTGTGATTGATGAAGACACACAAAGATTACCTGGATCTGAAAAGTCTTCTACTTTTCATGGCCGTGATATTTATGCATTTAACGGCGCAAAACTGGCAAGTGGTGCAACTCGCTATGAAGATTACGGTCAAGAATTGACACCAGATGAATTAGTTAAGTTGCCAATCCGTCCTGGTAAGTATCATCAAACAGAGGATGGGCAGTCACAATTAATTGGGCATATTGATATTACAGATGTTAATTTTGGCTCATTGTGGTCTAACATTTTAGTGAGTGAATTTGAGAAGCTTAATGTATCCTATGGGGATATATTACATGTTCAAATCAAAAATCGTGATACTACTTTGTTTGATGACAAATTACCATATGTGCACACTTTTACAGATGTTAATCCTGGTGAACCCTTAATTTACATTAACTCCGTTTACACAGTAGCATTTGGGGTGCATACAGGTAATTTTGAACAAATGTATCATGTGGGTGCTGGTCAAGATTGGTCAGTGGTGATCACAAAAGAACAATAAACAATCGCTAAGATAATCAAGTGAATGTGAGGATACGAATATGAATGATAGAAAAAAGCGCGCAGGATTTTCAGTCAGGTCAGTTGTGGCAACAGGGATAGGGGCAGCAGTATTCTTTGTGTTGATGAAGTTTATTGCAATTCCTACAGGTATACCAAATACAACGGTCAATGTAGCAGAAGGTTGGCTAGCTTTAATCGCCAGCCTATTTGGACCAGTTGTTGGTCTGTTAGTAGGATTTATTGGGCATACGTTAAATGATGCTGTCACCTATGGGTCACCATGGTGGTCATGGGTCATTGCGGATGCCATTTTCGGACTATTATTAGGTTTTGGTAAAAAGTATCTTGCCCTTGAATACGGTGATTTGTCGACCAAAAAGCTGATTCAATTTAATGTTTGGCAGGCCGTTTCAAATGTTATTGTCTGGCTTATCATTGCGCCTATTGGTGATATCTTGATTTATAAAGAACCAGCACAAAAGGTTTTTCTTCAAGGTGCTGTGACGGCCTTTGTTAATACGTTATCAGTAGCAATTATTGGTTCACTATTATTAGTTGCCTACGTGAAGTCACGCCCAAAAAAGAGCAGTCTTCGAAGCGAATAAACATCAAGCAAGCGGTTGCTTGCGTACATAAAATTAAATTCAAGGAAGTATTATGACAGCACCAATAATTGATTTCCAACACGTGACATTTAAATACCACGCACAGGCTGAACCAACGTTAAACGATGTTAGTTTTCAAATTTATCCAGGTGAAAAGGTGCTAATTGCTGGTGCTTCAGGTTCTGGTAAAACAACTTTGTTACGTTTGTTAAATGGATTGATTCCGCAAGCGTATGCAGGCGATACAACAGGAACGTTGACGTTACACGGTAAAAATATTTTGGCTCAATCTTTGTTTGAGTTGTCTTTACAAGCAGGGACTGTCTTACAAGATTCTGATGCACAGTTTGTTGGGTTGACAGTGGCAGAAGATATTGCTTTTGCGCTAGAAAACGATAATCAACCGGTATCGCATATTAAATCAGAAGTGAAGAAGTGGGCAACGCGTTTTGGACTAGGGGATCGCTTAGACTTAGCACCACAGGTATTGTCTGGTGGTCAAAAACAACGAACATCAATGGCAGGGGTGCTTGTTGATGATGGCAAGCTATTATTATTTGATGAGCCGTTGGCCAGTCTTGATCCAGCAGCTGGTGTTGTGGCCATGGATATGATTGATAAATTACAATCTGAACGTGATTTGACTGTGGTCATCATTGAACATCGTATTGAAGAGGTGCTTCGAGCGCATGTTGATCGTGTCATTGTGATGGCTGAAGGCAGAATTGTGGCTAACGGTACGCCAAGCGAAATTATTAAAGCAGGTATTTTGCCTGAAAATGGCTTGGATGAGCCGTTATACGTGCAATTATTACGTCAGGCGCATATTGATATCAGTCGTTTACCACATGTTGCAAACGTTAACCAAATTGACGTGTCAGGACAAAAAAATGCGATCGAAGCACTTAAACAGCCTGTTAAAACTAACACGCATCAAATAGTTAAATTAGTGGTGAAAGATCTTGATTTTAGTTATGATAAAAATAGTCAACTATTTAAGCAATTGAATACGGTTATTAATCAGGGTGAAATTTTAGGTATTGTTGGTAAAAATGGTTCTGGTAAGACAACTTTGTCCCACTTATTAACAGGATTTTTGATACCTGATGCTGGTGATATTATATTGGATGGGCAATCTGTACTTCAGCAATCAATCAAAGAAAGAGCCGACAACATTGGTTATGTTTTGCAAAACCCAAACCATATGATTACTAAAGCAACGGTATTTGAGGAAGTTGCAAGTGGCCTCATTTTACGGCACGTGTCCCCTGATGACATTGAGCGACGTGTTAGAGCAATCTTAAACTTAATCGATTTGGATGCGATGCGTCATTGGCCTATAGCTGCGTTAAGTTTTGGTCAAAAAAAGCGTTTAACAATTGCTGCTGTCCTGGTCTTGAATCCACAAATCTTGATTTTAGATGAACCAACGGCAGGACAAGATGCGACACATACAAATGAATTGTTACAATTTTTAACTAAAATCAATCAGCAAGAAAAAACGACTGTCGTTATTATTACACATGATATGCATTTACTTGCAAATTTTGTCGAGCGGGCATTAGTTGTTGTCGATGGGCAATTACTTGCGGACACGACACCTGCTGAACTATTAGCTAATGAGTCATTAGTTAAGCTAGCAAGCTTACGTACAACAAGTGTTTATCAGTTAGCAAATCGATTGGCTATCACGCATCCAGAGGAGCTGAATGCAGCTATTGTTCATAACTAATTTTTTATTTTTGATACTTTGAAGGGAAGACGTGATATATTTGTGCAGGACGGTATCTAATTTAAATCAGATGTGCACGAAATTAACGGTATAAATATGAACAATTTATTTGGATATAAACAACGAGATACTTGGATTAATCACACAACAGGTACGGCAAAATTAATAGGATTTTTAGCACTATCTACCATGGGAATGATATCCTACGATACACGTTTTTTATTTGGTTTAGTTGTTTTGGCGATTGTACTGATGCGCCTGTCACAAATTAAGTATCGAGAATATGCGTTGATGGCTAAATTGGTGATTATTTTTGCGATGATTAATTTGGTGATGGTAGCTGTTCTGGCGCCACAATATGGTGTTCAATTATACGGCACGCGACATGTACTATTTGGGACGGGTTATTGGACAATCACGCAGGAACAATTGTTTTATGAATTTAATTTACTATTGAAATATCTATTTTCTTTACCACTGGCAATTATTTTGCTTTTTACCACAAATCCAAGTGAGTTTGCTGCTGGTTTAAATAAAATTGGTGTGCCCTACAAAATTGCTTATTCGTTTGCTATTACGTTGCGTTACATTCCTGATGTACAAAGTGATTATCGAACGATTAGCTTGGCACAGCAAGCTCGAGGTTATGAAATATCTAAAAAGGCGCCTTTATTAGCGCGCTCTAAAGGTGCGGTGCAAATTATTTTGCCGCTGGTGTTTGCGAGTTTAAACCGTATTGAAACAATCAGCCAAGCGATGGAACTCAGGCGATTTGGGCGTGAAAAGAAACGGTCTTGGTACCAAGAACAGTCATTTGCGACGCGAGATATTGTGATGATTTTTGGGGCCGTGGCCGTGATCATTATTGGTGCGATACTTTTCGCTCAAAATGATGGTCGTTTATATAACCCATTCAAGTAAAGGAGTATAGATGGTCGTGTTGTAGTAAAAACATTATCATATAAATTAAGCATATGGTTGAAACAGTAAGACAATGGCAAGAAGATGCCCAAAAATATCAGCCAGTACTACAAAGGGATTTGCTACAATTTTTGGCTATCCCATCAGTGTTGGCCCCTGAAACAGCGACGTTCCAAAGACCATTTGGCATTGGCATTGAGACAGCGCTGCAATTTTTGGTTGATATAGCTAAGCGTGATGGGTTTAAAGTTACACGTGTTGCTGACAACATGGTCGTTGTGGTTGATTATGGCCCTGAGGATGCGTCGGAAACACTTGGCGTTTTGTCGCACGTTGATGTTGTTCCTGGTAATGATAATGCTTGGCACGTCACATTACCATTTAGCCCAAAAATTGTCGGTAAACGCCTTTATGGCCGCGGCAGTCATGATATGAAAGCGGACCTCATTGCAAGTTATTATGCTTTAAAACAATTAAAAGATAATGGTTTTTGGCCTCAGCGTAAAATCCGTTTAATTTTTGGAAGTGATGAGGAATCTGATTGGCGTGATATGAAAACGTATTTAGCGCAAATTGGTGAACCAACACTTGGATTTTCACCAGATGGTTCCTTTCCCGTAGTGCCTGGCGAAAAGGGTGTTCAGACCATTGTCATCCAATTTGAAGGAGAAAGTGTACGTGAAGATCATTGGCAGTTGCTTAAATTTGATGCCGGTGAGCGAGATAATGTTGTCCCAGGCGTTGCCAAAGCATTGATCCGATTACCAAGCCATTATGATATTAACTTATTTCTAAAACGTTACGAACAGTATGTTACACAAATACCGTTGGTCACTGGGATTGGTCAATACGACGATGGGAACATTTTGCTAACATTATACGGAAAGTCAGTTCATGGTGCTTACCCAGAAGATGGTATTAATGCAGGGACCTATCTAGCACATTTTTTGAATGAGTTTTCCTTTGAGGGTCAGGCACATGCTTACTTAACCTTTTTAGGGGATGATAATCACCAAAATGTTTTCGGCGAAAAATTAGGTCTTATTTTCCATGATGAAATTATGGGCGATCTAACAATGAACATTGGCGTGATGCACTATGAACAAAGCCATGCTGGTCAAATCCGTATCCAATTTCGTTTTCCAATTGGCATCACGGAAACTGCAATATTGACACAAGTACAGCGACATATGGGTGATTTAAATGCAAAAATATTTAAAGAGTCGCAATTTGGTAATCAACCACACATGGTGGATCTAGACGATCCGATTGTTAAAAAATTAGAGGCCATTTATGCACAACATACAAACACGCAAAAAACCTATAAAATATCGAACGGTGGCTCATATGCGCGATTATTAAAACGTGGCGTTGCATTTGGTGGACAATTTCCAGATGTTGAGGTGATGAGCCATCAACCTGATGAATATGTCTTACTTGATAATATTCCAAGAGCGCAAGCGATATTTGCACAAGCTTTGTATGAATTGTCAAAGTAGTCCTTGACATAACGAACGAGAATAAGTAGATGCTATTCTTGTAACGTATTATTGAAGAACCAGATGGAAAATTCTACGAAACACTTGAAATGTTAGGTCGCTTTGTAGTATCATTAATAATTGTGGGTATACAAAAGTGTATTCACTCCTTGCAGCTAAGGCTGCCAGAGACCAAAAGGAGGAAATAAAACATGGCTACATCATACGAAATGACTTATATCGTTCGTCCTGATTTGGAATCAGATGCAAAGAAGGCACTCGTAGAGCGCTTTGATGGCATCTTGACAAATAATGGGGCAACAATTACTAAGTCAGCTGACTGGGCAACACGTCGTTTTGCATATGAAATTGCTGGTTACCGCGAAGGCGTATACCACATCATTAATTTCACTGCAGAAGACGATAATGCTATCAACGAATTCGATCGTTTGGCAAAGATCTCACAAGACATCTTACGTCACATGATCGTTAAGCGTGACGCAGAATAATTCTGAAATTCCACTGGTGAAGGAGCTTTTATATGATTAATCGAGTAGTATTGATTGGGCGATTGACCCGTGATGTGGAATTACGCTATACACAATCGGGTACAGCGGTCGGCACGTTTAGTTTGGCGGTTAACCGTCAGTTTACCAATCAGGCTGGTGAACGTGAGGCTGATTTTATTAACGCTGTTATTTGGCGTAAGTCAGCTGAAAATTTTGCTAATTTTACTGGAAAAGGCGCATTAGTTGCCATTGAAGGGCGATTGCAAACACGTAATTATGAAAACAACCAAGGACAACGTGTTTATGTGACTGAGGTTGTTGTTGATAATTTTTCACTGCTTGAGTCACGTTCCGAAAGTGATAAGCGACGTGCCCAAAACGGGACGTCTGACACATCACATAACGGTGGCGGCTTCAGTTCGTCAAGTGACAATGCATTTAGTGGTGTTGATCCATTTGCTAGTGCGAGTCAAAATTCAAACACGCAATCAACTGCAACAAATGAAGCGGCTAATCCATTTGCGGCTAGCGGCAAAACTGAAATTGATATATCAGATGATGATTTACCATTTTAAAAAAATAAATAAAACGATATGAAAGGAGCTTTAATCATGCCAGAACAAAATTCACGTCCACAAAACTCAGAACGTCCACAACGCTCGCGTCGCCCCCAAGGCGGTCCACGTCGTCGTCGTAAGGTTGACTTTATTGCAGCAAACCATATTGAGTATATTGACTACAAGAATACAGAATTGTTAGAACGTTTCATTTCAGAACGCGGTAAGATTTTGCCACGTCGTGTGACTGGAACTTCAGCAAAAAATCAACGTAAAGTTACGACTGCTGTTAAACGCGCTCGTATCATGGCTTTGTTGCCATTCGTTACAGAAGATTAATCATTTATAATCTCCAAAAACTCAGGTTACGTACCTGGGTTTTTTTGTCTTATGGGACAAACTGTAACTGTGGTAAAATATAATATGGAATGTATTTTATCGTATACGTTAAAATACGACCATAATGTATAAAAACTGAGGTTACTTGTGAAAAAACTATTTAATTTTAAAACATTGCCCATTTTTTTTCAGAATTCAAAATTAGGTGCAGTTACATTGCTATTGATTTTTGTCAGTGGTATGAGTGTTATTTTTGCGTTATTGACAAATTGGATTTTTGGGCTTATTTGGCTGATTGTGGTGATTATCGGTCTGGTTTATTCAGCCCAAGCATTAAGAGAAGTCAATGAAAATGCGCAAGAATATTTATCCGGTCTAGGCTACCGTATCTCTAGAAGTGAACAGGAGGCATTAATTCGTATGCCAATTGGTATCATTTTACTCAATGAGGTTGAAAAAATAGACTGGATTAATCCATATATGCAGGCTTATTTAAATAAACGAGATGTCCTTGGACTGACACTGGCTGAATTTGATAAGAGTTTGGCCGCAGATGTTAAAAGTTATTCAGATGCTAAAGTAACAAACACGATTACTTGGCAAGGTAAGCAATTTTCACTCTATGTGCAACAAAATTTACGAGTCATTTATATGATGGATATTAGTGAATATGCGGCTATTGCTCAAGAATATGAGAATCACCAGTTATTTAGTGGCTTAATTTCTGTCGATAATTATGAGGAAGTTACTGAAGGCATGAGTGAATCAGAGACATCAACGTTACGCACTTACGTTACAGGTGCACTTGGTGATTGGGCGACTGCGCACCATATTTATTTGCGACGCTTAAATACAATTCATTATGTGATGTTCGGCTATCAGACTGCTTTACAAGAAGCTGAGCGTGATAAATTTTCAATTTTAAAAGCTATTCGTGAAGCTACAGCACAACAAAATTCACCAGTCACCTTATCTATGGGGATATCATATGGTGAAACAGATATTATAGATCTTGCAAAAATGGCTCAAACTAACTTAGATTTAGCTTTGGGACGTGGTGGTGATCAAGTTGTTGTTAAATCGAATCAGGAGGCAGCTCGTTTCTATGGTGGTGCTACGAATCCAATGGAAAAACGCACCCGAGTCCGTGCACGTATGATATCACAAACTGTTGCTGAACTGATGGAACAGTCAGACAATATCATGATTGTTGGGCATGCGACACCAGATTTAGATGCAATTGGTGCAGGACTTGGTATTTGGCGAATGGCTCAGACCAAGAATAAATCCGCTTTTGTCATTATTGATGAAAAAACAGTTTATAGTGATATCACGTTACTTCTGGAAGAAATCCGTAAAAATCCACCAGATATTGTGGCGCCGGGCTCAAATATTAACGATTCAATTGTTGACGAAGCACGAGCTTTAAAACTTGTTCGCGAAAATACGTTGTTAATTTTAGTTGATCATGCAAATGCAGCGATTACAAGTGCACCAAATTTACTAGAAAAGCTAGCTAACCGTGTGGTTGTTATTGATCATCATCGTCTAGCAGAAAAAAGTTTAGCAGAAAAGCCTTTGCTTAGTTATGTTGAGCCGTATGCCTCATCGACATCGGAACTTGTTGTAGAAATGTTGCAGTACCAAGATCAAAGTCATGCACCAATTACTAAATTGGAGGCGACAGCTATGCTCGGTGGTATACAAATTGATACGAAGAACTTCACATTACGTACGGGCTCGAGAACCTTTGATGCTGCAAGTTATCTACGCGCGAATGGCGCTGATAGTAACTTAATTCAGTCCTTTATGAAGGAGAAATTCACGGACTTCAAAGCACGAACACACCTAATTAATTTAGCGATTGTTCACGCTGGGAGTGCCATTGCAACGGGTGAAAACAGCACAACTTATTCTGGGTTAATTACCGCACAAGCTGCTGACGAATTACTACAGATAAGCGGTGTTGATGCCTCATATGTGATTACTAAACGCTTGGATGGTCGTGTTGGTGTGTCGGCTCGTTCCACAGGGCAGCATAACGTGCAACGTGTGATGGAAGCTATGGGTGGTGGTGGACACTTGTCCAATGCAGCGACACAGATTTCAGATATGACAACAGAAGAAGTCACGGCACAATTACAACATATTTTAACTGAAAACATTGAAGAATCGTAAGCTGCGCTTGACTTTAAAGTAATAAGATAAATAGGAGAATAGAAACATGAAAGTTGTATTTTTAGAAGATGTTAAAGGGCGTGGTAAGAAAGGTGAAATTAAAGAAGTACCTGACGGTTATGCAAACAATTTTTTGATCAAAAATAAAAAAGCAGAACCTGCGACGGGCAAAAATTTAGGCGCAGTTAAGGGACGGCAAAAAGCGGAAGAAAAAGCCGCTGCAGAAGATTTAGCCGCTGCAGAAGCATTAAAAGAAAAGATTGAAGCAGAAAACTTTGTGGTTGAAGTAACAGGTAAGTCTGGTGCTGATGGACGCTTGTTTGGGGCAGTTTCGACAAAACAAATTGTTGCAGCATTGGCTGAACAAAAACAACTTAAAGTAGACAAGCGTAAGCTTAACCTCAATCAACCAATTCATGCACTCGGTTATACAGATGTGCCATTAAAGTTACATCGTGAAGTGACAGCAAACTTACGTGTACATGTCAGCGAGGGTTAAATATGGATAATCCGGGATCATACGAATACAGGCAAGTACCACAGGATGTGGATGCAGAGCGTGCGGTACTCGGGGCCATTTTCTTCGACGTCAAATCAGATAACGCGGTGGTTACAGCCAGTGCTATTATAGAAGCAGATGATTTTTACAGGCAAGCACATCAAACTATTTTTAAAGCCATGCAGCAATTGATTGATGAGCAACGTCCGATTGATATGTTGACGTTGCAGGACAAACTTAATAGTATGCAGCAGCTTGATAATATTGGTGGTATGGCTTATTTGGCAGAAATTTCTGAGTCATCAGCCTCTTCTGCTAACTTAAAACATTATGCCAATATTGTACGCGAAAAAGCTATTTTGCGACGTATGATTGATACATTAACACGTAGTATGTCATTAGCTTATGATGCATCTGAGCCAAGCGAGGAAATATTAGATACGCTTAATCGTAATTTGGATAATTTGGCTGAAAATCGTGGGGATGAAGATTTTCAAAAAATAAAAGATGTACTACAAGAATTTCAATCAAATTTGGATAATGCTGTTGAAAATGATAATGATGTTGTTGGTTTAGCAACAGGGTATCCAGAGCTTGACAAATTAACACATGGCTTTCGAGAAGATCAAATGATTGTACTTGGTGCACGTCCAGCAGTTGGTAAAACAGCCTTTGTTTTAAATATTGCTAAAAATGTTGCGAAATCTGAACAGGTTCCTGTCGTTGTATTTAGTTTGGAAATGGGTGCAGTTGATTTAGTGACCCGACTAGTTGCTGCTGAGGGTGCAATTGATTCAAATCATTTGACTACTGGACAGATGTCACAAGAAGATTGGCAATCATTAACCTTAGCTATGCAATCTTTGGCTAATATGCAAATTTATATGGATGATACACCAGGTATTAAAATCAATCAAATTAGTGCAAAATTACGAAAATTAGAGAAAGATATTGTCAGTGATATGCAACCCGAACAGCGAATTAATAATCCGCATCCAATAGGTATGGTTATTATTGATTATCTTGGTCTAATCGAATCAAATAATAAGGAAAGTCGTCAACAAGCGGTTTCCGAAATATCACGTTCAATTAAAAAATTAGCAAAAGAATTACATACACCTATTTTAGCGCTGGCACAACTTAGTCGTGGTGTTGAACAGCGAACAGACAAGCGTCCGGTATTGTCTGATTTGCGTGAATCAGGATCTATTGAACAGGATGCTGATATTGTCGCTTTTTTGTATCGAGATGATTATTATCGTAATGATGGAGATGAAGATGATAGCGATCCACGCGATGAAGAAGAGGCAGTACCGATTGAAATTATTTTGGAGAAAAACCGTGCAGGTGCGCGTGGTACAGCCACGTTAATGTTTAATAAGCCAACTTTTAAATTTAGTCCTATGGCACCTTTGTTTAGAGATGATCCTAATGCAGGACCAAATGGTAGTGCTAGTTGGTAACAAAAAGTTGACCATAAGGTTAGTATAAATTAAAAAAGTAACTACCAATATCAAATTGGTAGTTACTTTTTTGTTGCTATCATAGCCAGATTCTTTAGTACGTTGTTCTAGCAAAAAATTATTTTGTTGCAATAATTTCAATTGCGATTTTAGCTTGTTTGGGTAAAGCAGCAACCTGAATGGCTGAACGTGCTGGTAGCGTATCAATTGCATTAGCACCAAAATAGACTTCATAAAGTTTGTTCACGCTGGTGAAGTCATTAAGATCATCGAAGAATAATGTTGTTTTAACAACATCTGCTCTGGAAAACTCAGCTGTGTGTAAGATGGCATCGATGTTTTTAAAGATTTGTTGGGTTTGTTCTATCGTTGTGTGGCCGACAAATGTGTCAGTTTCAGGGTCAATACCGATTTGACCAGAAATGTAGAGCGTATTATCAGATTGAATGGCTTGAGAGTAGGGACCAAGCGCTTTTGGCGCTTGCGTTGTTGCGATGACTTTTTTTGACATGAATATGTCCTCCTGCCAAATATTCTATGATAAAGCTAACAAATTAGCAATTAATAACAATCAATACATTATAATGCGTTGGTTGATGATAAGATTAATCATGCTCTGATAAATCTGCAAATGGGGCACCAATCATCGAAGACACGTCAGCAGGCTTTATTTTGTCTGAACGACCAAGCTCACCACCACTAACCAAAAAATAATCAGCATGTTCAGCCGTTGAGTCAATAAAAATGGGGAAGTGCTTATTTTGCCAAATACCTATTGGATTATTGGCGCCGTGAATATAACCTGTTGTTTTTTTCAAATCTTTTAGTGGTAACATGACGACCTTTTTGTTACCAGATGCTATCGCGAGTTTTTTCATGGACAGATGTTTTGTAATGGGTAAAACAGCAACGACTGGTCCAGTTTTGTCGCCAAACGCTGCAAGGGTTTTATAGATATCATCATGTTTAATATTAAACGTGTGAAGAATTGTGTCCCGTTCCGATTCAGTCTTGTCTAGAATATTTAATGTTAGTGATTCATAAGTAACATCATGTTTATCCATAATTTGTTCTGGAAGTGTTTTTTTAATTTTTTTCTTTGTCATAGTCATTTTATTTTACCACAAATTGGAACAACCAAAAAGTCGCGCGGTCAGACCAATTTGTGATATAATTTTAACATTATGTCAGAAGCCATTTATGTCACCGTACAAGCGGATATTAAACAAAAAATTTACCAAGGTGAGTTTCCTAATTTGAAATTACCTGATGAAAGGTCACTTGCTGAGCAATATGATGTGTCACGTTCGTCGATCAAACGTGCATTGAACGTGTTAGTACAGCAAGGTGTTATATTTAAAAAACGAGGAAGCGGTACCTTTGTGAACCCACTTTATTTGAAGAATAACGCTATTTTTCAACATGAGGGTTCAAATTTAGGTGTTTCTGATTCCTTTCGTGTTGATGGAAAAGCACCAAGTATTGAATTGCTTGATTTTCAAGTGCTTTCAGCAACTCCTGAACAACAACAGGCGCTCTTTTTAAATGAGGGTGATTTTGTCTACGAAATTAAACGGTTACGACGTCTAGAGGGCGTGCCGTTTATGATTGAACGTGGTTATGTTCCTATTTCAGTTGTACCAGGGTTAAATAAAGAAATTGTGTCTGGATCAGTGTATGAGTATATTGAAAATACGAAACATCGGACAGTGACCAAGTCGTTTATGACGATTATGGCCGAGCCATCAAACATAGAAGATCAAACCTTATTAGAGCTTAAAGCTAATGAACCAGTTGGTATTATGGAGGGCATATTTTTTATGGATGATGGGACACCACTAGAGTTTTCAACCATGCGCTTACATTATCAGTATTTACGATATAGCGCGTTTGTTAGTTTAGATACTGAATAATTGCATAACAACAATGATAAAAAACTGCTAATCTTTTTGAAGGTGATTTTCTCCAACCAACGTAAAGTATTGGTAGTTTTTTGTTCTTCTTTGGCAATGACTTGTGAGAAAGGTGTATACACATGGGAAGATAATGGCTATTTAGATTATTAGTATTCTGTTTACCTCAACTTTTTTAAAATTGTATAATTATGGTATTTGATGGTACACAAGATTCTGAATGATGTTCAAATTTGCTTGAGGCATCCGCAGTTTATTTATAAGAATGTCAAATAATTGATTGGAATTGTGAGGGTCACTGATGGTTAATAGCATAGCGACAAGACTAGGTGCTTTAATAAGATTAAATAGAATAAAATTGGGAATGACACAATTTCAACTTGCTGAAGATATTTGTTCTCAAGCTATGATCAGTAGCATTGAGCGGGGCATCGATGTACCAAATGTTATTTTATTCAAAAAAATTTGTAATCGATTACAAATAAAAGAGACAAATCAATTTTTGGATCATGCTATGCACATGACAAGCTTTGATAGTTTTAGTCGCAAGATATTTGATATGTGTAAGAAACACAATTACAAAGGGATGATTGAATTAATGGACAACAGTAATATTTTAGATGAATTAATTTATGATCAGGACATACAAACATATTACTACTATTATTCGTGTGCTTTATATCAACTAGAAATTAATACCAAAGAAGCCGTTCGCTATTTAAACTTAGCTATTCATATGACGATGAAGCAACCTTATCATCCGAAATCGGCGCTTGAAATGTTACTAATCAATGGACTAGCCGTGTTATATCTAAAAATAGGTTATGCTGACAAGGCAGTACATTTATTTGAGGCCGTTTATAGACAATTTATTAAGACTAAGGTGTCAAGCGAAAATTTAAACGCCATATCTTATCACTATGGTAATTATTTATATCAAGAAGAAAAATATCAAGAGGCGTTAGCCATTCTTTTAAATGGCTTTGATGATGTAGTCAGAAAGCAATCTTATTTTATGCTGGCTGAGTACGCACTAAGTGTTGCTCATTGCTATGAAAAACTGGGAAATAGTAAAAAGGCTACTGACTATCAGAATAAGCATTCGGTGCTTATCGATATTGTCAACTTAAAAGTTGAATAACTATTTTACACGGTGAAAGATTGTTATTTCGCTAAGAAAATCTTAGGTGACATAAAAAGGCATGGTATCTTCAAATGAAAAATATTGTTATAACAGGTGGTACATCAGGTGTAGGGCTGTCAATTGCTGAGGCATTGAGTATTGATAACTACGTCATTATTATCGGTAGGCACAAAGAAAAGGGGGAAGCAAGTGCAAGAAGATTAGGAAAAAGTGTTACTTTTATACAAGCAGATCTATCTATGCCTCATGATGTTAACAGACTACAAAATCATTTAAAAGAGACAATTGATAAAATTGATGTTCTGATTTTAAGTGCGGGTGTTTTTCCTAATAACGGCAGGGAAAATATAACGCAAAATTTAATGAGTCATTACAATGTTGCTATGAAAGTAGCGCCCTTGTTGCAATCTGGCAAATTATTGCTGGTTTCGGGTAATCCAAAGGCGGTTAACATGGTACCAATATGTGAGAAACAAACCAATTATTTGGAACGGGCTGCGTGGGTGGTAACTCATAAAACATTATTAATGATTTACTTATCAGAAAAACTAAAAATTTATCATATTAAGGTTAATAGTTTTTTTCCAGGTGATGTACAAAGTAATTTGATGCCGTATACGAGAAATCTAACGAATAAAGAAGTACCCGTTGCAAGGCATCTGGTGTTCGAACCGTCTGTGAATCAAAAAAGTGGCGCATTTTTTGATTCACATGGGCATGAGGTACAACTTAATGAACGAAAGTATAATTTTGTGGCAGCTGAAAGTGTTTTATCCGCATATATTAATACAACATACTAATAATTAAATCTAGTGGTTAAATAGTATTAGTAAAGTTTGACAATTGGTTCGTACCAACAATAATTGTGAGCCAACCAAAATACGCCTAGACCTGAACCAATCTAGACTATTCTCTTGAACAAAACATAATAATAAGTTATACTTGAAGAGTAAATAACGGAGAAAAGTTCGCGGTTTACGATTCTCTCAAAAAATAAGGAGTATTAAATCTCATGGTAGATTTTAATTCAAAAGAGTACTTGGGACTCGTTGATAAGTGGTGGCGTGCTACCAACTATTTGTCAGCAGGGATGATCTTCTTGAAGAGCAACCCTTTGTTCTCAGTTACTAACACACCAATTGAAGCTGAAGACGTTAAAGTTAAGCCAATTGGTCACTGGGGAACAATTTCAGGACAAACATTCTTGTATGCTCATGCGAATCGTTTGATCAACAAGTATGATTTGAACATGTTCTATATTGGTGGTCCTGGGCATGGTGGCCAAGTTATGGTTACTAACGCCTACTTAGACGGTGAATATACTGAGGATTATCCAGAAATCACACAAGATTTAGAAGGTATGAGTCGTTTGTTCAAGCGTTTCTCATTCCCTGGTGGAATCGGATCGCACATGACTGCCCAAACACCTGGTTCATTGCATGAAGGTGGTGAATTAGGTTATTCATTATCACACGCATTCGGTGCCGTTTTGGACAACCCAGAACAAATCGCATTTGCTGTTGTTGGTGATGGAGAAGCCGAAACTGGTCCATCAATGACTTCATGGCATTCAACAAAGTTCTTATCAGCTAAAAATGATGGTGCTGTATTGCCAATTTTGGATTTGAATGGTTTCAAGATTTCAAACCCAACAATCTTTTCACGTATGAGTGATGAAGAAATCACAAAGTTCTTTGAAGGTTTGGGTTATTCACCTCGCTTTATTGAAAATGATGACATTCATGATTATGCGGCTTACCACGAATTAGCAGCTAAAGTGTTGGATCAAGCAATCGAAGACATTCAAGCAATTCAAAAGGATGCACGTGAAAACGGTAAGTACGAGGATGGTACTATCCCTGCATGGCCTGTGATTATTGCACGTTTGCCAAAGGGTTGGGGTGGTCCAACACACGATGCCAAGGGTAATCCAATTGAAGATTCATTCCGTGCTCACCAAGTGCCATTGCCTTTGGAACAACATGATTTGTCAACTTTGGATCAATTTGAAGCATGGATGAATTCATATAAGCCTGAGGAATTATTCAATGCTGATGGTTCATTGAAAGATGAATTAAAGGCAATTGCACCTAAGGGCGACAAGCGTATGTCAGCCAATCCAATTGCTAACGGTGGACGTCGTCGCGGTGAAGAAGCAACTGATTTGACTTTGCCTGATTGGCGCCAATTCACTAATGACATTACTAACGAAAACCGTGGACATGAGTTTGCAACAGTTACTCAAAACATGGATATGACAACCCTTTCAAATTATTTGGAAGAAGTTATGAAGTTGAACCCAACTTCATTCCGTGTGTTTGGTCCTGATGAAACAATGTCAAACCGTTTGTGGAGTCTCTTTAACACAACTAACCGTCAATGGATGGAAGAAGTTAAAGAACCAAACGATCAATATGTTGGTCCTGAAGGCCGTATTATTGATTCGCAATTGTCAGAACATCAAGCAGAAGGTTGGTTAGAAGGTTATACATTGACTGGCCGTGTTGGAATTTTCGCTTCATACGAATCATTCTTGCGCGTGGTCGACACGATGGTAACACAACACTTCAAGTGGTTGCGTCATGCGTCAGAACAAGCATGGCGTAATGATTATCCATCATTGAACTTGATTGCAACGTCAACTGCGTTCCAACAAGATCATAATGGTTATACACACCAAGATCCAGGTATGTTGACACATTTGGCCGAGAAGAAGTCTAACTTTATTCGTGAATACCTACCAGCCGATGGGAACTCATTGTTAGCTGTTCAGGATCGCGCATTCTCAGAACGTCACAAGGTTAATTTGATTATTGCTTCAAAGCAACCACGTCAACAATGGTTTACTGCTGATGAAGCTGATGTATTAGCTAACGAAGGTTTGAAGATTATTGACTGGGCTTCTACTGCACCTTCTGGTGATGTTGACATCACGTTTGCATCTGCCGGTACAGAGCCAACAATTGAAACATTAGCTGCCTTGTGGTTGGTTAACCAAGCCTTCCCAGAAGTTAAGTTCCGCTATGTTAACGTTGTTGAATTGTTACGTTTGCAAAAGAAGTCAGAACCTAACATGAACGATGAGCGTGAATTGTCAGATGATGAATTTAACAAGTATTTCCAAGCTGAAAAGCCAGTAATCTTTGGTTTCCATGCCTATGAAAACTTGGTAGAATCATTCTTCTTCGAACGTAAGTTCAAGGGTGATGTCTATGTCCATGGTTATCGTGAAGATGGTGATATCACAACAACATACGACATGCGTGTTTATTCACACTTGGATCGTTTCCATCAAGCTAAGGAAGCTGTTGAAATTCTGTCAGCTAATGGTACAATCGATCAAGCTGCTGCTGATACATTCATTGAAAAGATGGATGCAACACTTGCAAAGCATTTCGAAGTTACTCGTAATGAGGGACGTGATATTGCAGAATTCACTGATTGGAATTGGTCACCTTTGAAGTAATTTAATCTTAGACTTAATTCAAATCATTGTATGATTTGAAACATTAATAAAAGAAGTGAACCAGACATATGTTTGGTTCACTTCTTTTATGTTTTTAATAACTCGACTGTTAGTTGTAGAAAAGGAACGCGAGAATTTGTTAAAAAAGGATGAACGTGCAGATAAATTAGATGAGGTGTGGGATATTTATGATGAAAATAGGCAACTAACAGGGCGTAAACATTTACGAGGGAGAAAACTTGGCATTGGTGAGTATCATTTGGTAGTCAATGCATTAATATTTAATGTTGATGGTCAAATATTAATGCAACAACGATCATTTAATAAAATGAGCTATCCAGGTATATGGACAACGGCTACAGGTGGTTCTGCCCTGACTGGTGAAAATAGTCAACAAGCGATTATTCGTGAATTATCAGAAGAATTGTCTTTATCCGTGACGCCGAATCAGTTACAATTTGTCAACTCAATTCAGTATACAGATTGGATTGAAGATTGGTTTGTTGTGTCTACTGATATATCAATAAGACAGTTAGTTTACCAACGTTCAGAAATTGAAGCGATACGCTGGACGACTTTAAAGGAAGCAATAAAAATAAATAATTATAATGGTGTAAATGACAGTACCTTGTTAACTAAAGCGCGAGCATTACTTTTTAATAACGATAAAACAAATAGTTATACATGATGATGATCATATTTATATTGTAAATTACTGTGAAGTTTGATAAAATGTTGTTCTTATGTGTTATTTTAAAATAAGGAAAAAAACGGAATTCATTTGAAATAAATTATAAATTAATGTTTTTATGATGAGGGGACATTCATGTCTGATTTTTTAAAATTAGATCGTAATATTCAATTAAGAATGGTAATCATGTTTATTACAATTGCTATTGGATCATCTGTTGGTCCTAATATGACAATCTACTATGTTTCTTACTTTGGTGCTGGTATCACGGGTATGTTGTTAGTTTTTGTCCAAATAGCAGGGTTTATAGCAGGATTATATGGTGGTCATCTGGCTGACGTGTGGGGCCGTAAACGTGTGATGTTAAGTGGTATTGGTTCAATGGCTATTGGCTATACGATTGCAGCAGCTATGAATTCACCAATTTATATTAATCCATACGTGACTTTTTTTGGATTCTTACTGGCCACTGTTGGCATGAGTTTCGCTTCACCCGCAGAAGAAGCGATGATGATTGATGTTTCAACATTACAAAATCGTAAATTCATCTATGCGATGATGTATTGGGTTGTTAACCTTTCTGTTATGATTGGTGCTGCGTTGGGTGGGTGGTTTTTTAAAACAGCACGATTTGAGTTATTAATTGGGACAGCAGTTGGTGCAATTATAAGTTTACTTATTGTTTTGATTTGGATTACTGAAACATTCCAGAAAAAAGAACGACAAAACAAGGGACAATCGGTGTGGGATGTATTAAAAAGTTATCGGACAGTATTTTCAGATAAACGCTATTTAAGGTTTATGATAGCAGGAATTGGTGCTACTGTTATTTTTTCATCACCAGATTATTATTTAGCAGCTCATTTGGCACAGACATTTCATAGTGTCACTGTGCTAGGCATACCGATTTTTGGGCAACGGATGTTGTCAGTCATTACTATTGTAAATACTTTCATGATCGTGCTATTGATGGGAACCATGACAAAATTGTTTGCAAAATGGTCAAATCTCAAAGCTAATTTTGTGGGCATTGCCATACAAGGCGGTAGCTTTGCGTTGATGTTTTTACTCACTGATTTTTGGCCGCTGTTGATAGTGGCAATTATTTTAACAATGGGTGAAATGATTGTGACGCCAGCTAATCAATCATTACGAGCTGAGATGATGAATCCAAATAAAATTGGTGCGTATAGTGGCTTTAGTGCAGCAACGAGACCAGTTGGCTATATTTTATCGTCAGGCATTGTTAGCATATCAGTTTTCATCGGTAACATTGGTGCAGCAGTATTGTTACTTGTGGCTACAGCCGTGAGTATGTGGTTTACGTATCTGGCTGTTGTGATGCTTCGTGAGAACAGAACAATGTAGTCACTTAAATATGTTAAGGAGTGGTGTGGTTTTAATGCACTGTAATCGCTTTCTTTGCTATAATATAATTATGATCTTACAAAATGCAAGATTTATGATGATAGAGACTAATGCGTTTATTTTTAACGAAGGAGAGAAAGTAACTGTGAACGAGTTATTGCCAATTTTCTGACGATGACGAGTGCTCTGATTACAAAAACGACACACAATATGTCAAAAATTAAAATTGTTTCCATTGATATTGACGGTACACTACTTAATGATCAACGAGAAATTACCCAAGAAGTGAAATCAAGTATTCAGCAAGCCTTGGAAAACGATGTTAAAATAGTGATTACAACTGGGAGACCTTTACCAGGTGTTCGTGATATTTTATCTGAATTGGGCATTCAAGGTAGTGATCAGTATGTCATCACCTATAATGGTGGTTTGGTTCAAACGGCAGATGGCGAAAAAACATTATTTCGACAACCATTGGGTGTTAAGGCGTTTCAAGAGGTTAACAATTTTATGCGAACGCAAGATACTTACGTACAAGTTGAGACGCACGATGCTGCCTATACGACAAACCATAGAATCCATCCTTGGGCAAGTTTTGAAAATAGCCTAGTGAATTTGCCATTATTTGTTTTGGATACAGAAAACGAGCTAGAGAAGGTTGAATTCATTAAGGCAATTGCTAATGCTGAAAGTAGCGAGTTGGACAAAGTACAAGCGGCAATACCAAATGAAATTTCAAATCATGTTAATGTGATTCGATCGACGGCTAATAACTTAGAATTTATTGACCGCCAAGCTTCTAAAGGAAATGCTTTGCTTGCTTTGGCAGATGTTTTAGACATCGAACACGTACAAACGATGGCTATTGGTGATCAAGCAAATGATTATTCAATGATAGAGCAAGCTGGTGTCGGCGTGGCAATGGGGAATGCAATCCCAGAATTAAAAGCTATTGCTGATTATGAAACAGCTACCAATAATCATTCAGGTGTGGCGCAAGCCATCAAGACTTTTGTGTTGGATTAACCCAATATAAAATAATTAATTTTAGAAAACTGTTTTAAATAGAAAAAAATATGCGGAGGTCGCAAAATGAATGTATTATTATCAGGAGAAGTAACAGAATTAGTTGGAGAACCCTTAAAGGTTGGTGAAACGTTACCACATTTCAAGTTAGAGGATGAGCGTGGTGATAAAGTTAAGACCGCTGATTTAGTTGGTAAACTCACTTTGATCTCTGTTGTGCCAGATCTAAATACCGGTACTTGCTCATTGCAAACACGTCACTTTAATCAATCAGTTGATCAATTTAGTAATGTGCAATTTTTGACTATTTCGACGAACTCTGTTGCAGAACAACGTGACTGGTGTGCAGCTGAAGGGGTACACAATTTGCGTATGCTATCAGATGAGCAA
Organism: Leuconostoc kimchii IMSNU 11154; assembly: GCF_000092505.1. NCBI lineage: Bacteria > Bacillati > Bacillota > Bacilli > Lactobacillales > Lactobacillaceae > Leuconostoc > Leuconostoc kimchii. The sequence continues at coordinate 864,892 of NC_014136.1, forward strand.
GAATCATTTGGTTATGCTACAAAGCTTTATGTACCAGCACAAGGATTCGATGCACGTGCTGTTTATATTGTTGATGAACAAGGTGTCGTCCGTTATGCACAAATTGTCCCTGAAATATCGGAAGAACCTAATTACGAAGAGGCATTGACGGCATTAAAGTCATTTTTGACAGCATAGTAGCATCGTTTATTTTAGTAAACAGTAACAATAATGACGATTAAATCTATTTTTAAAGGATTAACAAAGCGTTGAACGTTAGTGGCTTTTGTTAATTTTTTTTGTTAAAATAAACATGGACGTGAATTTCACATAAAATAGTTGGAGCTAAACATGCCAGAACCTAAATTGAAACTTTTTTCATTAAGCTCAAATGAGCCACTTGCAAAAAAAATTGCTGAATCAGTTGGCGTGCCTTTGAGCGAGATATCTGTCAAGCGATTTGCTGATGGTGAAGTACAGATTAACATTGAAGAGAGTATTCGTGGCGATAACGTTTTCGTTATCCAATCGACTTCTGCTCCTGTCAATGATAACTTGATGGAGCTGTTGATTATGATTGATGCGTTGCGTCGTGCATCTGCCAATCAAATTAACGTCGTCTTGCCATATTATGGCTACGCACGTCAAGACCGCAAGGCGCGATCACGTGAGCCGATCACAGCAAAGCTTGTTGCCAATATGTTGGAACGCGCAGGAACAACTCGTGTTTTGGCACTAGATTTGCATGCTGCGCAAATTCAAGGTTTCTTTGATATTCCAATGGACCATCTGCAAGCTGCGCCATTGCTGGCTGACTATTTGATCGAGTCGGGTATTGCGGATAAGCATAACTCAGTTATTGTTTCCCCAGATCATGGTGGTATGACTCGCGCACGTAATTTAAATAATATGCTATCATTGGAGTCACCTGTTGCTGTTATTGACAAGCGCCGACCAAAACCAAATGTTGCTGAAATTGGTAGTATTGTTGGTGATGTTCAAGGTAAAACAGCGATTATGATTGATGATATGATTGACACTGCTGGGACGATCACGCAAGGTGCTGAATTAATTATGGCTCATGGTGCTAAAGAAGTATATGTTGTTGCCTCGCATGCCGTATTTTCAGGACCTGCTGTTGAGCGCCTGCAAAATTCTGTTTTCACAAAAGTTATTTTGACAGATTCTATTAATTTACCAGAAGACAAAAAATTTGACAAACTTGAGATTGTTTCTGTGGGCGAATTAATTGGTGAGGCTATTCGTCGTATTAGTAATAATGAAGCAATTTCGTCGTTATTCAAGAGTCGTTTCCATCGTCGTTCACATTAAACAAGAAATATTGTATGATTTTGACATTAAAGCCGATTTTATCGGTTTTTTTTGTGTTAAATATTACAGAATGACAGAAAAATGATATACTTAAACATAGATAAACTATTAGAAACACGTTAGGAGAACGTCCATGAGTAAAATTTTGGTTGTGGATGATGAGAAGCCAATCTCAGATATCATTAAATTTAATTTAACAAAAGAAGGCTATGAAGTTATCACGGCAGCCGATGGTCAGGAAGCGTTGACAATTTTTAACGAAGAAAAGCCGGATCTTGTTTTGCTTGATCAAATGTTGCCTGAAATTGATGGTGTTGAGGTATTACGGCAAATTCGTTCCAAATCAGAAACGCCAGTCATTATGGTAACAGCTAAGGATTCTGAAATTGATAAAGTTTTGGGATTAGAAATGGGTGCCGATGATTATGTGACTAAACCATTTTCTAACCGAGAATTGGTAGCGCGAGTGAAGGCTAATTTGCGTAGCCGTAAAGCTGTAGCGCAGGCACAAAACGCTGATGATTCGGTGGCAAACACAGAAGATATAGAGTTAGGGGATTTGACAATTCATCCTCAAGCTTATATGGTATCTAAGTCAGGACAAGATATTGAACTGACGCATCGTGAATTTGAGCTATTATATTACTTAGCACAACATATTAGCCAAGTTATGACACGTGAGCATTTATTGCAACAAGTCTGGGGATATGATTATTTTGGTGATGTCCGAACAGTAGATGTTACAGTAAGACGTTTACGTGAAAAAATTGAAGATAATCCAAGCCATCCTAATTGGTTGGCAACACGTCGTGGTGTTGGCTATTATTTACGCCCAGATGCGGAGTAAGCAATCTCTAAATCACAAATTGCTTTGCTCTGTAATCGGTATGCGTAGCATCGTGAAGAGGCTTCTTCTGTTTGATACACTAAGGAGACGGACGCAATGCGTCAGCAACTATGAACAGTAATATGAACTTTTTTAAATCTATACGTTTCCGCATCACGCTTGTTTTTGTGTTGCTGATGATTATCGCACTCGAACTTTTGGGTGCGTTTTTTGTGCGTCAAATAGAACAACAAAATTTAGCAACGTTTCAGCAGCAAATTACTTTACCAAAATATGTGACTGACCAAATCACAACAGCACTAAAAGATCGAGATGTTAATGCAGGTAACCATGCTATTCAAGATGTGTTGTCTGATTTAAATAATACAAATCTTCAAGAGGCACAGGTTATAGATAAGACAGGAACCATTCGTGGTACTCTATCCGTCTCAGGACAACAAACCATTGGTCAAAAGACAACGGACTTGAACGCACAAAAAGCCATTGCTGGGGAGCAATCTTTTTTAAAGTCACGAACAATTAATGAGAATGGTGAACGTAAGGAGCTTGTGACGACAACGCTTGGTGTCACAACGGATCGTGTTCGAGACATCACAGGCATTATTATTGTGAAGGCGAGTCTGTTACCGGTCTATCAAAATGTTAACAATGTGATGCGACTATTCGTCGTTGCAGGAATCATTGCGTTATTAGTTAGCATTATGTTAGCATTGTTTCTTGCTCGTACGTTGACACAACCTATCGCACAAATTGACGAACAAACGACTAAAATTGCGAATGGTGATTATTCTATGGTTAACCATATTTATGGATCGGATGAACTTGGTCATTTGGCGCAATCGGTTAATGAGTTGTCAACACGCGTTGAAGAGTCAACAGAGACAGTTAATGCTGAACGTAACCGTTTAGATTCAGTTTTGACGCATATGGCAGATGGTGTTTTAGCTGCTAATCGTCGCGGTGAGATAACAATTATTAATCAAGCTGCAGCAAATTTTGTTGGTGTTGATCGGGAAGAAGCAATTGGTAAAAATGTCGTCGATCTATTAAGGTTAAAAGGCAAACGTACATTACGCGATATGTTAGAGAATCTTGAAGATTTTCGCATTGATCTCTCTGATGATAGTAAAGATATACTAGTACAAGCATATGTTTCACTCATTAAACGCCAGTCAGGTTTTATTTCTGGTTTAGTCGTTGTTTTACATAATATTACTGAACAGCAACGCATTGATTCAGAGCGGCGTATGTTTGTTTCTAACGTATCACATGAATTACGAACACCGTTAACTTCAGTAAGATCATATGTTGATGCTTTGGCAGAGGGTGCCATTAATGATCCTGACATGGCTCAAAATTTTTTGGGTGTTGTACAAGATGAGACACAGCGGATGATCCGTATGATTAATGACTTATTGGCATTATCACGATTAGATCAAGGAACTATGGAAGTGAAGTTAGAAGTCATTAACTTGAACAGTCTGTTTAATTTCGTCTTAAATCGATTTGATATGATCATTGAAAACGATGCAAAAAACGCAGATACACCGAACAAAAGTTATAATATTCAACGTGAATTTACAAACGAAGATGTTTGGGTCGAAGTTGATCCAGATAAGTTTACCCAAGTGTTAGATAATATTATGAATAATGCGGTGAAATATTCACCCGATGGTGGTACGATAACTGCACGATTAATTAAAACAAAAACACGGGCTATTTTAAGTATTTCTGATCAAGGGTTAGGTATACCACGTAAAGACTTAGATAATATTTTTAATCGCTTTTTCCGTGTTGATAAGTCACGTTCACGTGCGCAAGGTGGGACAGGATTAGGATTGGCAATTTCTAAAGAAGTGGTTGAAAAGTTTAATGGGCGTATTTGGGTTGATTCCGTAGAAAATAAAGGCTCAACATTTTATATATCGTTAGCCTATGTTGATGATGTTGTCATTGAGGAGGAAGATTGGGATGCGGAATAGACGTAAATACTTCCAAGGGACACTCTTGAACATCGCCTTAGTTTTGGCCATTGCTTTTTCGGTAATTTTAACAGGATTTGTGTTCAGTTCATTTGGTAAAAATGAAGCGCCAAGTATATCTGAAAGTCAGCAACCAGAACAACGGTTGTTAGAAATGTTTCGACCAACGCAGTATATTGTGACCCAATCTAATGGTCAACAAAAGCTCGTGGTTAATGATACTGACGAAAAAATCAAGGGTATTCGACGGGCTGTCACACAGTCTACATTGGATGAGGCGCAAACCAAAACAGTCACAACCGGTCAAATAAAAAAAATTTTATCCACAAAAAAATCACAAATTTTCCGTTATCCTGATGTGATTCCTATCTCTTATTTTAATACACGGTATGAGCAACATATTGTGGCACAAAAAACTTTTAATTTTAATTATTTTGTATTACCCCTTGATCACAAAAAAGAAGGCTATTTTGTGAATACTAAGACGGATCAAGTCACGACAGTTAAAGTGAGTAAGTTGAATAGCGATCAGGTATGGCAACAGGTTAATAAATTACCAACTCATTTGACGGTTGATTTTAAAGCCTACAATGGGCGTGTCGTTCTTAATTATCCGCAAAAAATTAAGTTACCAGTGTATTCTTATTTGGTAAATCATCGTGATCCAAAAACATATGTTTCTTCGCTTTTAGGAACACTGAACCAATTAACAATTACACAAGATGATGCTGAGACGGTGTATACGAATAAATTAAATAATCAGCAGATAACCTATGACCCATCTTGGGAAACGGTTAAATTTGAAGATCATAATCCTAAAAACAAATTGCCGAAAACATATCTTGACCGATTAAATTCTAATTTTTCACAAATCAATTTATTACAGCTGGATTTAACGGATACGCGTTTTTATGAAAGCCAAGATAACGGTAAGAAAATTACATTTCGAACCTATGTTGAAGGCTTTCCAGTTTATTTTCAATCACAAAGCGGTGCAATTCATATGACCATGGACAATCATGGTAATTTGACAAGTACGTATTCTCTTAATGAACTAGGTGTGCCTGTTCCTAATAGGCAAGCGGATGTTGAGCTACCAGCAACTGAGACTGTCATTAAACAGTTAACAGATGCTGGCGTTAAGACAAGTGATTATAATTTTATTACGCCAGGGTATGAATGGTTAATTAACGAAGACAGTCAGGCAGCAGTTAACATGGAACCAACATGGATGATTGAAACACATGATGGTTGGCAGAGCGTGACATCATATTTGCGCAATCGGTAAATCCGGTTAACATAAAAACATCAGGAGGAAGATATGCAATTTAAACGACTAAAAGTATTAATGCTCGTTTTGTTTTTTTTGTTAGATATTTTTCTGCTTAACTGGTGGCGCGCAGGGCAAGTGCCTAATGAACAGGTGACAGATGCTAATGCTAATATTATTACTGAGATGAAGAAACAAAAGATTCAACTACCAAAATTTAGTACTACGGTTCACTATAGTGGTTATATTGCGGCGCAACGTGGTAATAAAGATACAATGGCATTACCATCTGGTTTGAATGTTACCACCAATCGCCAATCAGACATAGTAACTGTTAAACTCAAAACACCAGAATTACCAGAGAAAGAGACTGCCGTTTCTGAAAATAGTCAGAATCCATTGACAATTGCAAAACGGTCAGGGTATCGTTACAATTCTGTGTTAACGGCAGATAAGGCTAACTCTGACCGCGTGTATTCTCAGCGTATTAGAGGTTTACCGGTGATTGACGATAACGGAACGATGACATTTCAATATAATAAAGAAGGTAAAATCACTGGATTTATTCAGCGACAGCTTGTTAATGTGCAACGGCTTCGTGATGATCGTGCAACAATTACCGAAGAAGAAGCTATTGTGGCATTATATCGATATAACGAGTTAGATGGTGGCGATCGGTTATCTGCGGGATATTTATCATATGACAAAAGTCTAACTGTTAATGGGTATGATATTTATTTGCCAGTTTGGGCATTTGAGGCGCATAGTGGTAATGAAAAATATGTTTTAAAAATTAACGCTTTCACTGGTGATAATTTATCGGAATAATTTAATTTAATATTAATTTTTATACGTTATAATAACAATAATTCAATTAGTGGGTGATTAAAATGGCACAAAAATCATTAACAACAATCATAGTAACTGGCGCAATCGCGGGGATTATCGGCGGGGGTGTTGTTTTATATGGACAAAATAGTCTTGAAAATTTACAAACATCAACTCAAAAAGTAAATACAAAAGCGGACAAAACAGTCAAAATAGCCAACAATGCTACCGCAACGACAGCATACAATAAAATTTCTGATGCTGTCGTTTCTGTACTGAATTTCTCTAGGGATGGTAGCAATACTTATCAAGAATCATCTGAAGGATCAGGTGTTATTTATAAAAAAGCAGGCAGTGATGCTTATATTGTGACAAACAATCATGTTATTGATGGTGCTGCGCAATTACAAGTGATGCTGCATGATGGTAAGAAAGTAATTGCCACGCTTGTTGGTAAAGATGCAATGACTGATTTAGCAGTTCTAAAAATCAGTTCAGAAAATGTGAAAGCAACGGCAGAATTTGGTGATTCTAATAATATACAAGTTGGACAAAAGGTGCTTGCAATTGGCTCGCCTTTAGGCTCAGAGTACGCTTCTTCAGTCACTGAGGGAATTATCTCTGCTAAAAAGCGTTTGGTCGCAACAACTTCAGAGAATGGTCAAAATTATGGCGGGTCAACTGTTATTCAAACGGATGCTGCCATTAATCCTGGAAATTCTGGTGGTCCGCTGGTGAACTTTGCTGGGCAAGTTGTTGGTATTAATTCGATGAAGTTATCATCATCGTCTTCTGGCACAAGTGTTGAGGGGATGGGGTTTGCTATTCCGTCAGATCAAGTCGTAGATATTGTCAATAAATTAGTTAAAGAGGGCAAGGTAACGCGGCCGGCAATTGGTATCGGATTGGTTGAACTTTCTGCAGTTACTGTGGATGATCAAAAATCATTGCTTAAAATTCCGGCAAATATTACTGGTGGCGTGGTTGTAATGAGTACGACAAAAGACGGCCCAGCAGACAGAGCTGGATTGACAAAATATGATGTTATTACTGAAATTGATGGTAAAAAAGTCATGGGACAAGCTGAGTTAAGAGAAGCGCTATATAAGCATGACTTAAACGACACAGCCACCATTACTTATTATCATCATGAAACTAAAAAGACAGTGAAAGTTAAATTAACTCAAAAACTTGCAAACTAACGAATTTCGTTAGTTTTTTCTTTACCTTTTATTGACAAACTGATGAAAATAGGCGTTTTCTGATAATGTTGAAAACTAATGTAAAAATGTTGATAATCAATTGGAAACGTGAATAATTTGTTGATAACTAATATAATGTGTGTGGAAAACTACTGAAAAACATAAAGAAAGGTTAAAAATCGTAATAATCATACTTTGAAATGCGAATATTTACGGTAAAGTCGGGGTGATCTGTTTAATGTACGTGTTTAAGTCAAATAAGTGCGGGTTAAAGTGTTTAATTGTTAAATAAACGTCGTAAATATTAACGTTCTGTTTTATAATTATTTGTATCGTCAAGGGAACAAATGTGCTTATCCACAGTTGTGGATAAAAAAGTGGAAAACTGTGGATAAGTATTAATTAATAGGACATAATTTGTCCAAATAGCCGTAAAGAGGCTTTTAAAACTTATCCACAATTTTGTTTAAAAATAGAAAAAAATGTGGATAAATAATCATACGAACATGTAAATAACTGGTATAATAGCTTTACATAGTTTTTACAAACAAGTTGTTCGTGTGGATAATTGTGGATAAGTCAAACAACACAAATGTTTGCGCTATGGATAATATGATTAAGAAAGTTTAAAGTTGGCAGAATGAACATCAAATTAATTACAGTTGGTAAATTAAAAGAAAATTACCTTCGAGCGGGTATTGCAGAGTATACTAAACGGCTATCACGCTTTGCTAAAATAAACATGATTGAATTAGCTGATGAAAAGACACCTGAAAAAGCTAGTGATGCCCAGAATCAGCAAATTATGTCTAAAGAAGGACAACGTATTCAGGAAAAAATTGGCACGCGAGACTTTGTCATTGTATTAGCTATTGAAGGGCAACAATTAGCATCAGAGGATTTTTCAAAAAAAATGACTGATATTACAGTAGATGGGTACTCAGATATAACATTTATTATTGGTGGGTCACTCGGACTTGATCCAATGATTAAACAACGTGCTAATTTAAAAATGAGTTTTGGACTATTAACATTACCGCATCAACTCATGCGACTTGTCCTCATTGAACAAATATATCGTGCTTTTATGATCCAACAAGGTTCGCCCTATCATAAATGATTATAACCAATTAGCTAATCCAACTGTGTTGTTCTATAATATAGTAAACTATAATTTATTAAAAAGAGGTTAGATAATTATGAATGAATTTCCACAGGTCTTAACAATTGCCGGATCAGATTCAGATGGCTCAGCAGGTTTACAAGCTGATTTACATACATTTTTTATTCGAAAAACATATGGTATGAGTGTCTTAGTCGCCGCTGTGGCTGGAAATTCATATGGTATTCATGCATCTGAAACATTACCATTAGCGTTTATTGAGAAACAGTTTGACGTCTTATCTGATGATTTCAAGATTCGTGCTAGTAAAACAGGCATGCTATCTGATGCTACTTTAATTAAAACTGTTGTTCAAGCCTATCAGAAGTATGATTTTGGTCCACTAGTAGTTGATCCTGTCATTACTACGAAACATGGCGCGCAGCTTTTAGTTGACAGTGCGTTTCAGGCATTGAAAGAGTTACTGTTGCCTTTGGCTGAGGTGGCAACACCCAATTTTTTTGAAGCACAATTGCTGACAGGGGTGACAATCAGTTCAGAAGCAGACCAACGTGAGGCAGCTAAAGCGATTCAAAGTTTGGGTGTGAAAAACGTTGTTGTTAAAGGCTGGCATAATCAAATAGACCAATCTGAAGTGGCTGATTATGTTTTGCTAGCAGATGGCAGTGATTTTTGGTTGCGGCATCGTTATTTTGATACGACACATATTAATGGCACAGGTGATACATTAAGTGCCACAATTGCAGCCGAACTTGCTAAAGGAGAAACCGTCGAACAAGCCATTCGTGTTGGTCATGAAGTGACGACAACGGCTATCGAAAATGAGATTGCAGTTGGTCATCAGTTTGGTCCGATTAATCATTGGGCGGCGGCGAAAATATAAGTGAATGAAAGCATCAAAAAAGACGCTAATAAGGCGTCTTTTTTGATGCTTTAGTTATTTTCAACTGTTAGTATATGCTTTTCTCATACGCGATCGATAGGTGCTTTATTACGGAATAAACACGTTAACGCTGCAGCAACAAGCATTAACAAGGCAGCTACGAAGAATGTTGTTTTAATACCATGTAGTTGAATGAGCGTATCTAGAAAACTTTTGTGGGTGGCCCCATAATTCATGGCAGATTTTGTCATAATTGTTACTAATGTTGCTGTACCGAATGACGCAGCAAGTTGTCGGACAGTTGTAAACATTGCTGAACCATCAGGCATAAGTGACAATGGTAAGGCATTGAAGGCTTCTGTTTGAATTGGCATGAGGACAAGTACCAAACCAAGTTGTCGAATAAATTGGCCACTGACAATAATCCAGAATGGGGTTATTAGGGTTAAAGTGGATAGAATAAATGTACCTAGCGCGGTAATTAAGATACCAGTTAAAGTGAGGTATTTAACACCATAGCGATCGTATAAACGACCGCTCCAAGGTGATAAGAATGCGGTAATTAAAGCGCCCGGGAATAAAACAAGACCTGATATAAAGGCAGAAGAACCACGAACAGTTTGCATGTAAAGCGGTAGCATTAGGGCACCACCGTACATTGAAATCATTAAAACAACGTTAATCAGCATGGCAAGCACAAATTCGCGATGCATGAAAACAGTCATATTAAGCAATGGTGTTTCGGTTACAAACTGGCGCCAAACAAACAACGCTGTGACAAGAATACCAATAATGATAAATCCCCAGACAGTAAAATTTGACCAAGGTGTTGCACCAGCGTTTGAAAAGCCATACAGCATTGAACCGAGGCCGATACTGGATAAAATGACGCTCAAAAAGTCAAATTTGAGCATTTTTGGTTCACCAATATTTTGTAATAAAAAATAAGCGAGTATAAAATTAGCAATAATCAAAGGTGCAACAATAAAGAATAAGAAACGCCACGAAAGATTGGTTACAATCAGACCAGATAGTGTTGGACCTAGTGTCGGTGCAAAATTAAGGGCTAAGCCAATGAGACCCATGGCACCACCACGTTTGTCTGGTGTGAAAAGATTCATAACAACGACATTCATGAGCGGACCGAATACGCCAGCACCCATTGCTTGGATCATACGTCCTGTGATTAGTATTGTAAAGTTAGGTGCAAATCCTGCTATTAATGTACCAACAGCAAATAAGCCAACGGCTGCCAAGTATAATCGCCGTGTTGTTAGTCGTTGAATTAAAAAGGCAGTTAGTGGCACCATGATGCCGTTGACAAGCATATAACCGTTTGTGAGCCACTGTCCTGTGCCGGTATTGATGTGGAACTCATTCATAATATTAGGTAACGCGACATTCATTAATGTTTGGTTTAAGAAACCTAAGAATGTGCCAATCACTAATATGGTAAGAATTGACTTTTGCTTTTGTGATATATTCAAATGTTAGCCATCCTTTCTTATTAAGTAAAGTATAACAAAATATTATCAGTAATATCAGAATAAGGTGTAAATAAAAAACCAGTAAATTTACTGGTTTTTTGTCCAAAGCAATTAGATTACTTTGTTACAGGTAATTCTTCTGTTTTACCCTTTGCCCATTGTTGCAGCTTTGCGATAGCAGTTTGACGTTGCTTTTTGGCTGAGTTGTGTCCGACCTTGCGAGCACGGGCGAATGAATTAAGCGGCTTCTTTAATGCCATGATGGGTACTCCTTTTTAAAATGTTTTACATACAAGATATTATTATACGTTATATATCTCAAAAAATCAAGGTTTAAACTTCATAAGAGTTTCTAAAAATCATGAAAACTAGGGTACAATAGATATATGGAAATATGGTCTGAACAAACAATTAAAGATTTTCAACGTACGCTGCTTGATTGGTATGATAAAGACGGGCGAGCTAATTTACCTTGGCGACTGAATCATGAACCCTATCGTGTCCTTGTTTCTGAGATTATGTTGCAGCAAACACAAGTTGATACAGTTCTACCTTATTATGAACGTTTCATGGCAATATTGCCAACTGTACAGGATTTAGCGCAGGCACCAGAGGAACAAGTTCTTAAACTTTGGGAAGGTCTAGGCTACTATTCACGTGCACGTAATTTACAAAAGGCGGCGCAGTATATTACTAATGATTTGAACGGTCATTGGCCAGAAAGTGCTGATGATTTACAGGCATTACCAGGGGTTGGGCCGTATACTTCAGCTGCAATTGCCTCGATTAGTTTTGGCGAGGTCGTGCCAGCTGTTGATGGTAATGCTTATCGTGTCTTTAGTCGTTTACTTAAGATTGATGACGATATTGCTAATACAAAAGCGCGCAAGGTTTTTTATGATGCCATCTTACCGATTGTTGACCCACTACGCCCTGGTGATTTTAACCAAGCAATCATGGATTTAGGATCAAGTTATATGACAGCGAAAAACCCTGATAGTCAGGGTTCACCTGTTCGCGCATTCAATGCTGCTTTTCGTGATGGTGTGGAGTTGTCTTATCCAGTTAAAACAAAAAAGAAAAAACCGGTAAAACAACAGTACATGGCGATTGTGTCTGAAAAGCAAGGTAATTTATTATTTGAGCATCGACCTGATAAAGGGTTGTTAGCGGGATTTTGGACTTTTCCACTAGTAGAAATTAATAGTATTGATGAAATTAATGGGCAACAGCTTAACATTAAGCCGATTATTCACGTGTTCACGCATCGACGTTGGGAAATTTGGTTAGTGCGACAGCAATTGAAGCCCAGTGAAAATCAACAGTATCTATCATCAGATGATTGGCAAAAGTTATCACTGCCGACAATTCAGCATAAATTGCTTAAAGCACTGGGAGAATTAGAGTGATGTTTTTAAACCAAAAATTAAAAAAGTTGTTTTTTTGGACGATTGAGTTGCTGGCATTAGCGTTATTAATTTTGATTGTATCGGGATTTGATTTTTTAATGCGGCCAATTTCGGTATTTATATCAACGGTATTTGTACCACTATTGGTCGCGGGATTTCTTTATTATGTCTTAAAACCTATTTTAAAGCTCGTCCAAAAAATAAAAATTCATGGTTGGCAGATACCACGTCAAGCAGCCGTTATTTTAACTTTCTTATTCTTCCTATCAGTGATTGCTGGTGTTATAGTTGTATTGGTACCGACATTAGTGCGTGAAATTACAAATTTAATTACCGCACTACCAGGATTTGCACAAGATATGCAGCGATTTACGACTGAAACGATTAATAGTAAGTGGTTTGAAAATTTGAATTTATCAATTAATGTTAACCAAGTGCGAGATGCTGTTGGTAAATATGCCGCATCATTTTTGACTATTACAGCTGGCACTTTAGGATCAATTGTGTCTACTGTGACTTCTGTCACTATTAATTTAGTAACCATCCCCGTTGTTTTGTTCTATATGTTAAGTGATGGGGAGCGTTTGGTACCTGCTATCAAAAAAATGTTCCCAGAACGCCATGCAGACAAAATAACTGAATTAACAACTAAAATGGATAATACCATAGAGCGGTATATTTCTGGTCAAGCTATTGAAATGTTATTTGTTGGTGTGACCATGGCGATTGGTTATTTTATTATAGGACAACCATATGCTTGGCTTCTTGCAGTTATAGCAGGTATTACGAATATTGTGCCTTATATCGGTCCATGGATAGGTGTTATACCAGCATTACTTGTTGCTAGTACACAGTCGTGGGAGCAGTGCTTGTTTGTTTTAATTGTAATGACAGTGGTTCAACAACTTGATGGTAACTTTATTTATCCTAACGTCATTGGTAAATCATTAGCAATTCACCCATTAACCATTATGATATTGTTAATGGTGGCAGGCAACTTGTGGGGCATTGTTGGCATGATTTTAGTTGTGCCAGTCTACGCGGTATTCCGAGTGATTATTAAGTTTGTCTTTGAATTGATTTTACTAACAAAAAGTAAGGATGTGTTATAATAACCTTATAACACGATAATTGTTAAGTGAGGTTATAAAACATGACGACATTTGATTTTGAAAAAAATATTGCTGTTTTACAGGATGCCAAAGGCAAGGAAATAGAGTGGCGTGGTAGTCATTATCCAGCTTATTCAACTGGTATTTTAGTTTTTGCCCAAAGTTATTTTAAATCAGATGCTTATGATCGTTATTTTGATCGAACATTGCGCCAATATGGTTTCCGTGAAGGTATCCCAGAAGTTAAGGTAGCAGAAATTGCCAAAAAATCAGATAATTACGATCTTGTGCGCGCCTTAATGTCTGCCGTTATTCGTGGCGAAAAGTATACATCAGGTATGTGGCAGGTACTCGTTTACAATGGTATCATGCTGGACTTATTAGTACGCCAGTACCAACTTAAAACAAATATTCAATTAGCTATTGACGTATGAGCTTTTTTCAAGTAAACTAATATAGTTGCGTAATCAACAAAGATGCGGGTGTGGCGGAACTGGCAGACGCGCTGGATTTAGGTTCCAGTGCCGCAAGGCGTGCAGGTTCGATTCCTGTCACCCGTATAAGAGGATGATTGTTCTCTGGGGTATCTGGTATGATTTAGGCATACCTGAGTACTTGGCGTTGCCGACTTAGCTCAGTTGGTAGAGCATCTCACTAGTAATGAGGGGGTCAACGGTTCGATTCCGCTAGTCGGCATGATGTAAAAAGTAGTGATACATTGTATCACTACTTTTTATTTGCTAATCTAGTATGCTTTACAAACTAGTAAATGTATTATATACTGATAATATGTTAAACATACTAGTCGAAAGGTTGAAAAATGAAATCAAATACTTCTAGTCAAATGCTTAAAGGTATTTTACAAGGCGTAATGTTAATTATTTTAGAAAAAAAACCAGACTATGGTTATGGTATTAGTAAACAAATCAATCAATATGATCTATCTGATATACCGAAGGGGACAATTTATCCTTTACTGACAACGATGGAGAGACGTGGGTTAATTGAAGGGAAAATGAAGTCCTCATTAGAAGGCCCAGATCGCAAATACTATTTCATTACAAATGCAGGTATACAGGCAAAAAAAGATTTTATTAATGAATGGCAATTTCTAGAACATGCAGTGAATCAATTGATTGATGAAAGGAATCATAATGAAAACCAAGGAAATGACTGAAGCAAATAACTTACTACGTGAAAGTTTAAACAAAGAAAATAAAGTATTTTATGAAAACTTATTGTTGTATATCAGAATCGAAGGTTTTGCACGCGATGAACACAAAATAGAGACACAACTATTAAGCATATTACAGGATATTTTGGAAGCACAAAACGAAGGTGTTTCAGCAGCTGGTTATTTGGGTAAGGATCCCAAAATAGTTGCTGATGAAATATTATCTGAGATGCCACGTCATATCTGGGAAGTTATTAGAGTAGGTCTATATATGTTGTTAACGTATATTTATATTTGCTTATTACCATCCTTGATGATAGCAGAGAGGCCACTGGATGTGGGCATGTTAGGAATTTCAGGAGCTTTGTTATACATTGACATTTTGATTGGTTTTAAATATTCAGGACGAGCAATATATCAAGTCAATACGACATTAAAAAATAAATATTTACGATATTTTGTGATTTGGATAGTAGCCAGTGTTGCTATTGCACCAATTTACTTAGTGAATATATTTCTGAAAACACCATTGCGTTTAAGGTTGGATGGTGGATTGGGCATCGCTGTTATTTTATTAGCGTTAATAAGTGGACTATATTTTATCCTCCGTGCAAAAGATAAAACATTACTTTGGCCCTTTGCCGTCTTTTTAGTCAGTGCAGGGGTTATGGGAATCGTGACACGACTACCTAAATTAAATGATTTGTTACTGCATACGACAAATGGCCGATACTGGATAGCTGGCATAATAATGGTGTTGTTATTATTATTTTACCTATTAAGTTTTATAGCACTGAAAAAAATTAAAAAACAGAATCAAAGTTATTAAAAAAAGCAGGCGCTACGTTTAAAACCGTAGCGCCTGCTTTTTTTATGAATGATCACGTCTTGTCAACTTCACGACACCTTCCCAGCGTGCTGTTTGTGGGAACATATCAATACTTTGAATATACTCAACTTTGTACGCTTTCGTTAGGTCAACTAAATCACGGGCCAAAGTTGAAGCATTACATGAAATATAAACAAATTTTTCTGGTTGCGTGCGCAGAATTTCACGACGTAAGGCAGTATCTAATCCAGTTCGTGGTGGATCAACGACCAGTGCATCAGCTAACCAACCTTCTGATTGCCATTTTGGAAATAGTTCTTCTGCTGTGCCTATTTCGTAATGTGCATTTTCAATATGATTGATTTTAGCATTAATATTAGCATCATCAACTGCTTCGGGAATAATCTCCATACCGCGAACTTCCCCAACTTTATCAGCCAAGCTTAAACCAATTGTACCAACACCAGAGTAGGCATCGACTAACTTATCAGCATGGGTCAAATTAAGCGCACTTAGTGCCTCTTTGTAGACCACAGACATCTGTGTATGGTTCAATTGCATGAAGGCACGTGGCGACAACTGGAAAGTTTTACCCATAACAGTTTCTTCGATGTAATCTTTACCCCACAATTTGATTGTTTCGTCGCCCCAAACTAGGCTAGTACGGCCGGGATTAAAGTTTTGGAAAATACCTGTCACTTCTGGTAAAGCTTGATTAATGGCTGCAATTAGTGCGGTGTCGCCTGGAAAACCATCGGTGTTGGTGACAAAGGTGAGTTGTACGTCACCTGTAGTATGTGAGACACGTGCAACAATTGTTTTGACTGTGCCACGGTTTTTGTCTTCATTATAGATAGAGACAGATAATTTATCGAGCAATTCACGAATTGTGCGAAGCACTTTCATTGTTGCGGGATTTTGTGTATGAACAACAGGTAAATCTACCAGATCATGGCTGCTACGTTTATACATACCCACCCGCAATTGATCACCGATTTTTCGAACAGGGAATTGTGCTTTGTTACGATATTCGTACGGGTTTTCCATACCAATTGTGTTGCGCAAATCATAAGTAGACCAGCCTTTGGGCTGAAACTTTTCCAATGATTGGACAAGGACATCTTTTTTAAACGCTAATTGTGCAGCATAGGTCATGTGTTCAAGTTCAAAACCACCAACTTCATCAGCAAACTCATCTAATGGTTTAACACGGTTAGGGGATTTTTCACGAATTTTTAATACTTTAGCTGCGATGTATTTTGGTTGCACCTCGGTTACCTTAACGACGGCGACTTCATCTGGCAAAGCGCCAGGGACAAAGACAATTTTACGTTTAAAGTAGCCAATGCCTTCACCGTTGATACCTAAACGTTTGATCGTTAAAGGAAAATTTTGACCAACGCGAACATCAACACCTTCGCTAGTCTTTTGACTATGTCCTCCTTGTTTACGAGGATTAAATTTTTTGCCGTAGTATGGCTTTTGACCATTTGTGGTACGAGCCTTTTGTTGATAGGGTCGTTTTTTATTAGAATTTTCTGTCATGATATGTGTGTATTTACAGTGTGTGCCATATAGTAAATACAATTCCTTTCTGCATTGCAATGCCCTGGTGACGTGAGTACTTATTAAGTATAACAGCTCAAAAAATATAAAATAGTTTACATATATGAATGTTTTACACTTGTGTTATAACACGTATGTGGTATAATTGTAGTTGTAAAGGAGATGTGGAAAAATGATCAGAAGCAACAACTTTATGAACCGCAATCACGATCGTGTGCGTGGACAAACTATAAACTGGAGTGATGATGATGAGATTTGATATTAAAGCGTATTTGGATGATAATTCGCTGACAATTTACCGTGTAGCGAAAGATTCTGGGTATGGTTATACGACAATTCATAAATCATTCAATAAAACGCAATCAGATGCGACGAGTCTAAACATGCGGGATCTTGATGCATTGGCTAAGGCACAACATCAAGCGATGTGGGAGGTGCTACGTGACCTTGAGAGACTATATTTCAACTCTGATGAAAATTGACATAGGACACATATTAAAACGTATGTCATAGATGGCATTACCGACAGAGGTAATTCAATAGTAAAGGAGAATTTTAAATGGCTAACGATAACTTTTTTAATGATCCATTTGGATCAAATATGAACGATATTTTTAACAATATGATGGGTAATATGAATGGTTACAATTCTGAAAACAGGCGTTATTTAATTAATGGGCAAGAAGTGACACCAGAACAGTTTGCGCAATATCGACAAGGTGGACAGTTACCAAACGGTCAACAACAGGCCCCAACAGCTGGGAACGGGCGTATGGTAGCACCACAACAACCAGGTCAAGTTAAGCAGGAAGGTATGCTTGCTAAATTAGGTCGTAATTTAACACAAGAAGCACGTGACGGGCTGCTCGATCCAGTCATTGGCCGTAATAAGGAGATTCAGGAAACGGCAGAAATTTTGGGTCGTCGTACGAAGAATAATCCAGTGTTAGTTGGTGACGCTGGCGTAGGTAAAACTGCTGTAGTTGAAGGACTTGCGCAAGCAATTGTTAACGGGGATGTACCAGCTGCTATTAAAGATAAGGAAATTTATTCGATTGATATTTCTAGCTTGGAAGCAGGGACACAATTCCGTGGTGCTTTTGAAGAAAATATTCAAAATTTGATGAAAGAAGTTAAGACAGCTGGTAATGTCATCTTATTCTTTGATGAAATTCACCAAATTTTAGGTGCTGGATCAACAGGTGGCGAAGATGGTGGTAAAGGATTGGCTGATATAATTAAGCCAGCTTTGAGTCGAGGTGAAATCTCGGTTATTGGTGCCACGACGCAAGATGAATATCGTAACACGATTATGAAGAATGCAGCCCTAGCACGTCGCTTTAACGAAGTAACAGTTAACGCACCATCACCACAAGACACGTTACAGATTTTGAAGGGTATAGCTGCCTTGTATGAGAAGCATCATCATGTGTCGTTGCCTGACAGTGTCTTAAAAGCAGCGGTAGATTATGCGGTTCAGTATATTCCACAACGGTCATTGCCAGATAAGGCTATTGATTTGTTAGATATGACAGCGGCACATTTAAGTGCTAAAAATCCAGTCACAGACAAGGTGAGTCTGGAGAAGCAGTTGAATGATACAAAAGCAAAGCAAGAAAGGGCTGTTACTGAAGAAGATTTTGAGGCAGCGCTAAAGTACAAAAATACAATTGCTGAATTAGAAAAAAAGATTTCAGGGGCAGATGAGGCAACTAAAGTCATTGCAACTGCTAATGACGTGGCTCAGTCTGTCGAGCGGTTAACGGGTATACCTGTATCACAAATGGGTGCTTCGGATATTGAGCGTTTGAAGACGATTGGTACACGTTTGGCCGGCAAAGTTATCGGACAAGATGAGGCGGTTAATATGGTCGCTCGCGCAATTCGCCGTAATCGTGCCGGCTTTGATGAAGGTAATCGTCCAATTGGTAGTTTCTTATTTGTTGGCCCAACTGGTGTTGGTAAGACAGAACTTGCTAAGCAGTTAGCATTAGATATGTTTGGTAGTAAAGAAAATATTGTACGGTTAGATATGTCAGAATATGCTGATTTGACAGCGGTTTCAAAATTAATTGGAACCACGGCCGGATATGTAGGTTATGATGATAACAGTAACACATTGACTGAGAAGGTACGTCGAAATCCCTATTCAATTGTCTTGTTAGATGAAATTGAAAAAGCCAATCCACAAGTTTTGACGTTGCTCCTGCAGGTCATGGATGATGGTCGATTGACCGATGGTCAGGGAAATGTGGTTAACTTCAAGAACACTGTAATCATTGCAACATCAAATGCCGGGTTCTCAGATAAAAGTGACGGTGAGTTGATGGACCGTTTGGCTCCTTATTTCCGTCCTGAATTCTTAAACCGGTTCAATGGTGTGATTGAATTCTCCGCCTTGAGTAAAGATGATTTGAAGCAAATTGTGGATTTGATGTTAGCAGATGTCAATCAAACATTGGCTAAGAAATCATTGACTTTACAAGTTTCTGATGCTGTTAAGAATCAACTTATTGAATCTGGTTATGATGAGGCACTCGGTGCACGACCATTACGTCGTGTGATTGAACAACAAATTCGTGATCAAGTGACTGATTTTTATCTAGATAATCCAGGCGAAAAACAACTTAGTGCAGATTTAATTGATGGTAAAGTTGTTATTTCAGCTGTTGTGAGTCAATAAATTAAAGAGAGCCAGTTAACCTTGAGCAGGTTAACTGGCTTTTTTATGTTTTTGGTTGTGACAAATTGTTAGAGGGAATCTTAATGTCAAAAAATCTTGTCTAGACGACAATGCTTATTACCATTGCGTGTATTTAAACTTGTCTATACATAGACCTAAAAATAGCCATTTAGATTATTGTAAGCGCTTACAAATGATGTTATATTTGACGTGTAGACATCGGTAAAGGAGGACTAGTGATGAACAAATATCAGATAATCCATGATGAACTACTCAAGGACATTAATAATGGAAAGTATCCTGATAATGCCAGATTGCCCAGTGATTTTGCACTGATGAATCGTTACCATGTTGCTCGCGAGACGTCGCGAAAAGCAGTGGCTATGTTAGTGGACGAGGGTTATGTTATACGCATCAAGGGTCGTGGAACATTTGTTATTAATCAGAATCGTTATTCTTTTCCGATATCACATGTCGAAAGTTATCGTGAGTTAGCGGCACGATTAAAATTAGATGAACGGACGCAACTTATTTCAATTTCAGACAAAAATGTACCGACATATTTTGATTATGGTAAAGATGCAGTATTGCCAGCGACAGAAATTGTTCGCGTGCGTAATGTTGATAATGAGCCTGTCATTATTGATCGTGATTATGTATTAAAAACAGTTGTGCCAGAAATTAAGCACTTGTCAACATCACTGTCTTTATTTGAACTGTTTGAACAACGGTTAGGCCTAGTGATTAGTTATGCCAAAAAAACAATCACAATTGAGGCGGCTAATGCTGTTGATAAGCAACTTATGCTGGTTAAGGAACCTATGGCAATTGTGGTGATTCGTTCGGAAACCTTTTTAAATGATGGCAGAATCATTTCGTTTACAGAGTCTAGGCATCGTGCCGATCGCTTTAAAAGTGTTGAATTTTCTAGACGACACTGATTCGAATAACTATTCGAATCAATCATGCTATTGAGATAATGTGCTAGGTATGCATAGGAGAAAAGAAATGACAAATATAAAAATTTTAGCGCCTCTTGCTGGTCAACTGATACCATTAACAGAGGTTGAGGATCCGATTTTTAGTCAAAAGACAATGGGTGAAGGTTTTGGCATAAAACCAACTGGAGACCGTATTTTGGCACCAGTGACAGGCGCGAAGTGATTGCCCTGCAGGGACATGCATTTGGTTTACGGACACCCGATGGTTTAGAAATTTTAACACATATTGGTCTGGAAACTGTAAGCCTAGCGGGTAAGCCGTTTTCTTGGACAATTAAAATAGGTGATCATGTGACGGCTGGTGATCAGGTAGGTGTTGTTGATTTAAAGCAAATTAGCGCGGCAAACCTACCAACGACGACAATTGTTGTGTTTACTAATACAGCTGAAAAGCTATCAAAATTAGAAATTAACAATTACCGATCCGTCGCAACAGGTGAAAGTGTTGCTGTTGCGACAGTTAGAACAACCACAAACATGACAGAGAACACTAATAAGCCGTCGACTGGGAAGTCAGGCAATCAATATACGGATTTGGCAACTGATATTATTGCAGGTGTTGGTGGCGGACAGAATGTGGATAAGGTGATTCACTGTATCACAAGATTACGTTTTTATTTAAAAGATCATACAGCTGCTGATAAGCAAGTTCTCGAAAAATTAACTGGTGTAGCAGGTGTCAATTACGCAGAATCTTTAGGACAATATCAAGTGGTTATCGGTCCTGCTGTGACTGATGTCTATGATGAAGTTGTCGCACAGTTAGGTGACGAGGTCGTTGATAGTGAAGCAACAGATGAAGCAGTTGCTGAAACAACGGCAGCCAACAACAGTTCTAAAAACCCAATCGTGCATGCGTTCCAAGCAGTAATTGGCACAATTACTGGTGCGATGATGCCAATTATTGGTTTACTGGCTGCCGGCGGTATGTTAAATGGATTCTTGAGTTTAGTATCTAACAAGGCATCATTTTCTGCTATTTATTTTATTGATCCAGCGTCAAGTACGTTTACAATTTTACAATCAATGGCTATGGCACCGTTTTATTTCTTACCAATCTTAGTTGGGTTCTCGGCGGCACAGCAGCTTAAAAGTGATCCATTTGTTGTTGCAGCAATTGGCGCCTTCTTAGTTAAGCCTGAGTTTATTAATTTAACTAATGTACATGTTGTTGACGATAAGATTGTTCAACCAGCCCAAGCGTTAGGTAATTTGTTTGGTGTCAGTCTTAATTCAAGTTTCTTTGGGTTACCAATTAATATTCCAAGCTATGCTTATTCTATTTTTCCAATTATCTTTGCGGCGTGGCTAGCACGTCCGGTAGGTAATTGGCTTAAAAAGAAGATACCGTTGGTGTTGCGTTCAATTTTCCAACCTTTGTTGACCTTATTTATTGTTGGGTCTGTCGTTTTGATTATCGTTGGACCAGCCATTACGTTGACTTCTCAAGGTATCTCTACTATTGTAAATTGGTTATTGCACCTGAACTATCCTTTGTCCGGCTTGATCATTGGTGGTTTGTACCAAGCCTTAGTTATCTTTGGTTTGCATTGGATGGTTGTGCCATTGATTGCTAATGAAATTGCGCAGACTGGTCACTCTACTTTGAATGCAATTGTGAACTTTACAATGATTGCACAGGGTGCTGGTGCCTTGGCAGTTTGGGCTAAAACAAAGATACCATCACTTAAAGGATTGGCTGGTGCTGGTTTCTTATCAGCTATGGCAGGTATTACAGAACCAGCGATGTATGGCATTAATTTGAAGTATGGTCGTGTGTTCTGGATGGCTAACATTGGTGGCGCAGTTGGTGGTCTAATTGCCGGTTTGTTTAATTTAAATATGTATGGTTTCACCGGTTCATTGATTGGCTTTCCATCGTTTGCTGTGCCAAAGGGTCAAGAAGGCATTGCAAATAATATGTTGATATTCTGGCTTGCTTCAGCAGCAACAATTGTTGTCTCATTTGCAATGGTTTACTTCTTCGGATTTAAGGATTCAGATACAAACGAAATTAAGTCAGTTGAGAAGAAAAATGCCTTTAAAGACGCAGCTGGTAAGTAACGACTAACGTTTTAAGGAGAAAACATGACAGAGCAAAATTGGTTATTATCTTATCATGATATTGTAAACGGTGTGAAAAATTATGGTCGTGAAAGCTTATTGAGCTTAGGAAATGGCTTTCTAGGTTGGCGTGGCTCATTAGTGACAAGCACATACGGGGATGACTTTTATCCGGGATTATACGCAGCCGGCGTTTTCAACCAAACATCTACACCAGTTGCTGGGCGTTCCGTTGTTAATGAAGATTTAGTTAACTTACCAAATGTGCAATTGATGCGTATTGAAGTTGATGGTAAACCGTTAATTATTAATAACGAAACAATCATATCTTTAAATCGATACCTTAACTTCAATACTGGTGAATTGGTTGACCAGTATCGTGTTGTTGTAAATAATGAACCAGCACATTACATTGATATTGAAACAACTAAGGTGATAGATCCCATCGCCTGGCATCGTTTAGCATTAGAATTTAAAGTAACACCGAGTTATGACGTTCACTTGACTATTGCAGCAGAAATTGATGGTCAAATTGAAAACAAAAATGTTGCCCGTTATCGTGATTTTGACTCGAAAGAATTTATTGTTAAAGCCGTGACTGATCATGTGATGACAGTTCAAACGCGAACGACTGGTGTGACAGTTGCTTTAGCTTCTCAATCAAGTGGGGATAACGTGATTGACAAACACGTGTTGTCCACAGGAACAACAGTTGCAGATTATTATAACGTCTCTGGGCGAGCGAATCATACGATAACAATTCATCGAGTTATGGCTGTTGCAAGTACACTTGAAACTAAAACAGATGTTGTTAAGTTTGTTAAAAACGAGATTAGTCAAAGCACTTTCGAAGATGTTCAAAAAAATAGTCAAGACTATTGGCATAAATTGTGGTTAACAAAAGACATTGAAATTACTGGTGATGATGATATGCAACAACTCACTCGTATGAATATTTTTCACCTGAATCAGATGGCGAATCCAAATGCGAACCCGCTTTTAGACGCGTCGGTGGGATCTCGTGGGTTAACAGGTGAGGGATACCGTGGTCACATTTTCTGGGATGAAATCTTTGCCATACCTTATTATTCGGCGAATGAACCTCGTGTTGCGCGCGCAATCCTAAAGTATCGTACAAATCGTTTGTTAGCAGCTAAACGTAATGCTGTTTCTGAAAATGAGATAGGCGCAATGTATCCCTGGCAGTCGGGGATGTATGGGGATGAACAAAGCCAATTAATCCACCTGAACACTGTTGACAATACGTGGATTCCCGATAATTCACGGTTACAGCGGCATGTGTCTTTGGCAGTTGCGTACAATATGTGGGTATATCAAAAAATATCAGGTCAAGTGGATCAACTTGATCAGAATGGGTTAGAGATGTTAATCCAAATTGCGCGTTTCTGGATAAATAAGGCGAAATTAGCAGACGGTCGTTATACAATTGCTGGCGTGATGGGACCGAACGAGTTCCATGAGGCAGCGCCTGGTGCGCATGTCGGTGGTTTGAAAAATAACGCCTATACAAATTTGATGGTTGTTTGGTTATTAAATTATATTGATGACTTATCACATCAATCGGCGATTAACTTTGAAAAGGTCGCACAAAAATCTGGTTTTACAAGTGAAGAGCAAGAAAAAGCATGGCAATTACGACATCACTTAAAACTATCTATCAATAAAGATGGTGTTGTGGAGCAGTATGAGGGGTTCTTTAAATTAGCGCAACTTGATTTTTCAGCATATGAGGCAAAGTATGGCGATATTCACCGTATTGATCGTTTATTGAAATCTGAAGGAAAATCACCAGATGATTATCAGGTAATCAAACAGGCTGATTTCTTGATGTTAATATACAATTTTGGTGCAACGCAGACACGTCAGTTAATTGAACAATTGGGTTATGCGCTGCCTGATCAATGGCTAGCTAGAAACACAGCTTATTATTTAAAGCGAACGACTCATGGATCAACAACTTCACGACCAGTATTTGCTGGAATTTATCTCGCACTTGCACGACTAGGCGAAACCACATATGAAGCGGATGCCTATAAATTTTTAACCGATGCGATCCGATCCGATTATGATGATATACAAGGTGGCACGACGGCAGAAGGTGTGCATATGGGCGTTATGGGTGAAACATTAGCAGTCATTCAAAATGATTATGCTGGTGTAGACATGCGACATGAGCAGTTCACATTAGACCCCCGTTTGCCAAAGCAATGGTCAGCGTTACAATTTTCACAACTTTATCATGGTGCGCACTTAAAGATTAATATCACACCGCAAACGGTTTCAATTATGAGTGACCAAGCAATGGCAATTAAGGTCTGTGATGAAATAGTTGCTGTTAAGGCGAACGAAACTAGAAAGGTTGTTTATCATGGTTAATTTTTCAGATATTAAGGGATTTACTTTTGATTTAGATGGGGTGATTACTGATACAGCAAAGTTTCATGAACAAGCGTGGCATGATTTAGCAACAGAACTAGGTGTTGAATGGTCTGACACATTAGGTAGTCAATTGAAAGGTATTGGTCGGATGGATTCTTTGAATATGATTCTGGCTGCAGGTGGTAAGCAAAATCAGTTCAGTGATGATGAAAAAATGATGTTTGCTCATAAAAAAAATACCCATTATGTTGCACTCATACAAAGCCTCACACCAGATGATATTTTACCGGGCATAACCGCATTTTTAGGGGAAATTAGGGCTGGTGGGTTTCTTGCAAGCATTGCAAGTGCTTCAAAAAACGCCCCTCAGATACTTAAAAAGCTAGAGATTACAAATTATTTTGTTGGTATTGTTGATCCATCAACAGTGTCACATGGTAAACCAGATCCTGAAATCTTCGTTAGAGCTGGTGAACTATTGAACCTGCAACCCAAACAAATTATTGGGATTGAAGACGCGAGTGCCGGTGTCCAAGCTATTAAAGCGGCTGGACAAACAGCACTTGGCGTTGGCGCAGCAACGCAATCAGCCAAGCCACATTTATGGGTTCGTGACACAGCAGACATTTCTCTTAAGACGATAGCTATGAAATTAAGTAGTGACTGATAAATAAAATAATAATCATTAAAAATGATGTAACGCACAAGCATAGCACGAGACGTTTTGATTAAAACGTCTCGTGCTGTTTTAGTTTATAAATAGGTCATTAGGGAGATAGATTGATATATCAGTGTTTATGGATTAGTAACGCTTTATTCAACAGCATAATAAAAGGTTATTCAACACGTTACATAAGTTACATAAATTACTTTAGTTTCTTTTTGTTATTTAATTCACAAATTTAAGCTATTATAGTCTTTGAAAAGTAAAAGGAATTTATTGGAGGCTTTAAAATGAACTTTTTGAACGCGTTGGAGAAGACATTTACAAATGTAAATATTGTGAGTGCGATCACATCTACGGTTTTTATTATTTTAATTGGTTACGGCATGCGAAAAAAAGGTGTGTTTACGGATACATTCGCTAAAACATTAACCAAAGTTGTATTAAGTGTCGCATTACCTGCATTAGCATTTACATCGTTTATGCAACCTATCGATGCTAAAACACTGAGTCAAAGTACGAATGTTTTAATTTGGGGCATTGTGATGTACGTGGTTCTAATCTTTATTATGAATCCTTTTTTTACCATGTATAAAACACAAGGCGACAGGCAGATGACTTTGAAAGTTTTGTCTATTTTTGGATCAACAACATTTTTTGGATTACCTATTGTCGGTGCAGTGTGGGGAGCTAAGGGTATTCTATATGGTTCGATTTTTAATATAGGTTACCGTATATTTCTTTACTCATACGCTTATATAAAAATGTCTGGTCTAAAAATGGAATTATCAAATATTAAAAAAATGTTTCTTAATCCAATCGTTATTGCCACCTTTGTTGGTTTAATACTATGGCTTATTCAAGGCATTGTACCAACAGTTAGCGTGATAGATGTAGCCGGGAAAACACAAAATGTTGCTTTTTATCGCATTGATTTGACAGCATTATGGTTAATGAAACCCTTAACTTACTTATCAGGATTGGCTTCGCCCTTAGCTTGGTTAGCGATTGGATCAACCCTGGGGTCAATATCATTTGGAAAGGCATTTTCAGACAAAACTTCATGGTACTATACTTTTATTAAAATTATTGTTGTACCAGTTATTAATATTATTTTATTAACACTATTATCAGTAACACATATTTTACCAGTTGATCAGACAGCACTAGCCGTGATTGTCATTATGATGGCGACACCACCAGCGACAGTTGCGGTGTCATATGCTATTAGTTTTGATCGAGAGGCGTTATTGGCATCTAACACATCATTACTTGCAACATTAGCTGCCGTAGTCATGACACCCGTTTGGATTGTCGTATTAACGATTATTGCACACACTGGTTTATTTAAATAATTGGAGGATAACATGTTCAAAATAACAGCTTACGGTGTTCGAGAAAATGAAGTTGCTTATTTTCGTAAACTCAATATTTTCAATTATGATTTAAACTTGATTCCTGAAAATCTCACGCAATCAAATATTGGCACTGCAAAAGGTTCTGACGGCATACTATTACGTGCCAATAATGATGGTTCAGAACCAGTATTGCGTCAATTAAAAGATTGGGGGATTAAATATGTATTCACGCGAACTGTAGGATATGATCATATTGATCTTGAAGCAGCAGCAAAACTAGGAATTATAGTAGCACGTGTCCCTGCATATTCACCCTACGCTGTTGCCGACTTAGCCATGAATTTAGGCATTACTTTAGTTCGCCGTACGGCAATTGCCACGTCACGCGCGGCATTGGCTGATTTTAAAATTGAAACTGATTTATTTGGTCGAGAAATTCACGACTTAACAATTGGCATTATTGGCACAGGAAAAATTGGCTTAGCAGAAGCAAAACTTTATAAGGGACTCGGTGCTAAAGTTGTGGGATATGATGTTTTTGAATCTGACGTTGCGAAAGGAATTTTAACGTTTGTATCACAAGATGAACTGCTAAAAATGTCAGATATTGTCAGTTTGCATGTTCCTCATTTCCCAAACAAAAATGATCATTTTTTTAATGATCAAGTAATTAGTAAAATGAAGAAAGGCGCAATTTTAGTCAATACATCTCGAGCAGAAATAACAGATCAATCAGCAATTATTCAAGCTATCAAGAGTGGCCATTTAGGTGGGTTCGGGGCTGATGTTGTATTACGCGAAAAAGAAATATTTGGACATCAATTTGATGAGAATCATATTTTAAAGGATGAAGAAGTGACCGAATTATTAGATCTTTATCCTAAAGTGCTACTAACACCACATATTGGTTCATATACGGAAGAAGCATTAACGGACATGATTAATATTAGTTATCAAAATTTCAATGACGTGCTTATTAAAGGCACGACAGTTAATCAAGTCGCACTGACATCGGCATAGACATCACTTAAAGATTCAGGGCAACTGAATCTTTTTTATGCTATATTCAACGGTATAGGACAGATGTTAAGAGGGTTAGAATGCATAGAATTAAAAAAGTGCCATTACAATTGATTATTATCGCTATTGTTCTTTTGGCTACTGTAATTTCTTTAGGGACAACGGGTATTTTGTTACAACAAGTGATTGAAAGCAATGAGCGGCAAATTATTAATATACGGTTGAAAAATATTGCACAAATGGCTGCTAAAGACTCGACGGTTGTCAACAGTTTGTCTTCGGGCGCAAGTCAAGCGGACAGAAGTGCTGTTCAAAGCTATGCGCAGCGCCTGACAAAATCTGAAAATATTGATTTTGTTGTGGTGTTAAACAGCGATCTTGTTCGGTTATCTCATCCTAATGTGAAGCAAATTGGGAAAAAATTTAGCTCACCGCGAGATGCGGCACCGACATTACGAGGTCAATCTCATTTTTCAAAAAAAATGGGCATATTAGGGTTAGGTTATCGTTATTTTGTGCCAGTATATAGTGATACTCACAATATTATAGGTGTAGTTAGTGTGGGATTGACTGAGGATACAATTTCTCAGTCAATAAAAACAGCACGGCGTCCAATTTTAATGGGACTTATTATTGGCTTATTAATTGGTATTATCGGATCAATACTGTTAGCTAAGCGATTGAAAAAGGTACTATTAAATATGGAACCCCATGTTATTGCTAAAAAATTAGTTGAAAAAAACACCATTGAAAACAGTATGATGGAGGGGCTATTAGTTATTGATGATGACCACACAATAATTGCGACTAACAGTATGGCTAATCAATTACTACCCGATATAGGCCATGTTGGAGATAAATTAGCGGTAGCTATTTATCAAACGTTTTTTACGGTTATATCGCGTGACAATAATACCCACAGGGTGGTGTTTAATGCGCGAGAATATCTGTGCTCTGCTGCCAAATTGACATATCCTGAAGTCGGAGCACTTGTTTTGTTTCGTGATATTACTGATTTGAAAGAGATTGTTGAAGAGCTGGATGGCACCAAACAATATGCTCAAGCGTTGAGAGCACAGACGCATGAGTTCATGAATAAATTGCAAGCCATTTCTGGATTAATAGAATTAAATAAATACGATCAAGTGATGGCACTTATCCCACAATTAACCAATGATTACCATCAGAATGTTGGCTATGTGACGTCGCATATTAAAATGCCAGTAATTGCTGGGTTCCTAATTGGCAAGATTAATTATGCCAAAGAACATGAGGTGAGTTTAATATTGCGGGAAACATCTAGTATGCCAGAGTTATCTATTTCGGGTAAAGAGATAACAAATGTTATTAAAATTGTCGGAAACCTTATTGATAACGCCGTTGATGCTGTAGCATTTCAAAATACACAAACGATTGATTTATTGATACAGTATGATGAAGATGGGCGGGCATTGATTATAGAAATTATAGATAGTGGAATAGGTATGCCAATTGAACAGTATGACCTCATTTTGAGCGCTGGTTTTTCAACAAAAGGGGCACATCGTGGTTATGGTTTGGCTACAATCAATGATATTATAATGGCGCACCAAGGATTTATTGATATTAACTCGGAGCCAAATAAAGGTACAAGAATTTATATAGAATACCCATTAGAGATACGAGGAGCCTAGTGAAATGACTTACAGTGTTTTAATAATTGAAGATGACCCAATGGTTGCAGATATTATCAGCCAATTTTTAAATCAGACAGCACATGCATTATTTGCCCCTATTACAATAGTTGGACGTCTAGAAGAGGTTCAAGATCGGGTTGATTTTTCAACAATAGACCTATTATTGATAGATGTCTATTTACCTGATGGTCAAGGAACAACGTTTTTGACTGAGTTACGAAATAAACGTATTTCAGTTGCAACAATTATGATTACAGCTGCAGATGATCGCGAAACTTTCAGACAAGCAATGACAAATGGTGTGATTGATTATTTGATTAAGCCATTCCAAATGCAGCGTTTTAACCAAGCAATACAAAAATTTTTAGTTTTAGAAGAAATCGCTTTGCGAAAAGAAAAACTATCTCAGCAAGACGTTAATCAATATTTTCAGAGTGAAACAAAAAATGAACCGTTAGCTATGGATTTACCAAAGGGCATTTCTGAATTAACTTTGAAGTTAATTATTACAACAATATTTTCTTTTTCAAAGACTTTTTCCAATCAATCACTTTCTCAGCGGGTCAAGTTATCACGTGTGACAACAAAAAAATATCTAGATTATTTAGTAGAAAATGCGTTTTTAACTGTTAAAGTAACCTATCTAGATGTTGGACGTCCGTTATCAAGCTATAAGATCAATCCTTTAAAATATGAAGCGCTACGCCATTTCACAATCTGAAGGTATAGACCATGATATAATAAAATCATTAAATTTAAAGGGATATATGATGATTATTCAACAAGCTATTTTGCACATTTTGGATACAAATACAGGTAACTTGATTGCTTCTCAAGGCGAAATGTCTGTTGAAAATCCAGGCATTCATGATTATATTGAAAAATTAGTTAACAAAATATATCATGGTGATGTTAAAACTGGTCTGTTAGCTTCTGAAACATATTTACAAAGGATGCTCTCAAATCAAAATTTTCCAGAGATGACCACACAACTAGCTACCAAGTTATTTGATATCATTGCGGGTAGTGATGCAATTCAGTCAGGTGATTTATTAAGTTTCAGAGCTATAACAGATGATGGTCCAATTTTTGGTTTGATTAAATTAAACTATTCACCACGATATGCACATGCTGTGGCATATGTTGCAGATCAAATGGTGAATAGTTTAGTTTTGAATCAAACAGTACTACCTGCTGCAACGCAAAGTGTTGAAGAAGCAATTTTAGTGAATACAGAGACGAATCGCTATCATTTACTTGAAAAAAAGCATCTCATTGATGGTCAGCGTGTGGCTTATTTTTCAGAAAAATTTTTAAATATCACACCTGAAATTTCTTTGAAGGAAAACATTCAAGTGATTAAACGTACAGTTAAAAGTGTTACTGAAAAATACGATAGTATGCCGGAACATGAGACATTGGCTTTAACACAGTCAGCCATTTATGATGCATTAGAGACCGGTAGCATTGATACTGATGTGATTGCTGAAAAAGTCTTTTCAGACAATACTTCAGCCAAGGTGTTATACCAGGAAAAAATTGCTGATAAAATTGCGCATAAAGCGATATCAGTTGAAAATGTTGAAAAATATGAAAAGAAATATCGTGTTCAAAAGTTTAAACTAGATTCAGGTATTGAAATCTCTATTCCAATGTCTGTATACCAAGATCATACGAAGGTTGAGTTTGTTAACAATGCTAATGGGACAACGTCACTAGTGATTAAAGATATTGAAACGATTTTAAATAAGTTTACGAGTTAATTTTATCGAATTAGTGGTGTGATACAGAGCTGAATTGTGTTATTTATTGGTATAATAAAATGAATACGAAAGGACAGCATCAATGTTTACTACTTGTAAACGTTGATCGTGATGAAAATATGCCATATAAAGATTCCTATGTTGCTAAAATTCGTGAACGAGTTGGGCATGAATTTGAGTTAGTTATGCCGACAACAGATGTTGTGATTGAAAATGAACAGGGCGAATTATTAATGATTTTTAATCGCGATTTTCAAGGGTGGGCTTTTCCCGGCGGCTATGTTGAACCAGAAATGTCCTGGCCGGAAAATGCTGCGCGCGAAGTGTTAGAAGAAGCTGGTGTACATGCTGATGCTGATGATTTGAAGCTCATTGGTACGATATCTGGTCGAAACTATAAAGCACAGTATCCCAATGGCGATATTGCTAAGTTATATAGTAATATTTTTCTACTAGACCAGTGGGATGCCGAAACTAGCAAAATAGATGTAACAGAAATTGATGCGAAAAAATGGGTTTCACCGAAAACAATTGACCATATGCATCTCACTTTCTCAGGGCAAGCAACCTATCGTTTGTATCGTGCGTACAAAAAAAATGGGAACGCACAAGTTTTAACGATCGATCGTGAAATTCAACGTTTTTTGGATGCTCAGAATGGCGAAATCGTTGGCGTTAATAATTATCAAGATGCTTTAAAAGAACTTTCAAATGGTAAAAAGTTGACACACTGGATGTGGTTTGTGTTACCACAACTACGTGCTTTAGGACGTAGTGAACGTGCGATTTATTATGGCATTAAAGGACTGCATGAGGCACATGAATATTTAGCTGATGACATCTTAAATACGCGCTTAGAGAAAATTGTGGCAACAACATTATCTTTACAGGGAAATGATCCCATTGCCTTATTTGGTGAGATTGATGCTATCAAATTTCAAGCCAGTCTGACCTTATTTGCTCAAGTTGCTGATACAAAACTGTATCACAGTGCATTGGACAAGTACTTTAATGGACAGCCGCATGCTGAAACGCTTAAATTACTAAAATAAAAGACGCAAAGCTTCTAGAAATTAAGGCTTTGCGTTTTTTTGAAAATACATTATGCACCGGTATAGTCGGGTGCTAGTTTATTAATTGGAGGTGTGAATTCACGCATTGATTCTGCAAGGTGCACAAAGTTTGTGACCAAATGATGATTTGGTGCCTGTGTGCCGTTCTTATCTGCTAAATTAGCAATCCAACCATTGATATAATCGACCTCTGTTGGACGTCCCTTAACGAAATCTTGATACATCGAAGGAAAATGTAGTGGGTTAGCAACATTTGATACATAGTCAACTTGGGCGACCATGTCGTCGCGTGATTCAATTAGCTTGATACCGGCTGCTTCAGCTGCATCATATGCTTCGTTAATCAGTGGGCGAGCGATACCTTCTAAAAAGCCATCATAAGCCATTAATTGTCCCATTCGTGATTGGAACATGGTTGCAATTGAATTTTCTACCGCGTTGAAAAAGACTTTTGTTAGTAAAGTCCCCATAAAGTTTTCAGTATAACTTGGATTTAAGTGTGCCGCTTTAAAATCAGCTTGTAAGGCGTCCATTGTTGCAGACGGTTTTTCAGTTAGATTCGCGTAGACGGATGAACCAGCGCCCTCGTTACCCATAAAATCAACATCACCAAAATCATTTAAAACAGTAGCAATCATAGCAGTACCACCGATAATGTGTGCGTTGTCAAAATATTTTTGCAACTTTTCGATGTGTCCCATGCCATTCATAGCACCTAAAGCTGTCTGTCCGTTTTTGAACTTAGGCGCTAAGCGTTCAAGTGTATCTTTTAATTGCATTTGTTTCATAAAGAAAATCCAGACGTCTGGAGAACCTTCATATGATTCAGGTGAGAAAATATTAATCTTTATTTTGTGTCGATCTTTATGATCTCGCGACTTCCAAACGTTATGGTCTTGTCCGATGATTTTATCAAGACTGGCCTGCGTTGGTTCGATAAAGTCAACTGGTACACCAGCATTTTCTTGGAGTAAAATACCATATCGCAACCCCATCGCTCCAGCGCCAACTATTGCATATTTCATATGTATATTCTCCTTTTGATTATTAATGTTATTATTCTAATCTAATTCACATTTTAAGTCAACCGTAATCTAATTTTTTAAACTAGGAACTCGTATTAATTTACCGTATAATAATAACCATAGTGTCATTTTAACGTTGTAGATAAAGGAAGTTTAATATGTCTAAAGAAATTTATTTAACAGGTGATCGGCCAACAGGGAAATTACATATTGGTCATTATATTGGTTCATTAAAGAATCGTGTACGCATGCAAAATTCTGGTGAGTACTCACCATTTGTTATGATAGCCGATACACAAGCCTTTACTGACAATGCGCGTAATCCAGAAAAAATTCGTCAGTCATTAACTGAAGTTGCATTAGATTATTTGGCTGTGGGTATTGATCCTGCAAAAACTACAATATTTGTGCAGTCACAAATTAAAGGTTTGTTTGAATTAACGGAATACTTTATGAATTTAGTTTCTGTTGCACGTTTGCAGCGTAATCCCACTGTGAAATCTGAAATTTCACAAAAAGGTTTTAATGAAGGCATTCCAGCTGGATTTTTAACTTATCCTGTCTCTCAAGCGGCTGATATTGCGATTTTTCGTGCTACCAAGGTGCCAGTGGGCGATGATCAAGAGCCTATGTTAGAACAAGCACGTGAGCTAGTACGCTCGTTTAATAATGCCTATCAAGCTGATGTTTTAGTTGAACCGGTTGGTGTTTTTCCACCAAAGGGACAGGGACGTTTACCAGGTATCGACGGTAATGCTAAAATGTCTAAATCACTAGGTAACGGTATTTATATTTCTGATGATACAGATACAATGGCTAAAAAAATCAAATCAATGTATACAGATCCGCTGCACATTAACATCGCGGATCCTGGACATATAGAAGGAAACGTGGTGTTTACCTACTTGGATATCTTTGATCCTGATAAACAACGTGTACAGGACTTGAAAGATCATTATACAGCAGGTGGATTAGGGGACATGAAGCTTAAAAAGCACTTGATTGACGTGATGGAAGCGGAAATGGCACCTATTCGTCAACGACGTGAAGCTTATGCGCAGGATATACCTGCGGTTCTTCGTATGTTAGAAGAAGGTTCTAGGCGAGCTAACGTGGTTGCTGAATCAACTATGAAAGATGTCCGTCATGCAATGGGCATTGATTATTTCGGATAATATAAGTAAAAGGCAATAACTCTTTTGAGTTATTGCCTTTTACTTATTCGCCTGTTGTATTGTCAATATTTGTTTCCTCATCACTTGTTAAAGATGAGGATGTTGTGCTTGCACTATTATCGCCAACGGGACGTAACGAGGTTGCGATGGCTGAAAGTTCAGTTGGTATTTTACCACCATACGGTAAACCAGTTTTTTTAGATTTTAATCCCAAAGCTTTTCGCGCCAAATTTGTTGTACGTTGTTTCTCTTTTTGAGGAATGACTTCATAAGATACATTATTACCTTCAGAGTCAGGATAACTTGTGCCAATACCTTGCATGTGCTCAGTAACAATATTATTTTTGGCGTCGATATACTTACTTGCTAATGTTGTTAAATCACCAAATGTTAAGTCTGTACGAACATTTTTAGAAATCGTAGACATGAATTTTTCATTCAACAGCGTAGAAACACTCGCTGATTTTTTAATAAGGCCCTCTAAAACAATGCGTTGTCGTTTCTGGCGACCGTAATCACCATCGGGGTCATCATAACGCATACGTGAAAATGCTAAAGCAGCATCGCCATTCATACGTGTTTTTGATGCTGACCAAGTTTGACCATTGTCGTCAGAATGTTCATATTTGTTACTGTTTTTGTGAAAACGATAAAGGTTAGGACCATAATCATGAGCTGTTTCCTGACTGTAGGTAAAGTCAATTGGTGAATCGACTGAGATACCACCGACCTGATCAACCATATTTGCTAGACCGCCCATATTGACTAAGGCATAGTAGTCTATTGGAATATTTAGAAAAGCTTCAACGGTCTTGATAGAGGTAGCAGTTGAACCATATGCGTAAGCAGCATTGAGTTTTTGTGGGAAGGTATCCTCGTAACCAACAATTGATACCATGGCATCACGAGGTAATGAAATCATTGTGGTTTTTTTTGTTTTGGGGTTAATAAGAAGCAACATCATCGAGTCTGTCCGACCACGATAGGTACGTCCTAGTTCGCCCGTGTCTGTCCCATAAAGCAAGACGGATATTGGTCGTCCACTTTTAATAATATTAGACACATTACGAGATTTTGTTAGTCCGGCACCGGCATATGACTTATCAATAACGCCTTTTGTATTATTAATTGTACGCCAAACAAAGAAACTGCCAATAATTGTAACAATTGCAATGATAAAAAAAATTGTGTTACGTAATTTGTGATTAGGACTCTGGTAACGTTTTGAACGTGACTCTGGTTTAGAAGCCATTAGGGTAGCTCTCCTGATGTTTAATGATGGTAGATGTTATACAGATACAAGTATACATAGGTGGCATAAAATCAATTATTAACACTATAATTGATAGAGATAAAGACAATATTAAATTATAACTGATATTAGTAGATTTAAAAGAAACTAATGTATATAATGTTACAATTATTGTGATGAATAAACAAGAGAGTTAAGAAAATGTTAATCCAGCCTGATAAATTAAGAAAAGTACTCATACTAATTTTTAGTCTACTATTTGTATTTCTAGCGATTCAAGTGAGATTTGATATGTTGTTTATACATGTCATTGATAACGGCGCTACGTTAATCATACAAAATTTAATGCCGCGGCATTTACAGTGGTGGATTACTTTTGGTGCTTCATTTGCTCACTATTGGATTGCTTTGCCAATTATGGGTATTTTAGCGAGTTTACTTTATTTGATGAATTACAAAATTGCTATGTGGTGGTTACAAATTTTTGCGATATGTGAAGTAGTTATTGTACCACGTCTCATTAGTGATCAACGTGTTCGTCTATTCATGACGGTATGCGCTGTGATGTTATGGATGGCGATGTTGGTTGCATGTATACAAAAGTATAATATACCACTATCAAGTGGTTTAGGTTCGTTATTTTTTGGTTATTTTTGGTGGCAATTCAGTGAGGAACAGTACCGAAAACGTGCCAATCACTGGCGACGTGTATTAGAAATTGACACACTTATTTAAAAATGATATGATATTCAAGTTATCAAAGAGGTTGCAACCAACATAAATCGCGTAAATGAGCCTGCCATGGGCGTTGAGGTTACGTTAAAGGGGCGGTTGCCGAAATAACATTCTTGGCAAAATGTTATTGGGCTAATAATTAATAGTTGTTAGACTGTCACGGCAGCGTGGTGTGCTTTGAAAAGTTGATGATATAATGACTTTTTAAACCTCTTTCTATGTGTTAGAAAGGGGCTTTTTATTTGCCCCGACCAGGGAGAATTTTTCATGAGTGAACAAAATAATAGTATGAAACGTAATCTAAAAACGCGCCATGTATCAATGATAGCTCTTGGTGGTTCAATTGGTACTGGATTATTTGTTGCATCAGGTGCAACCGTTGCACAAGCAGGACCATTTGGAGCCATCGTGGCTTATTTGGCTATTGGTGTTATGGTGTATTTTCTAATGACAAGTTTGGGTGAAATGGCGACTTATTCACCAACTTCAGGTTCGTTTTCTGACTATGCAGGGAAATATGTCGATCCAGCTCTAGGATTTGCTATGGGATGGAACTATTGGTTTAATTGGGCAATTACGTTAGCAGTTGATATTGTGGCAGTTGGTTTAGTTGCCGAATTTTGGTTTCCAGATACACCGGGGTGGATTTTCTCTGCTGTCGCTTTGCTCTTTATTTTTTTAATTAACTTATTTTCTGTAGGTGCATTTGGGGAAGCTGAATTTTGGCTTTCAATGATTAAAGTCGTCACAATTATTGCTTTCTTAGTTGTTGGATTAGCTACAATATTGGGTGTCATTCATTCTGATGTTGATGTCATTAAGAATCTATCAGTAGGTAATCATGGTTTTGTTGGTGGACCTCAAGCTATTTTATCAGTCTTTGTTGTTGCTGGTTTTTCATTTCAAGGCACAGAATTAATTGGTATTACTGCAGGTGAAGCACAAAATCCGGATAAATCCGTACCAAAGGCTATCAATCAAGTATTCTGGCGTATTTTATTGTTTTATATCTTAGCCATTTTTGTTATTTCAGCATTAGTGTATTATCAAGATCCGCGTTTATTAAGTTCATCAACAGAAAATGTTGCTGTATCACCGTTTACAATTGTCTTTAAGAACGCCGGTATCGCTTTTGCAGCAAGTTTAATGAATGCCGTTATTTTAACGTCTATTGTTTCTTCAGCTAATTCTGGTTCATATGCTTCAACACGTATGTTGTATGCTATGGCACGTAAAGGCGAAGCACCCAAAATATTTGCTAAAGTTTCAAAACGCGGTGTGCCTGTTGCAGCATTAATCCTAACCACGGCTATTGGTTTGCTGGCATTTATTGCAAATACCAAAGGCGGCGCTGTGGCTTATACGTGGTTGGTCAATGCGTCTGGATTAACTGGATTTATAGCATGGGTGGGTATTGCCATATCACATTACCGTTTTCGACGGGCGTACTTGGCTCAAGGTAAGCAATTGAGTGATCTTAAATATAAAGCAAAGTGGTTCCCTTTTGGACCGATTTTTGCATTAATTATTTCAATTGGTGTGATTATTGGTCAAGACCCGGCAAGCTTCACAAAATTAAATTGGGAAAAAATTGGTGTGACTTATTTATCTGTACCATTATTTGTGATCTTGTATGTGGGATATAAGCTGCGTTACAAGACAAAAAAAATAAAGTTAGAAGATGTTGATTTGACACAAAATCGTTAAAAATTATCAGTTGGTATATTAGCTTGTTAAAGCTAATATACTTTTTTGCTATTATGAGGTTAAAAATTTTTCGGATCATTTATCAGTCAATAATTGATAAAAAAGGGTGATTATAGATTAAAATAGCAATTATTTGGTAGAATCTGATATGCTATATTTAGTAGTTAAGTAAATTGTGAGGTTTACAACATGGTAGAACCAGGTAAAGTTGCTAAAAAACCAGCAGCTAAAAAAACAACAAAACGAAAAAAATCAAAAAATCAAAAAAAGCTTGTTGTTGTAGAAAGCCCAGCAAAAGCGAAAACAATTGAAAAATATCTTGGCAGTACCTATAAGGTTGTTGCTAGTTTGGGGCATATTCGCGATTTGCCAAAATCAACTCTTGGTGTTGACGTGGATAATGACTATGATCCTAAATATATTAACATACGTGGTAAGGGTGATCTAATCAAAGGATTACGAAAAGAAGCTAAAGCCGCTAAAGTCGTTTATTTAGCAAGCGATCCGGATCGTGAAGGAGAAGCTATTTCTTGGCATTTACAACACATTTTAGGTTTAGATCCTGATCAACCCAATCGTGTTGTTTTCAATGAAATTACAAAAGATGCGATTAAAAATGCTTTTAAAACACCTCGTAAAATTAACCAAGATCTTGTCGATGCGCAGCAGGCGCGACGAATTTTAGACCGATTGGTTGGTTACTCAATTTCACCAATTCTTTGGAAAACGGTTAAACGTGGTCTATCAGCAGGGC
The DNA here is from genome assembly GCF_000092505.1 of Leuconostoc kimchii IMSNU 11154. Lineage (NCBI taxonomy): Bacteria > Bacillati > Bacillota > Bacilli > Lactobacillales > Lactobacillaceae > Leuconostoc > Leuconostoc kimchii. The sequence goes on from NC_014136.1 coordinate 904,265, forward strand.
GTGTGCAATCTGTTGCGCTGGGATTAATTATTGCGCGTGAACGTGAGATTCAAGCATTTGAGCCAGAGGAATACTGGTCTCTGGATTCTGAATTTCAAAAATCACGTCAAAAATTCAAAGCAACATTTTATGGATTTGACGCTAAAAAACAAGTGCTACCGGACAATGATAGTGTTCAAAGCGTATTAAAAAATATTGATCAATCAGCTGATTTTGATGTCATGAAGGTGAACGCTAAAGAGCGTAAGCGTAATCCACAACCAGCATTTACGACAGCAACAATGCAACAAACAGCCAATACACAATTGAATTTTCGTACACGTAAGACGATGATGGCAGCCCAACAATTGTATGAGGGCATTAACTTAGGCCGTGGTATTGGACAGATTGGCTTGATTACTTACATGCGTACAGATTCAACACGTATTTCTTCAGTTGCTCGTCATGCTGCCGCTGTCTATATTCACGATACATGGGGCGAAGAGTATTCACAGCACAAATTAGTACAAGGCAAACTACCTGAAGGCGCGCAAGATGCCCATGAGGCAATACGACCTTCCGATGTAACCATCACACCTAGCAGCATTAAAGACAAGTTAACTCCAGACCAATTTAAACTCTATTCATTAATTTGGTCACGTTTCGTTGCCAGTCAAATGACCCCAGAAATTTTAGATACAATGGCTGTGACAATTGAACAAAACGGTGTTATTTTTCGAGCAAATGGGTCTAAAACGAAATTCCAAGGATTTACAAAAGCCTATCCTGCTGCTAAAGAAAAAGATAATGCCTTACCAGACTTAGCAGAAGGTGATCGAGTTAAGTTAGCAAATATTAATCCGGAGCAACATTTTACGTTACCTCCTGCGCGCTATTCTGAAGCAGCACTAATAAAAGCATTGGAAGAAAATGGTGTCGGACGACCTTCGACATATGCGCCAACACTGGATACGATTCAACGTCGTAATTACGTTCGAATCGATGCACGTAAGTTCGTTCCCACAGAACTTGGTGAAATTGTTCAAACCATTGTTGAAAATAGTTTTCCAGATGTGACAAATATGAAGTTCACGGCGCGTGTCGAACATGAATTAGATGAAATTGAAACTGGTGATAAACAATGGGTGCCAGTGATTGATTCGTTTTTTAAACCCTTTTCGAAAGAACTTGAAATTGCGGAAACTACCCTTGAAAAAGTGGTTATGCATGATGAATTGGCAGGAATGGATTGTGACATTTGTGGTGCGCCAATGCTTGTTAAAATGGGTCGTTATGGCAAATTTCATGCATGTTCACGTTTCCCAGATTGTCGTCATACACAAACAATTGTTAAAGAGATTGGATTAATCTGTCCAAAGTGTGGCAAAGGGCAAATCATTGAACGTAAAACAAAACGACAGCGTACATTTTATGGCTGCTCACGTTATCCAGACTGTGATTTTGTATCATGGGAAAAGCCAACAGAAAAAACATTGCCAGATGGCACAACGCCTAAAGATGATGAGATGTCTGATGGGCAGCAAAACAGTCAGCAGCCGACAGACAATAAAGAGGAAGCAACATGAATCCGATTGCGATGATAAGCATTAATTTGTTAGCAGTTTATTTTGTATTTTGGTTAATTAGACCAATTAATTTTGCTAAATTTATGCCGTACACGCCGACACAAGCCATGTTTTTAAAAATTGTCATAGCGATTATTTGTGGATACTTGTTAGCTAGTTTCTTTATGTCAATGACTAATTGGGTCTTAGATATGCCGAATATGGTTAATAACTTGTCTAAATGATTTTAGAGTTGAGCTAATTTTTGAGTGTGACTAATAACTGGAAAAATATCTGCAACATGATTGACAACAATATCTTGATAGTTTATTGTTAGTAACAATATAAACGTTGAAAAGATAAGTACTTTGTATCGTCTTGATAGAGAGCTCGTGATAGGTGAAAGCGAGTAAGACGGTGGATCGGAAAATGGTCTTGGAGTTTCTCACCGATACGAGCAAACGGACACTCATATGTGTCACGTGTAAGTTAAGGACGGGTGTTTCCGTTAGCAAACAACGTATAACCGATAATTGCTACAGATGTTCTCGAAGGTAGTTAAAGGCGTACGTTTGAAGGTATATATGCGAGAGCTCTATACAAAGACCGGGTGGTAACACGTCATTTAACGTCCCGTAGTATCGATTGATACTACGGGATTTTTTGTTGCCGAAAGGTAGCGTATGCCACAAATGTTTATATCATTAATCAAAAATATCAATTTGAAAGGGGGATAACATGAAAGTACATTGTCAAATACCCACACATTTGCATGGCAACCATATTGTTATAGCTGTTTTTTTAAGGGGCAGTGGTGCCGTTGATGTTATCATGTGATGTATAGAATGAATATACATATGACTAACACATTGAAATATTATTTAGGAGAAAATACTATGACAACCAAGACATCAACGCAATACAAAAACGCACCATACATTCATGATCATGTCGGCTCATTTTTAAGACCAAATGCCTTACGTGAGGCACGTTTGAATACCCCTTTGGATCAACAATTAGCAGATGCTGACTTTGAATTACAACAAACAGCTATCAAAGATATTGTTTCAAAACAAGTTGCGTTAGGCTATCAAGCGATAACTGATGGTGAATTTTCACGTAAATGGTTTCATGCTGATTTCTTAGTTGGTTTATCGGGTGTTGATTTTTACCTATCAAAAGGCTATGGATTTGAAGGTGTTGATACAACAGCTGAAGATTTTAAAATTGGTGGCAAAGTGGCTTTCAATCCTGATCATCCATTTTTCAAATCATACCTCTATTTACAAGATTTGGTGAAGTCATACAATGATTCATCAATTCAAGCTAAACAAACGATTCCCGCACCTTCATTCTTGATTTTTGATTCAGGACGGACGAATACTTAAATGGCTATTCTGAACATTACACTGATCGTCAAGAATTTTTAGATGATGTGGCGCAAGCTTACATTGACACAGCGTTACATTTTTATGAACTAGGAAATCGTTATTTGCAAATTGATGATGTCCCATGGGCAAATATTGCACAAACGTTAGCAACTTCAAAAGATCCCGAAAAACGCGCTAAGTTTGATCAGTATGCCGAAGAAATCATATATGTGAATAACAAAATTTCTGATGCGCTGCCAGAAGACTATACATTTACAACGCATATTTGTCGTGGTAATTTCCGATCAACATGGTTATTTACTGGTGGCTATGATGCAATCTCAACATTTTTAGGACAGCTGCATGTTGATGGTTTGTTCTTGGAATTTGATGATGAACGTTCGGGTGATTTTGAAAAATTAGGAGACATCTGGCACGGTGATGAAAATAAAAAGCTTGTACTTGGGTTAGTAACAACTAAAAATAGTGATTTAGAAGATAAAGATGTGATTAAAGCACGCTTGGCTGATGCTGCAAACCACGTACCCTTGGCAAATTTGGCACTGTCTCCACAGTGTTGTTTTGCATCAACTGTTGAGGGGAATGATGTATCCAGTGAAAGCCAATGGGCTAAATTAAATTTAATTAAGGAAATTGCCCAAGAAGTTTGGTCATGAAAACACGTTGCCGAGATGAGTAAAGTGGTTGTATGTCATAGAGAATTCACGTTTGGTGCCGTACTATAAAAAGCAAAATACAATTAGTGTTTTGCTTTTTATAAGTGTAATAATGTTTAATGAATGGTGCACCTTTTTCAGAGCCTATATAACTCATGTTTCTCAAGTAAGTACTGTCAATTAACAATTATTAGTCAGTTAGAGTATTTTGAAAATAGCCAAAAACAGTGACTAACTATGGTATAATTGATTAGATTATATAGGCAAGTTGGCACAACAAGTGCCCGTTTATCAAAATAATAATTTGGAGAATAAACATGGCAAAAGATATAGGCATTGACTTAGGAACAGCCAATGTACTCATTTATGTTGAAGGCAAGGGGATCGTATTAAATGAACCCTCCGTTGTTGCGGTAGATGATAAAACAGATCGCGTATTAGCTGTCGGTTCAGAGGCTTATCGTATGGTTGGCCGTACACCAGGAAATATTCGCGCTGTTAGGCCTTTAAAAGATGGTGTCATTTCAGATTTTGATGTTACCGAGGCGATGTTGACTTACTTTGTGGACAAGCTAAACGTGAAAGGCTTTATGTCAAAGCCTAATATTATGATTTGCGCCCCAACTAACATTACAGAAATTGAACGTAAAGCAATTATTCAAGCAGCCGAAAAGGCTGGTGGCGCAAAAGTTTACCTAGAATATGAACCTAAAGTAGCTGCTGTAGGCGCAGGCTTAGATATTTTTAAGCCCATTGGCTCAATGGTTATTGACATGGGTGGTGGTACTTCTGATATTGCAGTACTGTCTTTGGGCGATATTGTCGTTTCTGAGTCAATCCGTGTAGCAGGTGACAAGATGAATTTTGACATTGTTGGTTATTTGAAACGTCGACATAATTTGATTGTTGGCGAACGAACAGCTGAAACAATTAAGATTCAAATTGGATCTGCGTTACCTGTCGATGAACCATTGACAATGGAGGTCCGTGGTCGTGACAATTTTGAGGGTATGCCCAAAACAATTACCATTCATTCTAATGAAGTTGAAGAGGCGTTGCATGATACATTACAGCAAATTGTTCGTGCTGCGCATTCTGTTTTAGCTAAACTACCACCTGAATTGGCCGCTGATATCATTGATCGTGGTATTATGTTGACGGGTGGTGGTGCATTGTTACATGGTATGGATCAATTATTAGCGGATGCACTAGAAGTACCAGTAGTTGTTTCGGATTCTCCGCTTGATAATGTTGCTAAGGGTGCTGGTGCGCTGCTTGAACACATGAAATCAAACCATAAAGGGTTATAAGAATGCGTAAAAAAAATCAAAATTTTGATGTTGATCTCGTAGAAGGCGACAAACAAATACAAGTATTGGTTGATAAAAAGCCAGTTGGGCACATTGAGCAGGCTGATCGTGGCTTTGTTGGCTACTTTGGTCAACAGGCAGTTATTAATCAAGCAAAAAATCAAGATGAAGCGCTTCAAGCTATTTTGGCAAGTTTTAATTTGTATCAATAATATTAATTATGACAAAAACCCTTATCATATTAAATGATGAGGGTTTATACATAAACGAGGTAACACCAACATGCAACAGATACCATCAAGACAAATGAGTAATCGCACATCAGCTTCAGAATTAGACTGGGGTATTATTTTAGCGCTTCTGTTATTTATGATCATTGGTTTGAGCTCTGTTTATCAAGCAGCACTACATTCACAATATGGTACAGTGCAAATGGCGGTCCGAACAACTATTGTACAAGGGTTATTTTGGGTTATTGGCGCAATAATCATATTGTTCTTGTTACGCTTTGATGCCTCACAACTTTGGCGATTAGCGCCAGTCGCTTATGGTTTGGGTGTTTTTCTGCTTGTTGCCGTGTTGATTTTCTATAATAAGCCAATGGCCGATGCAACGGGTGCTAAATCATGGTTTGTGTTAGGACCTATTTCGTTCCAACCGTCAGAGGTGGTTAAACCCGCGTTTATTTTGATGCTTAGTCGTGTTGTAGCAGAGCATAATCGTCTATACGAACAACATAACACAATGACTGATTGGCTTCTGTTGGGTAAAATGGCACTCTGGTTCTTGCCTGTTGCTGCATTAATTGCTTTACAAAATGACTTAGGAACCTTGCTGGTATTTATTGCTATTTTTGGTGGTGTTGCGCTAGTATCAGGTGTTACTTGGCGAATTTTAGCACCAGTTATCGCGGCTGCGGCAGTCGTTGGTGCGACGCTATTAGCCTTAGTTACTTCAGCTACAGGGAAAGTCATTCTAGATGCATTGGGTTTTAAGTTATACCAATTTGATCGTATTCAAACTTGGCTGCATCCTGATCAAGACACATCAGCCTCAGGTTATCAGACATATCAAAGTTTAAAAGCAATTGGTTCTGGTCAGTTAACGGGAAATGGTTTTGGTGATTTAAAAGTCTATGTTCCCGTTCGAGAGTCTGATATGATCTTTTCAGTTATTGGAGAGAGTTTCGGATTTATTGGTGGCGCGCTATTGATTGCATTATATTTTGGATTAATCTATCGATTGATTCGTGCGACATTTAAAGCACAAAATGCTTTTTATGCTTACATTGCAACTGGTGTCGTCATGATGGTGCTTTTCCATGTATTTGAAAATATTGGTATGAGCATTGGATTGTTGCCCTTGACCGGTATCCCATTACCCTTTATTTCACAGGGTGGCTCGTCACTATTGGGTAACTTAATCGGTGTTGGATTAATATTAACAATAGGTTATCAGCAGCAAAACGCTACATTTACAGAATTGACAGGATTTTCAATTTAATGACTGAACTAGAAGAATTACAACAAAAAATGATCAACTTGCGTCATAAAACGCGTGAGGGAGAAGTTTTTCAATCGCTAGGAGAAGCTATATCAGAAATCGTTGGTCATTTAGACTTATTGCCTGTAACACCTGTTCTCACGCCTAAAAATGATGATGAGATTCTGTCATATATGCAGATGTATCGACAGCAACCATCTGAGGGTGACGTCCTTTCAGATGGTTTGTCTGATGATACCAATATCTCTGACGATGTTTTGATGGCTATAGCGGAGCAATTAGCGAATCCAACAGCAAAATATCGCGATAATGGTGCTTTTGTTTTTCTAAGTGATATAATTCAAAAAAATTTAATCTCAGAAGCACAGATGTCGATGTTAGCTAATTATTTTGTCTCAGACGACCAGCTATTTGCTCACATATTTGAGCGTGCTAATGATGGTATTTATCGACGATCGTTCAGCATGTTAATGCTGTCACTCTTACTATTCATACAACGAACTAAAAAACCATTTTTGACAGATATACAACTATCAAGAATTATCGATCAAGTGGCTTTATATGCCATTTTAGAACGAGACACACGTGGCTTTATTAATACTAATGGTTGGGCACATGCTTTCACGCATATTGGCAATGTTGTATCTGAGATTATGTTGATGCCTAAGCTAGTACGTGCTGATAAATTATTTGTGTTAGCGAGTATGTTAGCTGGTTATCGTGAACTAAAGTTGCCATTAATGATGGGCGAGACAGAACGCCTTGTTGAAGTTGTGATATATGCAGCCAATGCGCATCGCTTGTATTGCGATTATGTGTTGATCACGTTAAAATTATGGCGTAAGGACTTGGTTACGCGACAAAATATTGCAACTGAGGCCAATTGGCATCAATTGTATAATCGTACGCGATTTTTTCATGCTATTATTTTAACTGGCGCACAAAATGTGCCCAAATCAATTTATGATTATGTGGAACAAACAAAAGGATATTTGACTTAATTAATATATCTTGCTTAATATTACTTAATTTTGATATAATAAAATTTGGAGTAAAACTAATGAATAAAAAACATGTGGCTTTATTATTTGGCGGTAATTCATCAGAACACGACGTATCAAAACGTTCTGCTCAAAATTTTTATGATGCGATTATGGCAACAGGAAAATATGATGTAACAGTTTTCGCTATTGCACAAAACGGTTATTTTTTGGACCCTGAAAGTTCTAAAAAAATATTAGCGTTGGCTGATGAGCAACCGATTGTGGATGCTTATATGGCTAAAGTAGACACTAGTGACCCGTTGGCGCGCATTAATGCTTTGCGTAACGGCGGTGATTTTGATATATTCTTCCCAGTTGTTCATGGTAATTTAGGTGAAGATGGGACATTGCAGGGGCTGTTTAGGTTATTAAACAAACCATATGTTGGGGCTCCTTTGCGTGGGCATGCGGTTAGTTTTGACAAAGTTTTAACTAAAGAATTGTTAACCGTTAATCACATTCGTAATACCAATTACATAGTAATTGATACTGAGACAGCTAAGGATTGGACTTGGGATAAAATAACCAATGAACTAGGTTCAGTTGTATTTGTCAAGGCGGCTAATCAAGGGTCATCTGTTGGTATTTCACGGGTCAAAAACGCAGTAGAATTTGAAACGGCATTAGCAGATTCATTCCAATACGATTACAAAGTTTTGATTGAACAGGCTGTTAAAGGACCACGAGAATTAGAAGTGGGTGTTATTGGTAACGAAGAGCCAATCGTATCAGAAATTGGGGCACACACTGTTCCTGAACAGGGTGAAGGTGATGGCTGGTATGATTACAATAATAAGTTTGTCGACAATTCAGCAGTTTACTTCGAAATTCCTGCTCAGCTACCAAAAGAGGTAACAGAAGAAGTCAAGGCAATGGCTATCAAGTCTTATAAAGTCTTAAATTTACGTGGTGAAGCACGTATGGACTTTTTGTTAGATGAAAATAATGTGCCATATCTTGGTGAGCCAAACACATTACCTGGGTTTACCAATATGTCGCTCTTTAAGCGATTATGGGACTATTCAGATATTGATAATGCAAAGCTTGTTGACATGATGATCACATATGGCTTTGAAGAATTTGAAAAGAACGCACAATTGAGCTATAAATTTGTGACTTTGGGCGAAGAAAAGATAGGGAAATTTAACTAATGGTAAAAAATAGTAGAAAAGATAATTTTGATGGTAAAGCAATTCGCGCAGCGCGTAAAAAAATGAGCTTGTCACAAGTGGAGTTAGCCGAAGGGATTACAACACAAGCTACGATTTCTTTGGTTGAAAATCAAAATCGTGTGCCTAATGCTGATGTTTTGTTGGCGATACTTGATCGACTAAACTTAGATATATCAGAGTTTGTATCGGGAGACTTTTTGACGCAAAAAGCTAAAGAATTGTTAGGTAAAGTTATTTTGCAAATGAAGCATGATGCATTATCTGAGTTTGCAGAATTTGAAAAGGCTTTAAGTCAAAACCAACCTACGATTCAAGCTTATTATATTTTAAAAGCAGCAGATGCTTGTTACAATAAGAAAGATTTTGAACAGGTTATTCATTTCACTAATTTGGCTGTTGATAAGAAAACACCATCTTTGGGTGATTTTTACTTATTCTATGCATATCGTCAAATGGCAACAAGCTATTATCTACAAGGAGATATACAAGAAGCTAAAGATAAGTTTAAATTAGCTTTTGAACTAGAACCAGATCTGCTAACAGCAAATGAATTAGAGTTTCATGGTGCATTGCAGGGGCGTCAGTACTACGCTGAATTCTTGGTTGAACAAAATGAGCTTGATAAGGCGGCTGACTTGTTAGAAGAAGGATTATTAGCTCTACGTAAGCGTGTTGACTTGTTCTGGGCACCAGATCTAGGTGAGATGTTAGGCAACATTGAGAAAAAAAGAGGCAATGAACTTGCTGCACAGCGTCATATACACTATGCACATATTGCAGCTTTCTTGTCTAATCGTCAAGTTGCAGAAGAGCGATTAGCAGCATTAGATACAGTACAATTTTAACTGTTATCGTAGAGACCATTAATAAGTCGTAATAAAAAAGCCGAAAGTTGCTTTAACTTTCGGCTTTTTTTATTGTGATGAAACACAAATTAAAAAGCCAACTACCATTCAACAAGGATGGTAGTTGGCAAATAATGAAAAATGTTTGTGTAAACTACTGAGACAGTTAATAACTGATGGATTAGCCACGAACAACTAAGACATCAACCTTAGCTGTTCGTGTAACGAATTCTGTTACAGAACCGATAACTAGGCGTTCAACGGCGTTTAAACCGGTGGCACCAATAACAATAATATCAGCATTAACTTCATTTGGTACATCCTTGGCGATCAACGCCTTGGGAGAACCATATTCAATCAAATAATCGACGTTTTTAATGCCAGCATCAAGCGCTTGTTGCTTATAGCGATCAAGTGTCTTACGTGTCTCGTCAGAAACAGCTTCAACCATTGTATCATCGAAGCTTGCGACATTTTGAAAAGCACGTGTATCAATGACGTTCAAAATTGACAAAATACCACTATCACCAGCATCTTTGGTCAATTCAATAGCACGAACGAGTGCTGCTTCTGATTCCTTAGAACCATCCATAGGCACTAAAATGTTGTTATAGTTTGCTGTCATGAGAATTCTCCTTTAGTTTGTTTATACATTAAGTATACCGCTTACATTGAAAAAATAATAGCGTTTTGCTATCTAAATTTTATTAATAAAAAAGCGCCTACAATTGTAGACGCACGGGACATGCCCGGAATACTCGTGGTACCGTTAATCGTTACGCAGGTTTTCCTCGAAATTGTCGAGGTGGTTGGTTCATCTTGTTCATCAGATTACCGAATGAAAGGGCAGATCTTTTGAATCAAAAATTCCCATCCGTGAAATAAAGGTTGTAAGGAAAAAGCTGATGATGTAACAATGCGTATACCTGGGTAATTCATTATATATTATACAGCTAAAATGTTATGACAACCAGTCTTGACATTTTAAAACAATCGCTATTTTAATCCCTTGCTTTGCTGTTGTTTTAATGAGTTATAAATATCTTTAAATGCTTGTTCAATTTTGGAATTTCCCTTTGGTTGAAAATATTTTGCTTGTTTAATACTGTCTGGGAGATACTGTTGAGGCACCCAATCATTATCAAAATCATGCGGATAACTATAATTTGTACCATGGCCCAAATCAGCTGCGCCTTTATAGTGGGAATCTTTTAAATGGTTGGGGATATCTGATGTTTTCCCGGCGTTAATATCACTTATTGCACTGTCAATGGCTAAATAAGCAGCATTAGATTTTGGTGAAAGAGCTAACTCGATAATAGCATTAGCGAAAGGAATGCGTGCTTCAGGAAGGCCTAGTGATTGGGCAGCATTGATTGCTGTAACAGCATGTTGCGCAGCAGCCGGATTAGCCAAACCAATATCTTCATAAGCGATAACGGTTAGTCGTCGGGCTAAAATCGCTAAATCGCCAGACATAATAATACGAGCAGCATAATGGAGTGCAGCATCAACATCAGAGCCACGAATAGATTTCTGTAGAGCAGAAATGACATCATAATGTGCATCACCATTTTTATCAGCAGATAAAGCTTTGCGTTGGACGGTTTCTTCGATAATAGGTAATGTAATATGAATAATGTTATCGTCATTAGCTGGCTTGGTTGATAAAACAGCTAATTCTAAGCCATTTAGTGCACTACGTAAATCACCATTAGTCGCACGTGATAAATGTGACATGGCGTTATCTTCGAGCATAACATTATATTCACCAAGGCCGTTTTTTTTGTCAGCTAGTGCACGTACAATAGCTGCTTGAATATCCGCCTCAGTAAGTGGATTGACTTGAAAAATTTGTGTTCGAGATCGAATAGCAGGTGTGACATTAATGTATGGGTTTTCTGTTGTGGCACCAATGAGAATGATGCTACCAGATTCTAAATGTGGTAATAAAAAATCCTGTTTCACCTTATTTAAACGATGAATTTCATCAAGTAATAGGACAACTGTCCCTGACATTTTCGCTTCCTCAGCAACAATTTGCAGATCTTTTTGACTGTCTGTTGCAGCGTTTAACATACGAAAAGCGTATTTCGAAGATCCAGCAATCGCTGAAGCAATCGAGGTTTTGCCAGTTCCGGGTGGACCATATAAAATCATGGAACTTAGCCGCATCGCATCAACCATGCGCCGGATAATTTTTCCTTCACCAACTAAGTGTGTTTGACCAACAATGTCTTCAATTTTAGTAGGGCGCATACGATACGCAAGAGGTTGCTGCATAATATAAAAGCGTCACTAGTGACTAGACAACTGTTAGTTGTATCATAAACAGCTTGCCTAGTCATATAGTGAACGCACTCCTTTCTATCAAGAGTAGTTAGCTTAAATAAATATGATCAATGTTGATTGCAGTGTCGGCTGCTAATAAAACAGCAATAGGATCCTCTTCATTTGAAGATTCATCCGTATGAGATAATAGTGTAAAAGGATGTTTTGTACGTGTGGCAATGGCAACATAAGTTGTAAAATTATCTTGAGCAAGTTGTTGGTTAATCAGTACTTTACCTATGCTGTGTGACTTTAAAGCTGTTTCAAATTGTGTTTGAATTTGAGTGCTATTGAGTTGTGATGTTTTTATTGCAACAATCACACGTTCGCGAAAAGTACCGAGATAGCGTCGTTGTTCATCTGGATTAATTTGTGAGTGACCGCCATGCTGGTCTTGCTGTATGCGTTCATTGATATCCATAGATTTTCTCCATTGCGTTTTGATAAGTCTATTATACGTTATATTCAAATGGCAATACAAACAAAACAAAAACGCCACCGAAAGGTGACGTTTCAATTGCATGAATTAAGATATTAACCCAAACGGTTGTAGTATTCGACAATCAACGCTTCGTTGATGTCAGCATCTAATTCTTCACGTTCTGGCAAACGAACTAATGAGCCTTCAAGTTTTTCAGAATCAAATGAAACGAATTGTGGATGTGCCACAACTGATTCAACAGCTACTTGTATAGGCACAATAGTTTTTGACTTATCGCGAACTGAGATAACTTGACCAGGTGTTACACTGAATGAAGGAATATCAACGCGCTTACCATCAACTAAAATATGACCATGGTTTACTAATTGACGAGCTTGTTGACGTGTTGTAGCCAAACCTAAACGGTAAACAAGTGAGTCTAGACGTTGTTCCAACAAGATCATGAAGTTAGTACCATGTGTACCCTTACGAATCTTACCAGCTTTGTTAAACAAAGAGTGGAATTGACGTTCAGTCAAACCATAAGTGAAACGCAACTTTTGCTTTTCACGCAATTGTGTACCATATTCAGAAACCTTGGCACGACGGCCTGCACCGTGATCACCAGGCGCGTAGGCGCGACGTGATAATTCTTTTCCAGTACCAGACAATGAAACACCTAAGCGACGTGAAATACGCCACTTTGGACCTGTATAACGTGACATGTATATGTCCTCCAAAATGTAATTTGTCGCACTTTGAGGGGTAAACACCAGATGCGTGCAGCGCCGAACTTGACGTTTCTCAGAACCAGTAGCAATGGCCTTACTAACGATTTGGGGCGTTGTTGACGCGCTTCTTTGTTTACTGCTACTCAATTAACAACTTCTTTCAATGGTAACAGAAAGTGTGTTAATAAGCAAGTTATTAAGAAAGGTGTAAACCATTTTAGATTTGTCAAAAAAATACACATATTCGGCATTACCTGAGGTGGCGTGATAGAATAGGGTTATCAATAAAACTGGGATAAAAACACATGAATTTAACGATATTAGCAGTTGTTTTAGGTATTGTTGTCATTGCATATTTGGCGATTTTTGTCATGCAGCGTACAACGATAAGCAAAGTTAACACATTTAAAACTAAAAAAGAGCAATTAGAGTCTTTGAAGGTTCGCGAGGAATTGGTTGAAGGCCGTAAATTAGCGTTAACTGGACAATCTTTGAAAGAATATCAGAGTTTAGAAAGTGCTTTTAATGATGTTAAGAATAATAAGTTTCTAAAAATTGATCAACAGGTCAACCTTGTGCTTTTTGAGGCGCGTGGGATTAATTTTATTAAGACAAGGCATGAATTAATTCGTTTGGAATCTATGGTAGATGACACGGAAAATACAATTAATTCAGTGCGTAGCGGCTTAACGGAATTAAAGAAAATTAATGAAGCGCATCGTGAGGCCATTAATGATTTGAAAAAGAAATATGATGACTTGCGCAAACGATTATTGGCTGAAAATTTTAAGTTTGGTCCAGCAAATAAAGCGTTAGACACATTCTTAAAACAGCTTGAAGCCGATTACGACGAATTTACACGCCTGACGGAAGAGGGCGATCACGCTACAGCTTCTGATATATATGAACAACTGGCCATGGAAACCACACAGATGGAAAATATGATGGCTGATATTCCAGCGTTGTTTGAAAAATTAGACACAGTTTATGTCGACCAATTGAATGAATTAGTTCAGGGTCATGCAGACTTGGTTGAAAAGGGTTATGTTTTCCCAAACGATACGCTTGAACAAGAGTTACATGCCATCGATGAACAGAGACAACAGGTATTACAATTGTTAGGCGAATTAAAGCTAAAAGAGGTTTCAGAACAAAACGGCTATATTGAGCGACGTATCGAAACATTATACGATATGATGGAAACAGAAATTAGTGCACGCAAGCAAGTGATTAAAAATGCTGATCAGTTATCTTCAACGTTATTGCGATTGCGTGAACAAAATAGTCAATTAGCATTAGAATTAGATCAGTTAGGACAAGTTTTCCAATTCAATCACAAGGAGCTAGAAACGAGACGGAACCTATTAGAGCAAATTAATGCTTTAGAAGAACAAGTTAATCACAATGACGACCTACTTGAAGCTTCTGAAATGTCGTTTAGTGAATTAAGAGCCAAACAAGATGGGCAATTACAGCATTTTTCTGAAATTGAGGCGCAACAAGTTGAAATTTGGGAAAAAATATCAGGACTTGAAAAAGCACAACATTCTGCACGACAGCTTGGTGGTGAATATCAACATCAAATTGAGGATATTAAACAAGCGGTTGAGCGTATGAACTTACCAGGATTACCGGCCAATTACTTGGAATATTTCTTTGCTGTATCTAATGAGCTAGAAAGATTGGCAAAATCTTTACAGGCACATCTCATAGACATGGACGAGGTGCAGAGACAACTTAATATTGTTTCAGCAGACATTGACACACTAAAAGAAAAGACAAATACTCTAGTTGATCAAGCAACGTTAACAGAGCAATTGTTGCAATATGCCAATCGATATCGTACGACAAGTGATCGTGTGGCCGCAGCGAGTGAACAAGCACGGATGTTCTATGAACGCGATTATAATTTCGATAAAGCAATGGACGTTTTGGGACCTGCATTAGATAGTGTTGAACCTGGAATTTATGAAAAGTTAGTTGAATCATATTTACGTCGTAAAACACCATTATTATAATAAATCACCCCGAAAACTATTTTCGGGGTTTTCCTATCAAAAGGCAAAATGAAGACAATCGAGCATTATAAAACAATCACAACAGAACGTCTGTTATTAAGAAATGTTTTGCTAACTGACGCACCACAGATGTACCAATGGTTAGGTGATGAAGCTACTGCTAAATGGTTATCTGGTACGTTGAGTCATAGCATCGCAGACGTCGAGAACCGGGCGATTAAAGGCTATTTTTGGCAAGATGTTGTAGGCACTAAAAAATATGGTATTGCTTTACGTGGTACCAATAAACTTATAGGCAGTATTGATTTTCGCCAAAAAATTGATAACAGGACTGCTGAAATAGGTTACGTTTTGACGCCGGTTCAGCGAGGACAGGGTTTCATGAATGAAGCCATAGGCAAGTTACTAAAAATTGGTTTTGATGAATTGGGTCTAAATTACATTTGGCTAAGTCATGACATTGATAATATCCAAAGTCGCCATGTGGCTGAACGTTTGGGTTTTAAACAACGAGAAACGCCAGATAGTCAAGGACATTTAATTTGGTCAATGGCACATGAATGGTATGATAATCAAAAATAAAAACGTAGTTGGAATTTTCCAACTACGTTTTTATTTTATGATAGTTTTGAATGACGGATACCATAAGCAAAGTACCAGATAATACCCAGAACTAACCAAACACTAAATAATTCTAGTGTTTCTACAGGTAATTTTGTAATCAGTAGTAAACTGATCACGCCTGCAACAAGTGGGACTAAAGGATAACCGGGTACTTTAAAGCCATCATGTGATAAATCTTTTCGACGGCGCAATATTAGGATGCCGAAGTTAATAAACATGAAGGCCAATAATGTGCCAGCATTAATTAGGCTAGCTAATGTGTTCAACGGGATTAGGCCAGCAAAAATGGATTCAACAATCACAGCAAGAATTAATGCGTTCACTGGTAACCGTGATCCTCCTGATATCTTACCCAAGCCACGTGGTAGTAGGCCATCACGACCAAATGAGTAGGTGAGTCGCGATGACGCATAAACCAGCGCTAGAATAGCGGTGAACATACCAACAAGAGCCCCTACGGTAATAACAACAGAGAATTGTGTTTGGTGAATAGCTTGTAGAGCAAACGCAGCAGGGTCATCAACGCCAAGTTTTTTGTAGTTCACGATACCTGTTAGAACGATTGAGAACAGGACGTAAAGTAAGGCTGAAATAATAACTGTGCCGATAATACCACGAGCCATTGTTTTTTGTGGGTTTTTCACTTCGGCAGCATGTGCGGCAATTGTATCAAATCCGAGAAAGGCAAAGATAATACTGGCAGTAGCTGCCCATATACCATTTAAACCACCAAAACCAGAATGGAATTCTTTAGGATAAAAGGGGACGTAATTTGTATGTTTAATGAAAAATGAGCCACCGATAATAAATAAGGCGAGAATGACAACTTTTAAGATTACAGCACCATTTTCAATTTTTTTGGAAGCATTTAAACCGCGTGATAAAATAACAGTAACTAGCAAGATGATTAAGACGGCAAATAAATTAACAATACCACCTTCCATTGGACCGGCGAGTAAAGACTTTGGTATATGAATACCAAATGTGATTAATAGATTATTCAG
Source organism: Leuconostoc kimchii IMSNU 11154 (assembly GCF_000092505.1). Taxonomy (NCBI): domain Bacteria; kingdom Bacillati; phylum Bacillota; class Bacilli; order Lactobacillales; family Lactobacillaceae; genus Leuconostoc; species Leuconostoc kimchii. Next base: position 920,858 of record NC_014136.1, read on the forward strand.
ATAAGCAGAAAAACCAGTAGCAATAGCGGAAACGGCTAGAAAATATTCCAAAATTAAAGACCAACCAAGTAACCAGCCAATAATTTCGCCATAAACAACTGTACCATAAGAATACGCGGATCCAGCAACAGGCATGGCGGATGAAAATTCAGCAAATGCCATACCTGATAACCCTGAAAATATAGCGGCAATTAAGAATGCAACAGATACGGCCGGTCCTGCATTCTGCGCAGCTTCATGGCCTGGTAAAATAAATATACCGGTACCAATGACTGTGCCAACGCCTAAGCCAATCAAATCTCTTGTTGTTAAAACACGTGTCATATGAGAATCTGCTTGTATATAACTATCAACAGATTCTCGTTTAAATGCTCTCGAAAAGATGGACATAAAGTTTCTCCCATATTATTTTAATTTAATCATAACTATTATTTTAACAATTTAGGTACTGAATGTCTAACTTTGAATGGCAAGATACGTTACAATAGAAAAAGTAAGGAATGAAGGTAAATGAAAAACAATAAGGTCTTTGTAATTACAGGCGCAACTGGTGTCGGTAAGACAACAATTGCACGATATTTACAAGATAATTATCGTATGCCACGCGTTATTACCCATACAACGCGTGCACCTCGTGATAGAGAAATGGATGGCGTGTCCTATTATTTCGAGAACGAGGTTTCTTTTGAAAAGAAACACTTTCTGGAACGTGTGACATATGCAGGTTCACAATATGGTTCTTCTTATGAAGGTCTTGAGCTAGCGTGGCAAAAAAATCCATACATTACTATCGTATTGGACACTGCTGGTGCAATTACCTACGCCAAAGAGTTGGGGGAGCAAGCGATCATTATTTTTGTGACTGTTACTAGCCCTGACGTTTTAGTGGAACGGGTACAAGTGCGCGGGGATGATCCTACTGCTGTTAAGCAACGGGTCTCGTCACCTGAATTCTTGCGTGATGTCACGTTACCAACTGCATTGCAACATATCGCCTATGAACTAGAGAATGATGACTGGTCACGTACTAAGGTCCGGCTTGATCTATTAGTCAATGATATTATGAACGGGCGTAGCATTCCTCAAAAGTGACCGCTTTTGAGGAATGGTACATAGTTCAATTTTATGCTAGAACTACTACGTTATAATTTTTATTTGACAAATACATTAAAAAATATTATAATTATCTCATAAAAAAATTGAAGGTTTTTAACAAATGACAAACATGTGTAAAAAAAATTCAAATCAATTTTACTTTTGGTATTTCGGGTAGCCCTCTGATTACCAAAAGCATTTTGCAGTGGTATTTAGATGGTAACAGACATCGAATGCCGCAGTGAGTTCAGCTATAGAACTAACGCACATTCGGAATGGTCCGTATGTGCGTTTTTGTTAGATTAGAATGTAGGAGAAAAAATATGCCCGTAGCAAAACAAACACTATTATCAGGATTGAATCATAATTTGGCGCGTGTGCAACCAAGTGCCATTCGTGCTTTTGATAATGAAGTCAGCGCGATTCCTGGTATTTTAAAGTTAACACTTGGTGAACCAGACTTTAATGTGCCAGAGCACATCAAACAGGCTGCTGTAAAGTCAATTTTAGAAAATGATTCACACTATGCAGCTTCAAATGGGACACTGGCGGTTCGTCAAGCGGCAACGCATTTCTTAAAGGATCGTTATGATGTCACCTATGATGCAGAAAGTGAGATCATTGTAACAGTTGGCGCCACAGAAGCCATCTATACTGTACTTACGTCGCTATTAAACAAAGGTGATAAGGTCATATTACCAACGCCAATTTTCCCCCTATACATTCCTATTACACTGGTTGGCGGTGGCGAGCCGGTATTCGTTGATACATCAAGTAACGATTTTGTTTTGAGTCCGGAAATGTTAAAGGAAGCCATTAAAACGCATGGGGAGAGTATTAAAGCTATTGTATTAAACTTTCCTTCAAATCCAACAGGTGTAACGTATAGTGCACAAGAAATTCAGGCACTCGCTGATGTCTTGCGTGACACAAATATTGTCATTATTTCAGACGAAATATATTCCGAACTGACTTATGAAACAACGCATGTGTCGATGGCTAAGTACTTACCGGAACAAACAATTATTTTAAATGGCGTATCTAAGTCGCATGCAATGACCGGCTATCGAATTGGCTTTTTAGCAGCACCAGCCGAGTTAGTGACCAAGTTTAGTCTTATTCACCAATTCACCATTACAACAGCTAATAACACTGCTATGGCTGCGGCAGCCGAAGCATTAGGAACTGAAACTGGCCGTCAAGATACACTGACGATGAAAGCTGCTTATCAGGAACGTCGTGACTTTGTTTATCAAACGATGACGAACTTAGGATTTAAAATACCAAAACCAGCAGGTGCTTTTTATATTTTTGCTAAAATACCAGCAGGTTATCATCAGAATGATGTTGAATTCGCACGTGATTTGGCATTCAAAAACAAGCTTGCGGTAGTACCAGGGAGTGCTTTTGGTCCAGGGGGTGAGGGATATATTCGATTAAGCTATGCGGCCTCGTTAGCAACTTTGCAAGAGGCAATGTCAAGATTGAGTGACTACCTTCAGGATAATCGAATCATCTAAATTAATATCTAGACAGTCAAATATGATGCACGCGTGTGATATCAAGAGGTTTGATTAACTGAGGGAGTGTCGAAATTATACAAAAGGATCGTATATTGTTCTTTATGTAATACTTGTGATGATACATGGTGTGTAGTGATATACAAGAAAAAATTACTAATTTGAACATGAAGTATAACTAAGCGCTTTTTGCGCATACATATTAATAATGAGGGAAAATAGATGAATAGAAGGATACGAAACACAGTAGAAACTATGCATAACACGCCATCATATCGTGTTCGAAAGTTTGTTGTCAAAGTTTTAAATGGTACGAGTTTGGGGATTGTCATTACATTAATACCCAGTGCTTTAGTTAGTCAGTTGCTTTTGTTATTTGCGGGAAATCCTGTGGCAGCTAAAGTTGCTTTCATGACGACACTTATTCAGAGCACCTTACCACTTGTGGCTGGTTTTGCTGTCGGACAAATTTTTAAATTGTCATCAATTGATTCAGGTTCTATTGCACTAGCTATGTTTGTATCATCAGCTGTTGTTACACAAGCAAAAGATGGCATGGTTATAGCTGGTACTGGTGTTATCTTAAATATTTTACTTATTGCAGTTATTGCAACAGCACTTGTTAAGTTGACAGAAAATATATTTGGTCACTTGAAAATGTTATTACAACCCTTAGTTGTTTTAATTGTTGCGGGTGGTATTGGGTTAGCAACGCTAGACCCATTGCGTCAAGTTCAGGTGTTTATTGGTACGACAATCGCATATGCAACAGAATTTACCCCAATAGTTCTGGGTGCAGTTCTTGGTGGTACTTTTGCATTTTTAATTGTTTCACCATTGTCGTCGGTAGGTATTGCGATGGCCATAAATTTGACAGGCATCGGGTCGGGTGCTGCTAATGCAGGCATCGTCGTTGCTAGTTTTACCTTAGCCGCAATGGGTGCACAAGTAAATCCTATTGGTGGCACTTTGGCACATTTTATTGGTTCCCCTAAAATACAGATGGCTAACATGTTAACAAAGCCAAAACTATTTATTCCCACAACAATCGGTGCTATGATGATGGGTGTCGTGGCAACACTTTTCAATATTAAAGGGACGCCGGCTTCAGCTGGGTTTGGCTTTTCAGGATTAATTGGACCCTTAACTGCATTTAATTTATCAGATAAATCAGTCAGCGCTGTATTTAGTGTTTTGATTACATTCATTGTCTTGCCTATTATATTGGCGTTTTTCCTAAAATGGTTATTTATGACAAGATTTAAGTTGATTCGACCGGATGATTTGAAATTAACGTTACAATAAAATATTAAGGAAGAGTAAAGGGGAAATAAATAAAGCGAATGTAAAAAAGAAAGGAAGGGGAAAAAGAGGGGTAAAAGACGAACGGTAATCAGTAAAGTGGCGGTTAAAGAAAGAGAAAAGCGATAGGATAAAAAAGGGGAGCGAAAGTAGTTGACGGGTGGGGAAAAAGTTGGTATATTAATATATGTTCTTACGAAGGACGCGAGGCGATAGAGGCAACTAATTCAAGAAGTTCTGAGAAAGAGTTAAAAGAAGTAGTTGACAAAGCGAGTTGAGCGTGGTAAGATAATATAGTTGTCTCAGAGAGATAACGCGTAGCACATTGAAAACTGAACAAAACTTTGAACAAACGAATCTGTCGCTGTTACGAGAGTAACAGAAACAAATTTGCGAAGTCAATTCGTAACAAACAATAAACGGATAGTCGTTATAGAGATATAGCAATTAGTCAGTTTAATCGAAGAGTACATCTTCAAACAATGAATTTAAATTCATTTAAATTGAGAGTTTGATCCTGGCTCAGGATGAACGCTGGCGGCGTGCCTAATACATGCAAGTCGAACGCGCAGCGAGAGGTGCTTGCACCTTTCAAGCGAGTGGCGAACGGGTGAGTAACACGTGGATAACCTGCCTCAAGGCTGGGGATAACATTTGGAAACAGATGCTAATACCGAATAAAACTTAGTATCGCATGATATAAAGTTAAAAGGCGCTACGGCGTCACCTAGAGATGGATCCGCGGTGCATTAGTTAGTTGGTGAGGTAAAGGCTCACCAAGACAATGATGCATAGCCGAGTTGAGAGACTGATCGGCCACATTGGGACTGAGACACGGCCCAAACTCCTACGGGAGGCTGCAGTAGGGAATCTTCCACAATGGGCGCAAGCCTGATGGAGCAACGCCGCGTGTGTGATGAAGGCTTTCGGGTCGTAAAGCACTGTTGTATGGGAAGAACAGCTAGAATAGGGAATGATTTTAGTGTGACGGTACCATACCAGAAAGGGACGGCTAAATACGTGCCAGCAGCCGCGGTAATACGTATGTCCCGAGCGTTATCCGGATTTATTGGGCGTAAAGCGAGCGCAGACGGTTGTTTAAGTCTGATGTGAAAGCCCGGAGCTCAACTCCGGAAAGGCATTGGAAACTGGACAACTTGAGTGCAGTAGAGGTAAGTGGAACTCCATGTGTAGCGGTGGAATGCGTAGATATATGGAAGAACACCAGCGGCGAAGGCGGCTTACTGGACTGTAACTGACGTTGAGGCTCGAAAGTGTGGGTAGCAAACAGGATTAGATACCCTGGTAGTCCACACCGTAAACGATGAACACTAGGTGTTAGGAGGTTTCCGCCTCTTAGTGCCGAAGCTAACGCATTAAGTGTTCCGCCTGGGGAGTACGACCGCAAGGTTGAAACTCAAAGGAATTGACGGGGACCCGCACAAGCGGTGGAGCATGTGGTTTAATTCGAAGCAACGCGAAGAACCTTACCAGGTCTTGACATCCTTTGAAGCTTTTAGAGATAGAAGTGTTCTCTTCGGAGACAAAGTGACAGGTGGTGCATGGTCGTCGTCAGCTCGTGTCGTGAGATGTTGGGTTAAGTCCCGCAACGAGCGCAACCCTTATTGTTAGTTGCCAGCATTCAGATGGGCACTCTAGCGAGACTGCCGGTGACAAACCGGAGGAAGGCGGGGACGACGTCAGATCATCATGCCCCTTATGACCTGGGCTACACACGTGCTACAATGGCGTATACAACGAGTTGCCAACCTGCGAAGGTGAGCTAATCTCTTAAAGTACGTCTCAGTTCGGACTGCAGTCTGCAACTCGACTGCACGAAGTCGGAATCGCTAGTAATCGCGGATCAGCACGCCGCGGTGAATACGTTCCCGGGTCTTGTACACACCGCCCGTCACACCATGGGAGTTTGTAATGCCCAAAGCCGGTGGCCTAACCGTAAGGAGGGAACCGTCTAAGGCAGGACAGATGACTGGGGTGAAGTCGTAACAAGGTAGCCGTAGGAGAACCTGCGGCTGGATCACCTCCTTTCTAAGGATAAACGGAAAGTGACAGGGACTTAAGTGTCAAGCGTTTGAATCAAAGTTTTGTTTAGTTTTGAGTGTGATACCGAAATAGGTGTCATGGTCAAAGATGAACCTATGGGGAATTAGCTCAGCTGGGAGAGCACCTGCTTTGCAAGCAGGGGGTCAGCGGTTCGATCCCGCTATTCTCCATTGGTGGCCGCGAGGTGACCAAGGGTTGTACATTGAAAACTGAATAGTAACAAATTCTTTTAAATAATTAAAAATTATTAAATTGAACCGAGAAACAACACAAAAAGTTCTGAAACAAGAACGGTTTAATCGCAGGTCTGAAAAATGACCAACTCATAAACTTAAAGCACAACTACGGTTGTGACGGTTAAGTTAATAAGGGCGCGTGGTGGATGCCTTGGCACTAGGAGCCGATGAAGGACGTGACTAACTACGATAAGCTTTGGTGAGCGGTAAGTACGCTATGACCCAGAGATTTCCGAATGGGGAAACCCAACTCGAAAAGAGTTGTCAATAGTTGAATACATAGGCTATTGACGGAATACGCTGTGAACTGAAACATCTCATTAGCAGCAGGAGCAGAAAGAAAAATCGATTCCCTAAGTAGCGGCGAGCGAAATGGGAAGAGCCCAAACCAACGTGCTTGCATGTTGGGGTTGTAGGACTGATAAA